>JAGCTJ010000009.1 GCA_017963665.1 Lachnospiraceae bacterium | reverse complement strand
GAGAGCATGTTATCGCTGCGCTTTAATGCTGCATTGGCAATCATGGCAGAGACGTTGTAATTAATCTTCATATGTGTCCTCCGTACAATAAGTGGGGTTAACTTTATTTAAGATTATCAAGAAACTTCTTGGCTGTTTTATACAATTCAACCGATGATACTTTTTCGCTGTTGTCTTTCATCGGATGCTTGTAAAATCCGGGCGTTCCGGTATCTTTTGAATAAACCGCTTTTACACCCTCACCGAATATATCGGCAACTTTTGTCATTTCATCAACCGTTTCTTCGTAATTACATGCGATAAATCCTTCAACTTTGTCACCGCTTACGTAAAATCTGGCGTTTACCTTGCCAAGGTAAGGTGTTTCGAGCGAAACGGCTACGCTGGGTTCTTCATTTTCGTTGTGAATGACCTTTAATACAACATCGGTCATCTCGCCGTCAATCTCCATCGGAAGATTGTATGTTTCATTACGGACAAAAGAAGCCGCAAGCGAGAGCTGTTTATGTGTAAGCATTAAGGTCTTTACGTCGATGTAACGGGTAGATTCCATAGCCTTTTCGTAGACGGCATCTTTGGAATTGTCGATCATCTCTTCGTACTTTTCATCGGCTGTATCTTTGTCATCAAAACTGTCTTTAACGGCCTTTGCTTCATCACGGAAATCTTTTTTTCTGATGTCATCAACTCTTTTGAACATTCCGGATCTGTTGTAGATCATCGATTCCGTAGCGAGAAGGTTTGTGGCGGTTACATGCTCGGAATTGTTTAAAAGCTCGTAAAGTGACGATTCTCTTACCGAAAGTCCTGCTTTGAATTCACGGTACTGTTCGTTAACATATGCTTCTTCGGCCTCTTTGTCAGGAGCGTTTTCATTCATCGCATCGTACGCTTCGAAAAGAGTGGTCGAATCGTTTAATGACATGACTTTCATTTTTGAAGGCTCAAATTCGCTTTCAAGTTCTTTGACAACAAATCCGAAGGATTCATCAATTGTGACATCCATGCCGGTATGCTTTGAAGTCTTAATCTCCTCTTTTAGGTTTCCGAAAGTGAGCTCTTTTCCTGTCTTTAGAAGACCACCGATAGCTGCATATCCCGTTTTCTCAAGTTGATGGAGAAGACGGTAGACATCTATATATTGTTGTCTTTCTTCTGCGTTAATAGAGTCGTTCAATTCAAGTTTGTAAAGGAACTTGGAATATTTTTCCATCTTTTCCTCGGGAGCGTTTTCTTTCTGCTCAAGGTAGTCGGAAAGTTCTTTTATACTTAAATTGACGGGTGAAGAGCCTTTTCTTATAAGGTTTAACGTATCGGCGGGAGTTAAGGATTTAAGGACATTTGTAAGCTTTTCGTCGTAAGTTCTTACTTCCTTTATGCTTTCCTTGGTAATCTCCATTGAGTTGTAACCAAGAATCCTTACTGCGCGTCGGTTTTCATCTGTTGCCTCCACATCGATTGAAGAGAGAATGTCGTCAACGTTTCTGAAAGCTTTCTTTATTGAATCGCCCAGGTCTTTTCTAACTTCGGTGAACATCTTTTCATATTCGATGTTTGCCGATTCGTAGGAAGCCTTAAGTTTATTACCTTCCTGCCTGATCGTAAGAAGATCTGCATCGGGAATGACCGGAAGCATTTTTCCGATGATCGCCGCAGGAATTTCCTTAAGATCGTTGATAGTTTCTTTTACTTCAAGAATCGCTTTGGACTCTTGATATTTGGGAGTCTGCTCAACGCTTCTTAAAGCTTCGACATAAGCTTCAAGATCTTTTGTATCAATGGAAAATCCGCTCTTTATGAGTTCGAGATTGGCTTCCGTCGTCATCTTAAGTCTTGCTTCTTCGAGAACTCTCGTTGCATGTACTTCGGAATCGGACATTTTAAGAATCTCATCGGTGATCCTGACGGCTTCTTCATAGATCGTTTCTTTGCTTGAAAGATCGGCTTCACCGGGCTTGTTTCCTTCGAAAACAGCCATATCGATAAATTCTTTTACTCTTTCTTCGTTAATTGGAAGAGTTACGGAATTAATGTTTTCAAGTCTGTCCAGGTGAGTCTTGTCTATTGTAAGGGAATTTTTAACAAGCCATACACCTTCCGATACGGTTTGCTCGTTAACGGGATATCCTTCTTTTGAAAGAATGTCTTCGACCTGAAGAGTAAGTTCTTTGTCGTCTGTAAAATCGGCTTTCTTAGCAAGATATCCAGTGGAATCCGTAACAAAGTATTGTGAATTGCCGGGATTGGTTTCATTTCCGGAAGTGTATTTTGCAAGATAAAGATTGTCGATGGTAGGCTCTTTGCCGGTGGCAACAAAATAACGCTTCATGGGATCGGTCATCTCGGTCAAAGTACTTGCTTTTTCAGCCGCTTTCGTAACTTCGTCCTTGATATCCTCATCAAGCGTATCGGTAAAGCCTTTTATTTCGGTGCCGCCCTTTATAAGTTCCATCTTGATGTGGTCAACTATGTTTACGGCATCGGAAAGATCGACATCCTTAAGGTTGCCGTTCTTTAAATAGTCTTTGAATTCTTCTTTGGAAACCGTATGCGCCAAAACGATCATCTCGTCTTTTTCGTTGGAGATGGATTTGGCAAAAGCCTCATTCATGACATCACCGACGGCTTTAAGGCCTGTCTCGTATTGAGTATTCGTGTCAAGTGAGGGTGAGATTATTGCTGCCGCGGATGCGTATGCATTTTCTGCGCTTTTGTAAGAACCGATATTTTCGGGTGAGCGTTCAATCTTGGATTGTATCTGATTATCAAATGTAATTTTCAAATGATTTTCCTAACCTTTCCGATCAAATATTATTTCGGTCAGAATGGGTTAAATCTTTAGATACTGTTAAAATCTCTTTACTAAAAAACCCCATCAAGTTAAAATATTCTTTGAAGGAGTAATCCCATGAAGATAAATATTTATTACGGCGGTCGAGGACTCATCGACGATCCCACTTTGTATGTAATAAACAAGATGCAGGCTGTATTGGAAGAGATCAATGTGACGGTTGAAAGGTTCAATCTTCACGAGCTCAAAAATACCATTACAACCCTTCCCCAGACTCTTAAATCAGCAGACGGAGTCATTCTCGCCACCACAGTCGAATGGTACGGAATAGGCGGTTTCATGCAGCAGTTCCTTGATGCATGTTGGTTATATGGGGACAAAGAAAAAATCTCGAAGATCTATATGTGTCCCATAGTTATGGCCACAACATACGGCGAAAGAGAAGGAAAACTCGATCTTTCAAATGCCTGGGAGATTCTCGGCGGACTTCCCTGCAGTGGTATATGCGGTTATATCGAAGACATTTCCGTATTTGAAGAAAGCGAAGAATATTCAAGGCTTATCGAAAAGAAAGCCGAGAATATGTACCGCACCATAAGTCAGAAAGTTCCCAGCCTTCCCGCAAGCAATCAGGCGGTCAAGAAAAAAGTATACATGACAAAGAACGCCGATCTCACTCCTCAGGAGACCGAGCAGCTTTCGCAGTATGCTTCCGACGATGCTTACGTTCAAAAACAAAAGGAAGACATTTCCGAACTTGCCAGCATGTTCAGAGACATGATGGGTGTAGGTCCCGAAAATGATGATACATTGTATATAAGCGATTTCGAAGATGCTTTCAAAGCTCAGCCCGGAACCGATGCCACATATCTTTTCAGGATCGCGGGACATAAACTTCCGCTCTATATCTCGATCGAAGGTCCCGACATCGAGTGTGTTTATAAGGAAGTCGATAAAGTCGACGTTGAGCTGTCGTTAACCGAAGACAAGCTTAAAGAGATCATCAAAGGAAACGTTACATTCCAAAGGGTATTCATGTCGGGCGAGATGACCATGAAGGGTGACTTTACCGCATTAAGAGCGCTTGATACGCTTTTCGTATTTTCATAAAAAGAGGTTAAAAAGATGGATGATTGTATTTTTTGCAAACTTGCAAACGGAATTTTTGAAACAAATGTAATATATGAAGATGACACTTTCACTGTAATCCTTGATGTATCTCCGGCCAATCCCGGACATGCTCTTATCTTACCCAAGCAGCACTATGCAAATGTTTTCGAGATCGATGACACCGTTCTTTCCAAGGCAATGGTTCTTGCAAAGAAGGTTGCTTCAAGAATGAAAGAAGTGCTTAAATGCGACGGCGTAAATATCGTTCAGAACAACGGTGAGGCTGCGGGTCAGACCGTTATGCACTATCATCTTCACGTCATTCCCAGATACGTAAACGACGGCCAGAAGATAGGATGGAAACCCGGCAAAGAGTCGGAAGAAGCTTTAAAGGATATGAAGGCGAAATTGTCATTTAAGTAAAATGAAAAAATCCGATTCCTTTTATGTTTATGTAATAACTTTTTTCTTTGTACCGATCATGCTCACGTTACTCTTTATGAGTGCCGTGAGCACTTCATATGTCACGTGGTCCGATGAGATATTCTTCTTAAAAGACAATGTCTTTGTAAACGTGATCGTTTCGATCCTGTTTACGGGATTCACGATAGGACTTTCTTTCCTAAAACCCTTATACCGACTGCAAAAAAGAATAAATGAAGACGATCGCCTGTTTCTGATGATGAAGACAGGTCTTTTGCTGTTGCTTCTTTTCATAACGTTTACATGGGTATGGTGTACACAGTTTGTGCCTTTCGGAGACGCTACGTGGCTTCACGACGCGGCAGATAAATATATAAAAGGTGATTATGAGGCCTTTAAGAACGGCTGGTACAACTACATTGATATGTATCCGTTTCAGTCGAGAACTCTTCTGCTCTTTTCGTTTATCGATTCGTTGTTCGGAGGATATAAACTCATGGTATATCAGACGCTCAACTGCGTCTTAACCGTGATCTTGGCAGCCGCCGTTTCCGACATTTCCCGCTTCATGGGAGCAGATCGTGCCACAAGTCTCATCGTGATACTCATAACCATACTTTGGGCACCGATGATACTGTACAATTCTTTCGTTTACGGAAACGTTCCGGGACTTTCTCTTGCGATACTTGCGATCGATTTTTGGTTCCATTACTTTAAAAGCGGGAAGATGATACAGATCGTTTTGAGTATCATGCTCCTTACTTTGTCGTTTTGTTTTAAGAGCAATTTCGCGATCGCAGCGATCGCCATGATCATTTATGCATTGTTTAAAGGTTTTTCCAAGGGAAAGGCATTGAGGAGTTTTATTGTTTCGATCGCCCTTATAGCGGCTCTGTTCGCGGCGACTACCGTTTCAAAGACGATAGTTACGTCAAGAACGGGAGAGCCTTTGAATGAAGGGATGCCCACGATTAGCTGGGTAGATCTCGGACTTTCGGAACACGTTGCGGGCCCGGGATGGTATACCGACAATGCCAAAGACGATTATCGCGAAGCGGGCTTCAAAAAAGAAGGTCACGAGCAGATATGTCGCAAGAACATAAAGAACAGACTGGATCACTTTAAGAGCAATAAAAATGCGGCAGTCGATTTCTTTGTAAGAAAAACGGCGTCTCAATGGAACGAGCCGACATGCGGAAGCTTCTGGATATTGAGAGCCTCACAGAAAGAAGAAAATGCGCTCGTAAGTCTGTTTTCTTCCTACAACACTTATGTAAAAGCCGTATCCGTATTGGATATCGCTCAGCTTCTCATCGTTTTGGGATGCGTTTTCTTCATACTTGCATTCAGGAAAAAAGAAAAAAGTCTCGAAGCCCTGTTGCTTCCTATGATCTTTATAGGAATGTTCCTTTTCCATATCGTATGGGAAGCAAAGTCACAATATGCGTTTTTGGGATATGTGTTCATCCTGCCCGTGGCGGTCATGGGTTATATGAAGTTGCCCGGATGTTTAAAGGCACTAAAGAAAAAAGAAAACCCGGAATCAAAAGATCCCGGGAAATCGGATAAAGTTCTGTCGGTGATAAAAATATCGGCGATCGTTTTAACGATCGTATTGATCGCTGTAGTCTCGATAAAGGGTCTTAACTTCGGTCTCGTAAGAGACAACTATGATTTTGCCGAATATTTGAATGAAAACTTCGGTTGATCTTAATCGTTCTTTCTGTACTCGTTAATGAGTCTCATGATCGTAAGAGTCGGCTGCATCTGGTCGGATTTGTTCATCGCGTCGATGTATTTCTGACGGTTGGTATACAGATCCGCCAAGGTGTTCATAAAGCTCTTTTCATCCAGTTCTTCTTCATGAAGTACCAAGGAAAATCCCTGTTTTTCAAAAGAAGCCGCATTGAGAAGCTGGTCTCCTCTGCTCGTGGTAGCGGGAAGAGGGATCAAAAGATTGGGCTTTCTTAATGCAAGAAGTTCGCAGATCGAATTGGCTCCGGCTCTGGAAACAACTACATCACACAAAGCAAATACATCTTTAAGGTCTTCTTTTAAGAATTCAAACTGGGCATATCCGGGCTGATTTAAGAGCAGATTGTCCATCTTTTCTTTACCGCATATGTGAATAACGTTGTATACACTGAGAAGTTTTGTAAGGGTGGAACGAACGATCTTGTTGATGCTTCCGGCACCCTGGCTTCCGCCGATCACCAAAACAACGGGTTTGTCGTCGGTAAATTTGCAAAGTTCCTTCGCTTTTGCTCTGTTGCCTTCGGTAAGTTCGCTTCTTATGGGAGTACCGGTAAGAACGCTCTTATCCTCGGGGATGTACTGCATTGTCTCGGGGAAATTGCAGCAGACCTTTGTAGCTACCGGAATGCAAAGTTTGTTGGCAAGTCCCGGTGTAATGTCCGATTCATGAATTATACAAGGGATCTTAAGGGTCGAAGCCGCTCTTACGACAGGGACACTTACAAAACCGCCTTTTGAAAAGATAATGTCGGGCTTTAACTTTTTGAGAAGTTTTCTTGCTTCGGCGTAACCTTTAACGATTCTGAAAGGATCGCTGAAATTTTTGGGATCGAGATATCTTCTTAACTTTCCGGTTGATACTCCGTAGTAAGGAATGTTGAAATCCGAGATGAGTTTCTTCTCGATTCCGTCGTAGGAACCTATATAGGTGATCTCGTAACCTTCTTTTTTAAGTTCGGGTATCAGGGCCAGATTCGGGGTAACATGTCCCGCGGTACCGCCGCCCGTTAAAACAATCTTTTTACTCATTTTGCTTAAACTGCCTTACTTTTATATTCTTTAAGTGCCTGTGCAAGCTGATCGGGGCATGAAGTAGGTCTGGGACCGCAGGTGATTCCGCTCAATCTTTCGATAGCTTCGTCAACACTCATACCTTTTATAAGGGCGTTGAGTCCTTTGTGGTTACCGTCGCATCCGCCGGTAAACTTTACATCTTTAACTTTGCCTTCTTCAACTTCAAAATCGATAGCTACGGCACAGATTCCTTTGGGTGTGTAATGCATATCCTACCTCCTTAAATATTGAAAAGCTTTGCGTATGCTTTAAGCGCTCCGTCGGTATTGCCCGCAAGAACTTTCTTTGCAAGCACTTTACCAAGCTGTACGCCTTCCTGATCGAAACTGTTTAAGTTCCAGATAAAGCCCTGGAACATTACTTTGTTCTCGAAGTGTGCAAGTATGGCACCGAGAGCTTCGGGAGTAAGTCTGTCACCTACGATGACACTTGAAGGACGGTTTCCTTCGAAATATTTATTGCGGTTCTCGTCGTCCTTACCGCATGCAAATGCCATGATCTGAGCAACCACGTTTGCGGAAAGCTTCTGCTGGCTTGTGCTGTTTTCG
>JAGCTJ010000099.1 GCA_017963665.1 Lachnospiraceae bacterium | reverse complement strand
GTTACTTTTCTTTGTATCGGTATTCCTTATAAGCAATACCGTTACGATAGGTATCCATGTTCGTAAAGAAGAGATCACCATCATGAAATACATCGGCGCAACCGACTTCTTCACGAGAGCACCATTCGTTATCGAAGGTATTCTCATCGGACTTATCGGTTCATCGATTCCTCTTGGCGTTATCTATTTCCTTTACAACAAAGCCATTGGTTTTGTGACCGAATCTTTCTCGGTTTTGGCGTCACTCCTTAACTTCTTAACGATCGAGGAGATATTTAAGATACTTCTTCCCCTTTCCCTTGCCATCGGTGTGGGAATCGGATTTTTCGGCAGTTTCTCTACCGTAAGAAAGCATTTGAGAGTTTAGTAAATTACTGTTTTCACCAAGGAGACACTTGTGAAGAAATATAACAAAGTCGTCGGGCTCATAGTTGTGATCGCGCTTGCCGCAGGCATTCCCGCGCAGGCTTCTTATGCGACCAACTATTCTTCCATCACCAGCGACAGCATAAAAGAAAAGCAAAAACAGATACAGGATTCTCAAAACTTAAAAAAGCAGATTCAGAATCAGATTTCTGACGCGAAGGCTATGAAAAAAGAGCTTGAGCAGTACAAGAAAGACACTGCGGCATACGTTGAGAAGGTGGACGGTCAGCTTGACGAAGTTTTGAGTCATATCGACGAGCTTAACAGCCTCATAGTTGCCAAAGAAAACGATATTACCATCGCCACGCAGGAATTAAACGAGGCGATCGAGACCGAAGAGAATCAATATCAGGCCATGAAGGATCGTATCAAGTTCATGTACGAGCAGGGCGAGACCTTCTACCTCGACATCATGTTCAACGCAAAAACCTTCGGTGACTTCATCACGAAGGCCGGATATATTGACAGACTTGAAGAGTACGACAGGAAAAAACTCGAAGAATATCAGGCAACAAGAGAGTGGACTGAGATTTGTAAGGCAACCCTCGAAGCCGAGAAGGCATCTCTTGACGAAGCGAAAGCAGCGGCGGAAGCAGAAGAAGACACTTTGTCTTTACTGCTAAAAGAAAAAGAGACCGAGCTCGCAAACTACTCGACGAAGATACAAAATACCGAAGCTGCCATCTCAAACTACGAGGCGGAATACGCAGCCGAGGTTGCCACCATAGAAGCTTTGGAAGCAAAGATTCTTGAAGAGAAAAAGGCCATCGCCGCAACCATGAACCGTATAGTTTATGACGGTGGACAGTTCGTATGGCCCGCTCCTCAGTACACAAGGATCACCGAGGAATTCGGATGGCGTACTCACCCCATTACCGGAAGATCGGAATTCCACAGCGGTCTTGATATGGGTGCTCCGGGCGGATCTCCCATACTTGCGGCATACGACGGAGTTGTTGTGGCTTCGGCTTACAACTGGTCCATGGGTAACTATATAATGATCGATCACGGCGACGGTCTTTATACCGTTTATATGCATGCCAGCAAATTGTACGTTTCATCAGGGGATGTGGTTGTAGCGGGTGAGACTATTGCGGCTGTCGGTACTACGGGAAGTTCTACCGGTAACCACCTGCATTTCAGCGTAAGACTTAACGGCCAGTACGTTAACCCTTGGCCCTATCTTACCTAGATAAGAGGTAAATTTTGAAATGGAAGAAATGAACAAAGAAAAAACCAGGTCGTTCTGGCTTGGATTGCTTACGGGTGCCGCAGCGGCGGGTGCCGTGCTTACGCTTGTCGTATGCATACTCATTTTTGTAAACGCAAGAGATAAAGCGGACAATGCGTTCACATCAAGCAAGCCTTCGGGCACCAATCCTTTCAACATCGGTAATCAGACCGTTGAAAAAAGTGACATCATCGATGATGAAGTCATTTCGAAAGTCAACAGGATAGACGAACTCATCGACCGATATTTCTACTTTGAAGAAAATGTGGATGAGGAAGAGATGAAGACCGCCATCTATGACGGCATACTCGCATCTTTGGACGATCGCTATTCGGTATATTACACACCGGAAGAACTTGAGCAGATGTTCACGGAAAGCGACGGCAGATATTACGGTATCGGTTCTTACGTAACCATAGACGAGACATCAAACCTTCCCATGCTTTCGGGAGTATTTGAAGATTCACCCGCGCAGAAAGCCGGTCTTCGGGACGGAGATCTTATTTCCGAAGTTGACGGTGCTACCACCCAAGGTCTTTCGCTTACGGAAGTTGTCACTTTGATAAAAGGTCCCATCGATACGGATGTGGTCCTTACCATAATCCGTGAAGGCGAGAGCGATTATCTTCACATTACCGTTACAAGAGGCAGCGTTGAGACTCCTACCGTTAAGCACAGAATGCTTGACAACAACATCGGATATCTTCAGATAACCGAGTTTGACGACGTAACTTTGTCGCAGTTTGAGAACGCATACGACGATCTTAAAAAGAGCGGAATGAAAGGTCTCATAATCGACCTTCGAAGCAATCCCGGCGGTAATCTTGATACCGTAGTGGGAATCTGTGACGACATCCTTCCCGCGGGCATCATCACTTATACCGTGGACAAGTACGGCAACAGAGAAGAATATGCCTGCCATGGAACAGACCCCATAGACATCCCCCTTGCGGTGCTTGTCAATGAGTACAGTGCTTCGGCTTCCGAACTTATGACAGGGGCCATCAGAGACTACAAGGTTGGAGTTGTGGTAGGAAAGAACACTTTCGGAAAAGGTATAGTTCAGCAGATATATACGTTAAGCGACGGATCGGGTATCAAACTTACCACGAGCAGATACTACACGCCTAACGGTGAATGCATTCACGAAGTAGGTATCGCGCCCGACATCGAAGTCGAACTCGACACCGATCTTTACTATGCCGAAGAATCGGTTGATACACAGTTAAATGCGGCTGTGGAATATATTGAAGGACAGATTAAATAATGTGGTGCGGTGCCTGTTTTGGTACCGCACTTTTTGTAATGTTTTTGACAGTTTTAGCTACTTTTTATTTTATCAAGGTTTTGGTATCATATGAGCATGGGCGAGAATTACAGAAAAACCTACATCAAGATCGACAATCAAATACTTGAAAACAACGCGAAGGTACTTACAAAGGCATATCCTCATAAGTATTACATCGCCGTTGTCAAAGGAAATGCGTACGGACACGGTTACGGAATCGTTCCGGCATTGGTAAGAGGCGGTATAAACGCCTTTGCGGTTTCGAACTTAAACGAAGCCTTGAAGGTAAGAGAGTACGAAAAGACTCTTCCCGTCATCATGCTGGAGCCCGTCCATAAAGAGTATCTTTCGGTTTGCGAACAAAATAACATCTCCGTGTGCGTAAACTGCAAAGAGACATTTGATGAGATCAAAGAAAGCAACCTCAAACTTAAAGTTCACATTAAAGTCGACTGCGGCATGAACAGACTGGGCTTTAAAGATAAAGAGGAGCTTGAAGCGATATATAAGAGCGCAAGTGAGAACGAGAATATAACCGTAGAGGGTATTTTTTCACACTTTCATACCACGGGTCTTGCGGACACCGAGTACGACGGGGATCTTGAAAGATTCAAAGCGCTCACAAAAGACATCCCACTTGAAGACATTCCCATGGTGCATGTGGATAAAAGCCAGACGATCATGGCCCACGAAAAGCCCGACTTTTCCAATGCGGTCCGCTTCGGTATCGTCCTTTACGGCTTCAATCTTATGAACAAATATCCAAACACCTTAAAGGGCAGGCTTCGCAAGTTAAAGGCTTCCATGAAGAACAATCTTAACCACGTTAAGCCCTGCAAGCCCTATCCCGAACTGGACATAAAGACCGCTCTTACTCTTTACACCGAAGTTATACAGGTCAAGAAAGTTAAAGCGGGAGAGTACGTGGGATACGGTCTTAATCATAAAGCCGAGACCGACGAATACGTAGCCACCATCGATACCGGTTACGCAGACGGCATCAACAGAAAGCGCGTCGGAAGTTTTGTGGCGATAAACGGTAAGAAATACCCCATAATCGGCGAGATCGGTATGGGAATGTGCGAGATAAAAGTTGACGAGAGCGTGAAGAGATACGACAAAGTCACGGTATTCGGTTCCGAGATTCCCATCCGCTCCATCACAAGACATGTAATGACCACAATGTACGAACTCATGACGAACCTTGATTCGTCGATACCACGCATTTATGAGGATTAAGCATGCAGCATAAAGCAGTTTTGATCGGCTCCGATTTGAACACATATTACATGGCCAGATGTTACCATGAAGCCTTTAATGAAAACATCGACGTCATCGCAACGGAGCCCATCCGATTTACACAGTTTTCATCCATCGTAAATATCACCTATCATCCCGATCTTAAGACAAAAGAGGGCTTCGTTAAGGCGATGCTTGAATACGGGAAAGAAAAGTTTGCCGGTGAGAAGATAGTTGCGATCCCCTGTCACGACGTTTACGTTCGTCTCCTTGCGGAGAATCTTGAGGAACTTTCGGAGTATTTTATCTACAACGGGCCGTCACTTAAGATCGTTGACGCCTTCCTTGTAAAGGAGACCTTCTACAGAGCATTCGGCCGTGCGGGCCTTAAGTTCGCAAAGACGATCTATTATGACTGCGAGGAAAAAGAAACCGCTCCGATCCCGGTAGAAATGTATTATCCCCTCATCATTAAGCCCAGTAACGGCATAGAGTACGGTAAGCACAAGTTCGAAGGTCAGCCCAAAGTATACAAGGCAAAAACTCCCGAGAAGGCGGTTGAGTTCATAAACAAAGTCAAAGCTTCCGGTTATCGTGACACCCTCATCGTTCAGGAGTTCATTCCCGGTGACGACTCATATCTTTTTGACTGCATGGTCTACGTGAATTCAAACGGAAAAGCCGAGTTCGCAAGCTTTGCGCAGATAGGCCTTCAGGAGCACTCTCCCTCGGCCATCGGCAACTGCACGGTGCTCATCAACGGCTTCAACAAGTTCGGCGGTACCGAGGAAACGGTGGAAAGACTTAAGAAGTTCCTCGAAAAGATCGGTTACAGAGGCTTCGCAGAGTTCGACCTTAAATACGACAGAAGAGACAAGACTTTCAAAGTAATGGAGATCAACCCCCGTCAGGCAAGATCCAGCTACTATCTTGCGGCACTGGGCCACAACCTCATCACCACGATATTCGATGATGTATTTGAGCACAAAGAAAAAGAATTCGAACTTCTTACGGATGAAGTGCTCCTTTCGATGGTTCCCTTTTCGTTGCTTAAAAAATACGTAAGAGACGACGAGTACGTGGCAAAAGCGATTGAGCTTAAAAAGAAACACAAGATGGTGGATCCTCTTAAGTACAAAGGGGAGAAGTCATTTAAGCATAAGTTCTATCTTGTGCTTCGTGCCATAAACTACAAGAAGAAATACAGAATAAACAAAAATACTATTTAGAGGTATACATCTGATGTGCGGATTCGCAGGATTTATCGATGACATGACAATAGCTGAAAAGAACGAAACGGTTCACAAGATGGCAGACGCCATTAAGCACAGAGGACCGGACGGAGAAGGTTTCTTCACCGATGAGAAGATCGCCATGGGTTTCAGGCGTCTCAGTATCATCGACCTTAATCTGGGAAATCAGCCTTTGTACAACGAAGACAACTCCCTTGTCATCAACTTTAACGGTGAGATCTACAACTACAAAGAGATAAGAGAAGAGCTTTTAAAGAAAGGCCACACCTTTGCCACCAATTCCGACACCGAAGCCATCATCCATGCTTACGAAGAATACGGTACGGATGTGGTGGACAAGCTTCGCGGAATGTTTGCTTTTGTAATCTGGGACAGAAAAAACAAGCAGCTTTTCGGTGCGAGAGATCCTTTCGGTATCAAGCCTTTTTACTATTACGAGACTCCCGAACTTTTCATTTACGGTTCGGAGATAAAGTCGTTTCTTCATCACAAGAACTTCAAAAAAGAGCTTAACGAAGACGCGTTAAAGACCTATCTTTGCTATCAGTACAGCGTGCCCACGGATTCTTTCTTCAAAAACGTTCACAAGCTTAATCCGGGACACTGCTTTACTTACAAAGACGGAAAGATGGACATAAGACAGTACTTCAAGATCGAGTATCAAAACAACGACGACGATCTTGAGACCTGCGTTAACAAGATAAACGACATCATGAAGTCGAGCATCGAATATCATAAGATCTCCGATGTCGAAGTCGGAGCCTTCCTTTCAAGCGGTGTAGATTCAAGTTACATCGTTGCAAACGCAAACGTTGACAAGGCATTCACGGTAGGATTTGCAGGAAACATCACGGCTCCCGGATTTAACGAGATCGGTGATGCGGAGGGACTTTGCAAGATCCTTGGTATGAAGCATCAGAAGAAAGATATTACCCCGGAAATGTTCTTTGATATACTTCCCACAGTGCAATATCACTCGGATGAGCCCCACGCAAACCTCTCGGCCGTTCCCCTTTACTATCTTGCCAACATGGCAAGCAAGGAAGTAAAGGTTGTGCTTTCGGGCGAAGGTGCCGACGAACTTTTCGGCGGATATTACGAGTATGAAACTCCCAAGGAGTACGCAAGATATCTTAAAGTTCCTTATCCCGTAAGAGCGGGTATAAAGAAAGTTGCCGAGAAGATGCCCAACATGAAAGGAAGGCATTTCCTTATAAAGGCAGGCTCAAAGCTTGAAGATTACTACATCGGTCAGGCGTTCATCATGAACAACGAAGAGGCCGACAAACTGCTTAAGCCCAAGTATAAAAACGGCAAGAACTATCAGGAGATCACAAAGCCCATCTTTGAAGAAGTTGCGGACAAGCCGGATCTTTTAAAGAAGATGTACACGGACATGCATTTATGGCTTCCTTACGACATCCTCTTAAAAGCAGACAAGATGACCATGGCAAACTCCCTTGAACTCAGGGTTCCTTTCCTTGACAGGGAAGTGTTCAAAGTAAGCGAGCAGATACCGCTTAAATACATCATTCACAACTATGTGAC
>JAGCTJ010000098.1 GCA_017963665.1 Lachnospiraceae bacterium | reverse complement strand
GCGGATGCGGTATTTACATCCACACCTACGTGGTTAACACAGTCTTCAACCACACCGCCCAGAGTCGTAGACAACTTCTTTTGATCCATATCATGCTGATACTGACCGACACCGATGGACTTGGGATCGATCTTAACAAGCTCAGCAAGAGGATCCTGAAGACGTCTCGCCATAGAAGTTGCGCTTCGCTGTCCCACATCGAAATTGGGGAACTCTTCCGTAGCAAGTTTACTTGCGGAATATACGCTGGCGCCTGCCTCGTTTACTATTACATACTGTAAAGGTGTGTCACATTCTTTGATGATATCAACGATAACCTGCTCAGATTCTCTCGAAGCCGTTCCGTTTCCCAGGGAAATGAGGGTGATGCCGTACTTCTTGATAAGTTTCTTAACTTCGAACTTTGCTTCTTCGACCTTATTCTGAGGGGCCGTGGGATAAATGACTTTCGTGTCCAAAACCTTTCCGGTCTCATCAACAACCGCAAGCTTGCATCCGGTTCTGAAGGCAGGGTCCCATCCCAGCACTACTTTTCCCGCAATGGGAGGAGCCATAAGAAGCTGCTCAAGATTCTTACCGAATACGGAGATGGCACCCTCTTCAGCCTTCTCTGTAAGTTCGTTTCTTATTTCACGCTCTATTGCCGGAGCGATGAGTCTGTCATATGCATCGGCTACAACATCTTTTAATACGGGAGTCGTGAACTCGTTGTCTTTCGTAATGACCTGCTTCTCAAGATATCCGAGTATTCTTTCAACGGGCGCGATGACCGATACGGTCAAGATCTTCTCTGCTTCTCCTCTGTTGATTGCAAGGGTTCTGTGACCGAGAACTTTCTTTATCGGCTCTTCGTAGTTATAGTACATCTCGTAAACAGATTCTGCCTTTTCATCCTTGGCTGTGCTCTTTAATACGCCTTCGTCGAAAGTAAAGCTTCTGATATATGTTCTGAAGTCTGCGTTGTCGGATACGGATTCGGCAATGATATCCTTTGCTCCGGCAAGGGCGTCCTCAGCCGTAAGTACTTCTTTTTCCTCGTTTATATATTTTGCGGCTTCAATCTCAAGGGGTTCTTTTGCATCCATAAGTAAGATGAAATCCGCAAGAGGTGAAAGGCCCTTTTCTTTGGCAACGGAGGCACGTGTCTTTCTTTTGGGTCTGTAAGGACGGTAAAGATCGTCTACGAGCACCTGGGTTTCTGCGGCAAGTATCTTTGCCTTGAGTTCATCGGTAAGCATTCCCTGCTCTTCGATGCTCGCCAGAACGGTAGCCTTCTTTTCTTCAAGATTACGCAAGTAAACAAGTCTCTCCGAAAGGTTTCTCAAAACCTCGTCGCTTAAGTTACCGTGCTGCTCTTTACGGTATCTCGCGATAAAAGGAATGGTGTTTCCTTCGTCAATAAGTTTGATAACTGCCTCAACTTGCCACTTTTCGATATTAAGTTCTTCTTTTAACTTTCCGATAATGTCCATATAAGATGATATATATGTATACGCATGTATTTGGATTTAGCTATGGCTATACATACGTAAGGCAGTGTACACACACCGCCTTTATCGATTATAAAACATCAGTTTTTAATCGGCAAGTTTTGTGATAAAATAAGGGTTATGAACTACGAATATTACCGTTTATCAAAACATAAGATGAGACAAAGAGCAAAGGCTTTCGGCATAGCGTCACTGGTGTGCGCCATCGTCTTTATCACATGGCCTTTCCTTTCCATCATCCTGGCAGGATTTGCAATTCTGTTTGCCTCCCTTTCAAGAGGCTCGGACACCGAATTTCATTCGGATGCAAAGATTGCTTTAGGCACTTCGATAATCGCTTTGTGTATTTCTTTCTTTGTACTGGGAAGCGTATATATGGCGCTTAAGACAAACGATGAATACAGACACAACGTCGAAGAAACGATGGATACGCTCTACGGCTCAATGTACGGGGATGTAAACGGTGAAACATTCGGTGAATCTATGGAGAGATTTTTCTCTGGAAGGAGTGACTGATGGCATCATCGATAATAGGACCTTTATCCAACCTTATCAACAATGACTATGCACTCGGACAGGCAAACAACCCTGCCGCTCAGATCACTGTGCCCACCCAAGAAGAAAAACCTCCCATCGTGGAAAACCCCGGCGAAACCACCAAAAAGAGCGCCGGCAGACGTTCCTCACCCGCCGAGTGTGAAACGTGCAAGCACAGAAAATATCAGGACGGATCCAACGAGAACGACGTTTCTTTCCAGACCGCCGCTCACATAAGTCCCGAGAGCGCAGGTGCAAGAGTTCGTGCCCACGAGCAGGAACATGTTTCCAATGCTTATTCAAAAGCTGCACAGAATAACGGAAAAGTAATAAGTGCGGTAGTTGCTATCCACACCGCGGTATGTCCCGAATGCGGACGTACCTACGTTTCGGGCGGTACCACCACCACAAAGATCAAATACAGTAAAGACGACACCGCTTACGGCAAAGGAATAAACTTTGCCAATGCAGATGCATTTAACGGGCAGAATGTCGATATCAAGGGTTAAGGGTTTATGGAAGACAAATATGTACAAAAGCCGATAAAGAAGCTTTATGCACTTGCAAGGGGGCAACTCATCGGAAGATACTCTGTAGCCATTCTGGTTACATTGATTCTCTCCGCTGTTGAGGTGCTTCTTTCATTTCTGACGGGTGCAAATACGATCAATTCCACCACGATGAGCTATTTGACCAGTGTGGTCATTACCGTTGTCATCGATCTTTTGCTCGGTATACTCGTTTACGGACAGGCCAATTTCTACCTGAAGATAGCAAGAGGCTTAAATGCGGATATAGTAGACATATTCTCGGGTTTTAAAGGAGTGACCGACAAAGCGATACTCGTTCAGTCGGTTTTCACTGCTTTCTCGGTATTGTCCCTCATTCCTTCCGCTCTCATTCGATTTGAGGTCGTATATCTTCCCAAAGAATACGATATATATGCCGAGATCGGAGTGTTCTTACTGGAGCTTCTCATTACGTTTTTGGCAAAGCTTTATTTCGGTCTTTCTTTTTACATTCTCTACGATCACCCCGACTGGTCGGTACCTGCGATCTTCAGAGAATCCTTCCATTTGATGAAAAAGAAAAAAGGCAGGCTTATCATTACCTACCTTTGTGCCTTTCCTCTTCTGCTTGCCGGATTTATAGCATGCGGACTCGGACTTTTATGGTTCGTTCCTTTCTTTAACACGCTTCTTGCCAACTTCTATCTCGATACCGTTAAAGAAGAAGCATGGGATCCGAAAGGTCCGTCGGATTTTACTCCTGATCGGAAGGACGGTTCGTCCACTTTAGATATTCGTTTATAAAAAGATCTATATCACCGTCAAGTACCGCACCGGCGTTTGCGTTTTCCGCATTGGTACGCGTATCTTTGACCATGGTGTAAGGCTGCAGGAAATACGAACGTATCTGTGAGCCCCAGGCGATCTCCTTGACCTCACCGCGGATGTCGGAAAGTTTTTCGGCATTCGCTTCTTTTTTGAGAAGATATAACTTTGCTTTCAACATCTGAAGAGCTTTATCCTTGTTCTGATACTGGCTTCGCTCATTCTGACACTGTACAACTATACCTGTGGGAAGATGAGTGATACGGATGGCGGAAGATGTCTTGTTGACCTTCTGACCGCCGGCGCCGCTTGAGCGGAACACATCGATCCTCATATCCTCTTCGGGTATATCTATATCAAGATCTTCTTCGATATCGGGCATAACATCCAAAGAAACAAATGACGTCTGTCTCTTTCCCTGTGCGTTGAAGGGTGAAATTCTGACAAGTCTGTGAACACCCTTTTCCGACTTCATGTATCCGTAGGCGTTAAGACCGTTTATCTGGAACGTTACGTTCTTGATTCCCGCTTCATCGCCTTCCAGCATATCAAGTTCGTCTACGCTGAATCCTTTATGATCTGCCCACTTAAGATACATTCTGTAAAGCATCTGACACCAGTCGCAAGACTCGGTTCCGCCGGCTCCGGCGTTAAGACGCATTATGGCGTTACACTTATCGTACTCGCCGGTAAGAAGATTTGAGATCCTCAGTTCCTCGAATTTGGCAACAAAATCATCGGCTTCCGCTTTGACTTCATCGGGATAGGACGGATCGGTTTCTTCCTCCCCCATTTCAATAAGGGTCAGAATATCTTCCATCTGTGTCTTTAAGCCTTCATACGTCTCCTTAAGTCCCTTTAAGTCCTTAAGTTCCTTCATGAGCTTGTTCGAGCGGTCGGGATTGTCCCAAAAGCCCGGAGCTTCCATCTCCATTTCAAGCTCTTCGATACGCTTTTCCTTGGCTTCAATGCCCAGAGAGTCATGCATCTCTTTTAAAGGCTCTTCGTATGTAAGTATCTCGTTTTTGATGTTATCAAGTATTAACATACATCTCCTAAAAAACAGGCGGGTGATTGGCCCGCCGTTTTTAATTTGCTAAGTGTTGATTGTTCTTTATGCTTTTCTGCCGCAGCACTGTTTGTATTTCTTGCCCGATCCGCAAGGACAGGGATCGTTGGGATATATCTTGGTATCAACGCGCTTCGTGGGCTCTTTTGTAAGAGTGTCGTCCTTGTTGGTACCCGTAACCTTGGCTGCCTGTTCACGTTCGATGGAATTGCCCACATGTACACGGGTGATCATCATGACAGTTTGCTCTTTGATGCTCTCGGTCATATCCTCGAACATGTCATAAGCCGCACCTTTGTATTCCTGAACGGGATCTTTCTGCGCGTATGCCACAAGTCCGATACCGTCTCTTAACTGCATCATGTCGTCGATGTGAACCATCCACTTCGTATCGATCGCCTTAAGCAGGATGATACGCTCGATCTCACGCATGATCTCGGTCTGTGCAAACTCTGCTTCTTTAGCCTCGTAGAACTTGACCGCCTCTTCCTTTAACTGCTGTAAGAGTTCGTTCTTCTTGTGTGCCTTAACGCGTTCGGGTCCGATGGGTTCCAACGGTATTAAGGGAAGAAGAAGCTGATTCAACTCAGCGTAGTTCCACTCATCGGGTTTCTGATCCTCGCCGATGACCTGATCAACCGATTTCTCGGTGATGTCGGTGATCATCTTATAGATTACGTCACGCATGCTCTCGCCTTCAAGAACACGTTTACGCTCGGCGTAAATGATCTCACGCTGCTCGTTCATGACCTGATCGTACTCAAGAAGTCTCTTTCTTGTTTCAAAGTTTCGAGACTCGATCTTCTTTTGTGCCTTTTCGATTGCCTTGGAGATCATGGAATGCTGAATCTCCTGTCCGTGCTCAAGTCCGAGATTCTGGAAAATGGACTTTGTACGCTCGGAACCGAACAATCTCATAAGATCGTCTTCAAGCGAAATATAGAACTTGGAAACACCGGGATCTCCCTGACGTCCCGAACGACCTCTCAACTGATTGTCGATACGTCTTGATTCGTGACGTTCCGTACCTATAACCTTAAGACCGCCGGCTGCTCTTGCCTCGTCGTCAAGCTTGATATCGGTACCACGACCTGCCATGTTGGTAGCGATTGTTACTGCGCCGTGCTGTCCGGCCTGAGCAACGATCTCGGCTTCCATCTCATGGAACTTCGCATTAAGGACTGTGTGAGGTATACCTTTCTTCTTAAGTATACGGCTAAGTTCCTCCGAAGCATCGATGGTGATGGTGCCCACAAGGATAGGCTGTCCTTTTGCATGTGTTTCGCATATATCGTTAACTATCGCTTCAAGTTTTTCTTCTCTTGTAACATATACGGCATCGTCAAGATCGATTCTCGCGATGGGCTTGTTTGTGGGAACTTCCACAACGTCCATGCCGTATATATCTCTGAATTCCTGCTCTTCGGTAAGTGCGGTACCGGTCATGCCGGCCTTTCTTTCGTACTTATTGAAGAAGTTCTGGAATGTAATGGTTGCAAGTGTCTTGCTCTCACGCTTAATGTCAACGTGCTCTTTGGCTTCGATTGCCTGATGAAGACCGTCGGAATAACGACGTCCCGGCATGATACGTCCGGTAAACTCATCGATAATGACAACCTGACCGTCCTGCACGATGTAATCTTTATCTCTGCACATAAGGTTGTTGGCCTTCAATGCGGTGATGATCGCGTGCTGGATATCAACGTTTTCGGGATCTGCAAGGTTGGTGATGTGGAAGAAGCTTTCAGACTCCTTGACACCTCTCTCGGTAAGGGTGATGACCTTGTCCTTCTCGTTAACGATGAAGTCACCGGTCTCCTCTTTGACGTTACCCATGATAAGGTCCATCTTGCTGATGTCTTCGATGTCGTCGCCTCTGTGAAGCTGTTTTGCAAGCATATCCGCCATAGCGTATATACTTGTGGACTTTGTGCCCTGACCGGAAATGATAAGGGGTGTTCTTGCTTCGTCTATGAGGATCGAGTCAACCTCGTCGATGATGGCATAATGAAGTTCTCTCAAAACGAGATCCTTTTCATAGATAGCCATGTTATCACGAAGGTAATCAAATCCCAGTTCGTTGTTGGTAACGTATGTGATGTCGCAAGCGTAAGCTTCTTTCTTTTCCGCCGTTGTCATGGCGTTTAAAGAAACACCTACCGTAAGGCCGAGGAATCTGTGAACCTCGCCCATCCATTCTGCGTCACGCTTTGCAAGATATTCGTTTACCGTTACGACATGAACGCCGTGACCTGTAAGCGCGTTAAGGTATACGGGTAAGATATCGGTCTGGGTCTTACCTTCACCTGTTTTCATTTCGGCGATCCTGCACTGATGAAGAATGATACCGCCGATGATCTGTACTCTGTAGTGTTCGGTTCCTATAACACGTCTTGTGGCCTCTCTGGCAACCGCGAAAGCTTCGGGCAGCAGATCGTCAAGCTTTGCTCCGTCTGCGAGACGCTTTTTAAACTCAGGTGTTTTAGCCTGAAGTTCGGCATCGCTTAAAGCCATCATCTCGGGACGCATCTTCTCGATCTTGTCCACAAGAGGCATAATGCGCTTTATTTCGCGTTCACTGTGTGTTCCGAATACTGAATCAATAATCTTCATAAAATCTAATTAATACTCCATAGCCTTTTCTTCGCCCGTGATTACTCTTAAGCCGCCCTGGCAGAGAGCCAAAAGCTCGTCTTCGCCGGGATATACGGTAACGGGAGCGATCCATTCAACCTTCTCTTTAAGGGCGTCGCATGTGGTCTTGCCGTATGCGATACCGCCTGTAAGAATGATCTGATCGACTTTTCCGCCCAGTACGGTGGACATGGCTCCGATATCCTTTGCTACCTGATAGTGGAAAGAAGCAAATACGGCTTTTGCGGTCTCGTCGCCTTCTTTAGCCTTTGCTTCAACGATTCTTGCGTCGTTGGTGTTAAGGTATGCGTTAAATCCGCCGTTACCTACGAGTTTCTTGTAAACTTCCTTCTCGGAATATTTACCGGAAAAGCAAAGTTTTACAAGATCGCCTGCGGGAACACCGCCTGCACGTTCGGGTGAATAAGCACCTTCTCCGTCAAGAGCGTTGTTAACGTCAACGATCTTACCGTTCTTGTGAGCACCTACGGAAACACCGCCGCCCATGTGAACTACGATAAGGTTGAGATCTTCATATCTCTTACCCACTTCTTTTGCATATCTCTTTGCAACTGCCTTCTGGTTAAGAGCGTGGAATACGCTTCTTCTGGGAAGTTCCGGAACGCCCGAAAGTCTTGCAACGTCTGCAAGTTCGTCAACTACTACGGGGTCAACGATGTATGAAGGGATTCCGAGAGAATCACCGATCTCTTTTGCAAGTATTCCGCCGAGGTTCGATGCATGCTGTCCCTGCTTTCCGACAATAAGGTCCTCAAGCAAAGCGTTTGATACCGCATATGTACCGCCGGGAATGGGCTTTAACATACCGCCACGGCCTACGATGAAACTTAAGCTCTTAAGGTCGAAATTCTTCTCCTTAAGGATGTTTAAGATAACTTCTTTTCTGAAATCTTTCTGTTCAAAGATCGAACCGTACTGTGCGATCTCTTCTGTTGTATGACGAAGTGTCTCTTCGAAAAGTAAAGTCTCGTCTTCAAAAACACCTATCTTAGTGGAAGTTGAACCGGGATTGATGATCAAACTTTTATATGACATATTGGCCTCCTGATTATCTGTTCTTCATGGCTTCAGCCACAACCGAAGCAAGTGCGATGGAATTTAACTTAACGTCCATGGAATCGGAACGGGAAGTAAGTATAACGGGTGCCTGAGTACCTGTTAAGATGTTACCGTTCTTGCAATCTACCATGTGAACGATGCTCTTGTATACAAGGTTTCCTGCGTGAATGTCGGGGAATAAGAGAATGTCTGCGTCTCCGGCAACTCTTCTGTTAAGTGCGCCCTTTTCTTCTGCTGCTTCTTTGTACAAAGCTATATCCATTGAAAGAGGTCCGTCCACTATACAGCCGGTGATCTCACCGTTAATGTTCATCTCGGTAAGTTTTGCGGACTCAACGCAAACGGGCATCTTCTCGTTAACGGTCTCAAGAGCAGCAAGACATGCTACCTTGGGATTCTCAACACCGCAAGCGTTGGCAACTTCTACAGTGTAGTCGATCATGCACTTCTTATCCTCAAGTGTGGGATAAGGAATAAATGCAACGTCGGTAAGGAACAAAAGTCTGTCAAAGCCGGGAATCTCAAATACGCAAACGTGAGAAAGAGGCTTTCCGGTACGAAGACCAACTTCTTTGTTAAGTACGCTCTTTAAGAAAGTACCGGTAGGAAGAAGCCCTTTCATATACATATCGGCCTCTCCGTCGTGTACGAGCTTAACAGCCTTAAGTGAAGCTTCAACAACATCCTTTTCATCTATGATGCGATACTGTGACATATCCATTGAAAGTTCTGCGCCGATCTTCTTGATCTCGTCCGCATCACCTACAAGGATAGACTCTGCGATTCCGCGTTCTTTTGCTGCCTTAACAGCCTCCAAAACTGCCTTGTCCTGTGCCACCGCTACCGCAAGTTTCTTCATGGGAAAAGCGGTTACTTTCTCCATGATAGCATCAAAATTCTTACTCATTACTGCCTCCTTATATGAACGGGTTTCACCCGTAAACGTCATTCTTTAAAATAGTAACACTTATACGATTTAATGTCCATAAACAGGGTATAAATTTATGAAAAACACACCATAAAAAAGCATCAAAAAAGGAAGGGCAAATGCCCTTCCTTTATCGAAATCCTCTATCTTAACGCTTTTAACTTTTCAGCCTTTAATGTCATGCCTTCAACAAGGAGCTGTACTTCCTCAACGATGATCTCGTTGTTCTCGGTAGCTTCGCATGTATTGTTGGAGTGAGCGGACACCTCTTCGGTAATGGCCGATATCGTCTGAACGCTTTCAACGATCTCTTCGTTCGCTGTTGCGAGCTTGCCCACTATATCGGAAAGATTGGTCGAGTTTTCTCTTATGGAGCGTATGCTTTCAACGATCTTCTCAAAACTTCCCTGAGTGATGTGAGCCGATTCGTTCTGCATCTTGTTGCTTTCAACAAGGGAATCGATGGAGGTAACAACTTCCGTCATCTCTTTTGAAATGCTGTCGATGAGTTCGCTGATATTTCCGGTAGCGGTCTGTGTCTGTCCGGCAAGGTTTGATATCTCGGTTGCAACTACCGCAAATCCTCTTCCGGCTTCGCCCGCACGAGCTGCCTCTATGGATGCGTTAAGTGCAAGTAAGCTTGTCTGTGAAGCAACGCTTTGAATGAGTTCTACGATTGACTGCATCTTTGCGGTCGCATCTTTTAGCTCATCAACCTGCTTCATAACTTCGCTGCCGGCCTGCTCGGATATACGAACCTGCTCCATGAGCTTTTCGATGTTGTCACGACCTTCGCGACAAGCATCGACGGTAACGTTAACGTTCTCACCGATGTTATCGGCCGATCCGGTAACCTGATTGATCTGAGTCTGGATCTCTTCTGTCTTATATAACTGATTCTGAACGGACTCTGCGGTATCACCCGTTCCGGACTGAATCTCCTGCATGGCGGAAAGTGTTTCCTGGCTGGAAGCCGCAAGCATCGTCATCTTATCGGATACAACAGCCACATCGTCAATGATCTCGCCCGATACGTTCATGATCTCGTCGAGAAGTTTGGATGTCTTTTCACCGGCTTCGTTTATGGTTTTTAACTTCTCTTCATTTTCTTTCGTTATCATCCTGTTTACGACTACCGAGAAAATGGAAACAAGAACCATAAGCGCTATCTCGATCTCCATAGCGGCTACCGCTGTTGATGTAAATCCGGCTCTTGCGGCAAACCAGATCGCATGAATTACAGCGATCAAAGATACTCCGATGGATATCATCACTGCATAAGGGATATCGCTGTACAATACGACTACCATGATCATCGGTACCGCGTAAACGTATACCTGCTGCTCGTACGATGTAAAACAGCTCACGGTATAGAAAATCGCATAACCTATGCCGACAATATGCTTTATCAATATTGTGTCGTTGTTGATCCTAAAAACTATCCAGCCTATGACCATAGGCACAAGATCTGTCAGCAGCAAAGCGATAAAAACGCCCAAAGTCTTTTCGCCTTTGATATACTGAACCAGATAGGCAAGGAACAATACAACCGTTACGATGGTAAACAGGTTCATGACCTGTTTATTGTTTCTTGAAAGATCATTGCTTGCTTTTACATCCATTTATAAGCCCTCCGTATGTTGCCCCATAACATCAGTAAACTAAATGCCTTTTTAATTTTACCATAAACATTACTGACAATTCTACAAAAAATCTAACATTAACCACAAATTAATAAGATATAGTCACACTATTTGACCGATCCGCGGTTTTTATTATCTAAATTTGCGTTTTGTCTGTATATTATGCACAATATAGGCAGGTTCTTGAACAAACGAAGCTCTTTTGTTATAATCTACGGGTTTAACAGGTATTTTTTTAACGGAGATCATATATGGACAATAACGAAATGATTAAAAACGAACCTGATAATACGGTAGAAAGAAAAGAGAACAAGATGGGCGTACTTCCCGTCAATTCCCTTCTTTTATCGATGTCGCTTCCCATGGTGGCGTCCATGCTGGTTCAGGCGCTCTACAACATAGTCGACAGTATATTCGTGGCAAGAGTCGCCGAAGACGCTCTTACGGCCGTTTCCATGGCATTCCCGCTGCAGACGCTTATGATAGCTTTGGCAGGCGGTACCGGAGTCGGTATCAATGCCATACTTTCAAAGTCACTTGGTGAAAAAGAATACGAAAGAGCCAACAAAACGGCCGTAAACGGTATTTTTCTTTCTCTCTTAAGTTATCTTCTCTTTTTGGTGATCGGACTTTTCGCGGTAAGGCCTTTCTACATGAACCAGACAACGGATGTTGAGATCGTTGAATACGGTATTCAATATCTTACCGTTGTTTTATCCTGTTCTTTCGGTATATTCGGACAGTTCATTTTTGAAAGACTTTTAACGTCAACCGGAAGAACTTTCTACACGATGATAACCCAGGGAACGGGAGCGATCATAAACCTTATACTGGATCCCATTCTTATCTTCGGCCTTCTCGGTGCTCCCAGGATGGGCGTGACCGGTGCTGCGGTTGCAACGGTGACCGGACAGGTGGTTGCCTGCATAATGGCTTACTTATTTAACGTAAAGAAAAATCCCGACATACAGATCTCTTTTAAAGGATTTAAGCCCGATCCCGTATTGATAGGACATATTTACAAGATCGGTGTTCCTTCGATAATCATGCAGTCCATCGGTTCATTGATGGTCTTCATCTTAAATAAGATACTGTTCACGTTTTCCTCGACCGCAGTTGCGGTATTCGGTGTATACTTTAAACTTCAGAGTTTCATATTCATGCCCATATTCGGTCTCAACAACGGCATGATCCCGATAATCGCATACAACTTCGGTGCAAGAAAGAGACAGCGTATGATGGATACCTGGAAGCTTGCCTGGATATATGCCACGGCCATGATGATACTCGGTGTCATCGCCTTCGAAGTTTTCCCCGAACCGCTTCTTAAGCTTTTCGACGCTTCGGATACCATGGTTCAGATGGGTACGGTAGCTCTCAGGATAATAGGTATCCACTTCCCCGTAGCTGCTTTCTGTATCGTAACCGGATCCATGTTCCAGGCGCTGGGAATCAGTATTTACAGTATGATCACTTCCATAATGCGTCAGATCGTCGTTTTGATTCCCGCGGCATATCTTCTTTCACTTCTCGGAAGCGTTGACTACGTATGGTGGTCATTCCCCATC
>JAGCTJ010000097.1 GCA_017963665.1 Lachnospiraceae bacterium | reverse complement strand
GTCCCCCGAAAATCGCCCCGCAACCGCTCCGCCCCGCACCTCGCAAGAAAAACCACGATTAAAAGCGTGGTTTTTTTATTTGCGGAACAGTAGCGGAATTCGAAGATATGTTGTATAATGAAAACGGAACGGTTAATAATTGGTTAACAGTTTGGCGGGGTATCAATATGGAAGAATTCTTAAAGGCGTACAAATACCTTGAAAGAGCATGTGATGAAATGTACGGTCAGATCAAAGGCCTGGCGCGTTACATCTCGGAGATGGAGCGGACACCGATATTTGTGTCGGAGCACATACCCGGATGGGAGGACGAGCTGAACAGGCTTAAGCGCGTGCGTCACATACGAAATGCCATGGCGGACGATCCGGAAGGAGAGGACGCGCGCTTTTCCAGTGGCGACATAGCTTTTCTCAACGGTATTTGCGGGCGTATCAAAACAAAGGCCGATATGCTTTCCCGGTCGAAGGCGCAGCAGAATCTTTACTCGGGGCGCAACAGACAGCCTGCGCCGGTAAAAGTTGCGGTAGTTAAGAAAAAGAGAATTGATTGGAAGTACTACTCAAAGTGGGGTCTGGTGTTCGCAGGATGTGTCGCCGTCGGGCTGCTTTTAGTGCTTCTTGGCTGGGCCATCAGTGCCTGTATAGTATAAAGAAACCTTCGCTTCATGCGGAGGTTTTATTCATTTTGAACCAACACCACCGTCCCCTTGGTTCATTTGCAAAATGCTTGACAAGTGTCAAGTAAAAATATAGTATTATGGTGTAAAATACTTTACGTATGTCAAGTAAAGGGGTAAAAATGCAGGATATTGTAAAAGAACTTTGTGATCTTCGATATCTTAATTGGAGCAAAACACGTAAGTCATCCGGGACGGCGGGATCGTTCCTTAAGTCCTATGACGATTCGGGAAAGAAAAAGTTGTATTACAAGCTTTCGGATTTTGATCCGGTAAAAGGTATAATCGGTCACGAATGTGTAAATGAAATAGTCGTTCAGCGTATTTTGCTGTACTTCGGATTTGACCATCTTGAGTACCGGCTTCTTTATGCCGCTGTAAATGTTGAAGGAAAAGATCATACCACCTACCTTTGCGAATCGGAGGATTTCAAAAAGCCGGGCGAGATGAAGATTGCGTTGGAAGATTATTATCTGATGAACAAGGAAGGCAGCGAAGGCCCCCTTAATTTTTGCAAGCGCATGGGCTGGGAAGAATATATCTATCGGATGTTTCTGGTGGATTATCTTGTGCTTAATTGTGACAGGCACGGCGCAAATATCGAAGTGTTGTCCAATCCCAAGAAAAAGGAGATAAGGCTTTCTCCGCTTTTCGACCACGGTCTTTCGCTGGTGTGCAGATGCCACACGGCAGAAGAACTGCGCGCTTTTAACGTGCTTGAAGACAAAAAAGTTCAATCTTTTGTCGGAACCCCCAGCACTCTTGCCAACATAAAACTGATCCCCGAGGATTTTTGGAAGAGGATATATAAGCTAAAAGAAGAGGATCTGGATTCGGTATTTGACGGCCTTGATGAGACGATCGGAGAAGAATATATCGCCAAGATGCGCGAGATGATATGGGAAAGGTGGTGTTATCTTGATCGTATTTGAGATTCGAAACAAAGACGACAAAAGGCGACTTTTGGGCTACCTTTTCTACTATGAGCGAAGCAGACGCTTTTTTGCGGAACTGTTGCCGGGGCTGGACGAATGGACGGCGCCGCTGATGTTTTCAAGCCACGCCAAAAAGGGGATCCTCAGCATCGATTCTGCTTGGAGCGCCAAATTCGTAAACCAGCGCATCGTTCCCCCCGACCGCCAGAATATCGGCACCATCCTAAAGGAGAACGGCCTTTCGTCCTACGACGAATACAAGCTCTTATGCCTAAGCGAGGGTTGTTGCGCTCAGGACGGGCTTTTCCTTGTCCGCATTCGCGAAGATGAGATAGACGCGTCCGTCCGTAAGCGCCTTGACGAGAAGGTGCTGGATGTGATGCCCCTTTCAGGCAATAAGGCCCTTGTTTTCTTTAAAGATAAGTTAAGCCGCATCGTTGATATCGGTGAGCTCTGCGCCGAAGAGCGGGCTTTTGGAAATGTATTACGGGACAAAGAAACCTTTTCAAACGTCAAAGTCTCTCCCGGAGGCAACGGTATCGAATGGGGCGAGGAGCGGTTTGTTTCGGCAAATACGCTGCGAGAGGCAGGGGAAGAGAGTGCCGTGGAATACGGCGACCTGTTACGCTTCATCAAAGACCGCCTGGCAGATACGGCGGAGGTTTCAAAGACTTTGAATTGCTCCAGGCAATACGTTAAACAGCTGGCGGACAAGGGTCGTCTGACTCCCGTTCGCGATGCGGCGGGCACAAACACCTTCATGCGCGCACAATTGGAAAGAGAGTGAAAAAGGAGATAACTATGAGTAATACAGTGTGGTCCAAAGAAATCGTTCACGAGATCATAGAAAAACAAAGAGCCTTCTTTTTATCGGGAAAGACGCTTGATATAAATTTCCGTGAGGAGATGCTTAAAAAGCTGGAGGAGGGCCTGAAAGCCGCTTCAAACGAGTTTGCGGATGCCCTTACAAAGGATCTGGGACGAACTTCTTTTGAATCGCTCTTAACCGAGATCGGTCCCACCATCGGACAGATAAAGGATACGAGAAAGAATGTGGAAAAGTGGAATAAGCCGGAACTTCACTTAAGCGGCATTTCCTGTTTCCCCAGCATCTTTACGAGAGTTTACAAAGCGCCCTACGGCGTGACCCTCATAATAAGCCCCTTTAACTTTCCGTTGTATCTTTCCCTCGTGGTGGTTGCAGCAGCGATAGGCGGCGGAAACACGGTGGTTTTGAAGACCAGTTCAAAGACCGATGCCACTACGGAAGCACTTAAGAAATTGCTGTCGGAGCTGTATCCGAGTGAATATGTAACCGTCATCGACGGCGGTCACGATGTGGCAGATATGTGCCTTGAAGAGCGCGTTGACAAGATCTTTTATACCGGATCTCCCCGGGTTGCAAAGCACATAATGGAGATGGCTTCAAAGAACTTAACACCCGTTGCGCTGGAGCTGGGAGGCGAAACAGGCAACTGGTGCGTCATAAGAAAAGATGCAGACTTTAGAGATGCTGCAAGAAAAATTGCATTTTTCAAGCTGCTTAACAGCGGTCAGATATGCGTGAACATCAATCAGGTGGCTGTAGCCAAGGAAATAGCCGATGATTTCGTGGAAGAATTAAAGAAAGCTTTCCGCTCTCAGATAGGCGAAAAAGCCGCGGACAATCCCGAATACCCGCATCTTATAAGTGAGGGCGCCTACGACAAATGCGCCGAGGAAGCAGCGCTTTATAAAGACCGTATAGTATACGGCGGTACGGGAAACAGGGAAAACCTTAAATATGAACCTACGATAATCTATCCCGTATCCTGCGACGAACCCATCGTAAACCACGAACTGTTTTGTCCGTTGCTTCCCATCGTAACCTACGAAGATGAGAAGATTGACGAGCTGCTTGATACGATAGCTAAAAGAGAGCACGGCCTCGCCTTCTATGTATTCTCGCAAGATAAAAAGTGGGCAAAACGCGTGATGCAAAGCCAGCAGTTCGGTGGCGGCTGCATAAACGAAGTGTTCGTGCATCTTGCCGTTCCCGGCGTTCCCTTTAACGGCACCGGCCACTCGGGAATGGGCTCGTACCACGGCGTTTGGGGATTTCGCGAATTCACTCATCCCGTCACCGTTCTTTTCGGAAAGAACAAACTAAACCTTTCGGTCCGGGAACACCCTTATACGGGGCCTGAAGGCGAGAAGAAAAAGAAGATGCTAAGCATGCTTTAACGGCAATAAAAAAGGAGCCCTCGCGATTGCGGGAGCTCCTGATTTTTTTATTAGTTTACTTTGAAGAACGATACGTTTTCTTTCAACTGCTTTGAAATATCATCAAGCTGCTCTGCCTCGTTTACGACGTCTGTCATGTTGGCTGTAAGCTGAGTGATGGAAGCGTTAGTTTCTTCGGTAGAAGCGGCGTACTCTTCGGAGATACTTGAAAGTGATTCAACAGAGTTGAGGATCTTTTCTTTTCCTGCGCTCATGTCCTGAACAAGAGATGCGATCTCTTTGTTGCCTTCTTCGGTCTCGTTGAGCATCTGAAGCATCTTGTCGAATGCAACGCTCATATCTTCCAAAGCTGCCGCTTCGCTTACGGTAGCATCCTTTATGCTGTTCGTAAGTGTACGGTTGTTGTTGGAGTAAGAAGTGATGGTTGAAAGCATTTCGGTGATCTCGCCTGCCATCTGGTTCGATTCTTCGGCAAGATTCTTGATGTTGTCTGCAACAACCGCAAATCCCTTACCTGCTTCGCCTGCTCTTGCTGCCTCGATGGAAGCGTTAAGTGCAAGGAGGTTGGTCTGGCTTGCGATATTGATGATGCCTTCTGCTGCAGTGCTGATCTGCTCAACAACTTCTGCAGTCTTGCTGACTGAATCCGCAACCTGGCCTGCTTTCTCGTTTGTAGCTTCGTCTGCAGTCTTGATCTGAAGAAGCTGCTTCTGAAGGGCGATGGATTCTTTGTAAAGGGCGGTAACCTTTTCAAGGTTGCTCTCTGCTGCACCCGAAACTTTATCGATGCTCTCACCGATCTCACCTGTGATGGTAGCGGTAAGCTGAACGTCTTCTGCCATTGACATAGCGCCCTTTGAAAGCTCGTCAACTGCGATGGAGATGTTTCCTGTGTTCTCTTCGGAAGAAGCGATGCTTTCACGTGCATTGCTTGCCTTGTCGGTAACAAGGTCGGCACAGTTAACAACATCCAGGAGTGAATCCTGCAGACGAGCTCTCATGTCTTCCATAGATCCTTCTACAGTGTAGAATTCGTTGAAAGCGCTTTCTTTCTCCACTTCTGTCACAAAGTCGCCTTCGGCAACGTTGTTAACGGCTTTAACCATGTATGCAATGCTCTTACGCATCTTGTCGAGAATAATGACGCAAAGAACAAGGATCACGATAGTGATGACACCGAAAATGACGATGCTGTTAAGGATACGCTGCTGGATCTGTTTCTGGCGAACCAGTTTCTCACTTGTAGCCCAAGTTTCGGTAATATCCGTCATTTCCGAAAGGGAAGCACGTGCGGTGTCGAAGTTCTGGATGAACAATGTGTAATCACCGGTGTTGGTGGCTACCTCATAGCAGGTGTCCCATGTGTTGTAGTTTGCAATGAACTCATTATAGAGTTCTTCAAATGTCTTTGTGTCGATAACCGTCTTTTTATACAGATTGTTTTCTTTCTTCGCAATGTCATTTGACTGATTTACGCGGTCAAGAACCTGCTGCTTGTTGTCTTCGTAATCTGCATAATACTGATCGAGAAGATCCTGCAGAATATCCGGAGGAATATCCATGGGTGCCATGGCAACGTCATGATATTGGATAGCTGCGATCATGGACTGATAGTAGTCACGGTCCGCGTTGATAAGCTTCTCACTTATAGAATAGAGATGATCGAAGTAAAGTTCCTCATCATCCTTTGTAACCCTCTGTAACTGCTTGCCGAAGTAAACGATGCTCGATACGATCATGCATACCAAAACCACGCCGGCAATGATCAATGATACCACAATACTAAGTTTTTTCTTTTTTTCCATGCTGATACTCCCTTCAATCGGTTGTGACAACTGTAAGTGTAAAAATCATAGCATTTAAGCGGTTTTCAAACAATACGACAAACGCATTATTAATCAGATATTAACGGTGTTTGGTGGGGTTTACGGTACTGCCGGGTGATGCTGAATCGAAAAAGTCAAAAAAAGATGCGATTTTTACAACATGAGCTTGTTCATATGAAGTAAAGTAGAATATATGGAGGGTTAAACATGAGACTTGGAACATCATCACCGCTAAAACACACATCCCCCGAAGAATGGGCACAAAACCAGATAAAACTCGGCTGCGCGACCGTCAATTTTCCCCTAAACGCGCTTGATTCCGAAGAAAAGATAATCGCATACAAAGAGGCTGCCTACAAGGCGGGACTTACGATTGCGGAGGTGGGCATATGGCGCAATGCGCTGGCAGCTGATCCCGCAGAGCGCGAGGCGAATATTGACTACAGCGTACGCCAGCTTAAACTCGCGGATTTTCTTGGCGCAAGATGTGCCGTCAACGTTGCCGGTGCCTTCGGCCCCAAATGGGACGGAGGGTACAAAGAAAACTTTACGGCAAACGCGTGGAAAGAAACCGTTAAGATGGTGCAGACCATTATCGACCGTGCGGATGTGAAGAATACATATTTCACTCTGGAGCCGATGCCGTGGATGATCCCCACGGGGCCGAAGGAATATTTGAAACTCATCGATATGGTGGCAAGAGACCGTTTTGCCGTGCATCTTGATATAATAAACATGATAAATTCCGCAGATCGGTATTTCGGTGCCGATGAATTTATTGAAGAGTGCATAGATCTTCTCGGTCCGAAGATCAAAAGCTGCCACATAAAGGACGTTCATTTAAGCGAAAGCTACACCATAAGGCTTGAAGAATGCGGGCCCGGCGACGGAGAATTTCCCTTAAGGCATTACGTGGAGAAGCTTGATGCGCTGGATCCCGATATGCCGGTAATATTGGAACATTTGAATACAGACGAAGAGTATCTTAAATATCTTGGATATTTGAAGGAGGAGTTACATGGCTTATACAAGACTTTCTGACGCAAATGAGATAAACGAGCGCTACATGGATTCGATCCTTATAAAGGAGCGTCTCATCGATTCCGTAAATGCCGACGTTAAGACGACACTTCTTGGTGAGACCTTCGACACGCCGGTGCTGACACCCGCTTTTTCGCATCTTGGATGCTTTAACGGACGTGCCAATAACGGTCTGGTGGAGTATTCCCTTGCCGCGAAAGAGTGTAACGCTCTTAATTTTGTGGGCATGATGGAAAATGACAAGTTTAAAGAAATCGTCGACACGGGGGCAAAGACCGTAAGAATCGTTAAGCCTTATAAGGACAACGGCAAGGTTCGCGACCAGTTTGCATTCGCAAAAGAGGTGGGAGCTTTCGGTATCGGAATGGACATCGATCACATCTTCGGAACCACCGGTTACGATATCGTTGTGGGGGAGGAGATGACTTTCCAGACCGAAGACATGTTAAGATCCTACGTGGAGACTTACGGACTTCCTTTCGTGGTTAAAGGAGTTTTAAGCGTCGAAGATGCGGTAAAGAGCGCTAAAGTCGGCGCAAAAGCCGTCATCGTAAGCCATCATCACGGCCGTCTTCCCTACGCCGTTCCGCCCATGATGATCCTTCACGACATTAAAGCCGCTCTCGCCGGTACCGGCGTTGAGATCTACGTTGATTGCGGTATCGCATCCGGCGCAGACGTATACAAGGCTCTCGCTCTCGGCGCAGACGCCGTTGCCGTCGGCCGCTCCATGATGCCTTCTCTCGAAAAAGAAGGCACTCCCGGTGTCGTTAAGTTCATTGACGATGTCACAAAAGAGCTTCGCTTCATCATGAGCTCCACCGGATTTTCTTCAATAAAAGACATCGACGACTCCGCGATTGTGATATAATGAGAGACAATTTATGGATGAAGTTAAACTTGATATTTCCGGAGTAATGGAAAAAGAAGGCAAAAGAATAGCGTATGTGAGGTTTTCCCGCGGTGAAGATTATGCCGAGGGTTACATTCCCGATTGCGTTTTTACGAAGGTTAGCGGGTTCAGCGAAGAAGAGACTTCGCAGTTAAAAGATTATCTTTTGAATAATCTTTCGGATTTGAAGCGCCGCGCAGCGTCCATCGATCCGCTAAAGGCTTTTATGGGTAAGACCGGGAAATGATTTTTGAAGGATGGAAGACAGTTTAAGTTATGGAGATAAATAAGAGTACAACAAAAGAGGGATCAAATCTTCGCCGCGCGATAATACATTTATTGTTCGCGGCACTCTTTTTTTCCTTAATGACGTTTTTTGTAAGATTGTCGGGTGACCTCCCCACCATGCAAAAGGCGTTTTTCAGGAACTTTTTTGCACTCATAATAGCTACCGCGGCTATATTCAAAAACAAAGTCGGATTTTCGATACGTAAAGGTAACGGCATATCGGTGCTTTGTCGTTGCGTGTTCGGAACAAGCGGTATGATAGCCAATTTTTGGGCTATAGACAGGCTTGGCATTGCAGATGCCAATATGTTAAACAAGCTTTCTCCCTTCTTTGCGATAATAGTAAGCTTTTTTATTATGAGCGAGATTCCCACAAGATTGGACATTTTGTGTGTTTTGATGGCGTTTGGCGGTTCGCTCTTTATCATTAAACCTTCAACCGGTATCGCAGTCATTCCCGCTTTGGTGGGACTTTACGGAGGTTTCGGCGCAGGTGCCGCATATGCCTTCGTTCATAAGATGGGGAAGACCGGCCAGCCCGGCAAAACGATAGTGTTTTATTTCTCCCTTTTTTCCTGTCTTGTCACCGGTCCATTCATGGTGTTCAATTGGCATCCCATGACCACATCTCAGTGGGCATGCCTTGTCGCAGCAGGCGTTTGCGCAAGCGGCGGCCAGTTCAACATAACCGCAGCCTACCAGAATGCTCCCGCAAAAGACATTTCCGTCTTTGACTACACTCAGGTTATTTTCGCCGCCATCCTCGGAATGATCTTCTTAAGTGAATTCCCCGATGTTTACAGCCTCATCGGCTATGTTATAATAATTTCTGCTGCGTTCATTAAGTGGCATAAAGCCAAGAAGCAACCGTAAGTTTGCTCTTGTCTTTTCGTTATATTGTTGTTATTTTCTATTTAAGATATATTCTGTGCTGCGCTTAGAGCGCATCTCGATATTTCAGTTTGAATTTTGTTTTGAAACCCCACAAATTTTTTTTCAACATTACTTTTTTATTCCTATCGTAGTGCTTTTTCCTTGTAGGTGCGTTTTAACACTACCCCTTTCGGTACCTTAATTTAGCGGTGTAGTGCCCAAACAAGCTTTTCTTCTATTTGGCACTACGAAAATCCCTTTTAGAAGCCGTAAAAATCGGCCGGCGTAGTGTCAAAACCCTGATTTCATGAATTCTATACTACGATAAGCCACCGGGAGCGTCCACCCGGAGGCGGAAAAAGCGGGGAAACGTAGTATCAAAACTTGCTTTATGGACATGTGACACTACGAGAGGCTAAAAAGGGGCCCAAAAGATCAAAAATCGTAGTGCTAAAAGCAAGATTTCATGAATTCTACACTACATCGGGCGCATAAGAGCGTTCACCCGGAGGAAAACCAATCACATCTATATAATCGAAAGGAGGAAAAATGTATTCGATCAACAAAATACTTGAAGAACTCAAAGAAAGAAAAGCCTTTTTGGAGAAAGGCTTAAAAGAAGTGAACAAAAGCATGGCGGGGTTACCGGAGGGGAAATTGAGGACTATACGGCAACGTAATCTTTTCAGATACTATGAAGTTACCGATCCGACGGATCGTGTCGGTAAGTATATTCATGTTGCCAACATAGGGAAAGCAAAAAAACTTGCACAAAAAGATTATTGCGTGAGACTTAAAAATCAGATCAATGCTGAATTGGATTTGATCGAAAAGACTTTGCAAAGCTACGATAAAGGGATTCTAGCGAGCAAAGGAATGGTTTATACGGCGGAAAATGTGTACTCGAACTTGTCAGAAGCAAGAAAGATTCTTGTGTCACCGTTAGCCGTAAGCGACGAAGAGTATGCAAATATATGGCAAAACACAAACTATAACGGCAATATTTTTCGAGAAGAAGAAAAGATATACGGCACCAAAAAGGAAGAGATGGTTCGCTCCAAGTCAGAAGTATTGCTTGCCGATATGTTTTACGATTTGGGTATTCCGTATCGTTACGAGTGCGAATTGAATCTAAAGAATGGGAAAAGACTCTTTCCCGATTTCACACTTTTAAAGAAAAGTACAAGAGAAGAAATTTATCATGAGCACTTAGGAATGATGGATGAAGAAGATTATCTTAATCACAATCTGGCCAAGATAGAAGAGTACAGGAAAAACGGCATCTTTATTGGCAAAAATCTTATTCTCACTTTTGAATCCGCATCCTGCCCACTAAATATCGGCGAGATCAGAAAAAACATGAAAGAAATCTTTTGCAGGTGAAAGAGAATGAGCCGAAACTCTCTTTTTATTAAGGGTTTTCGGCTCTGTTGTTTTAGAAATATGAACTTAAATATTCAATCAGCTCGTTAGTGATGGGCATCAGCTTTTCGATCGCTTCGGGAGCACTTGTGTTTATAAAAAGCTGCTCATTTTCGCCATACCAGAAAGTAAGAGCAAAATCTGTATTGAAAGGATTTTGTTTATCTTCATCTGTTTTCTCATATCCGTAAAGAGCGGATCTGGGATCGTAAGGACGAAGATCGTATTTTGCGACGATTTTCGTGATGTCGTTAAGGAAGGCTTCTTTGTCTTCAATCGGCGCTTTATCTATTTTGCCTGAATTCATGCGCTCAAGATAGAACACTCCGTCGTCGTATTCCTCCATGAAAAAGTTGATCACATTATCGGAGGATTTATCCTGCTTAATAAACATCTGCATATGCGTTACGTTTATCGCAAATGTCGGCAGCGCCAACGCATCGTTCTCGTTCTTTGAGAACCAATCCGCAAATGTCAAATACATCTCTTTTGCCCACTCGGCATTGGGATCGTTGTTGTGAGTGAAATTAAGTTTTTCACCGGAGTCATATACGGCGCTTAGATAACATGTCTGGTATTCCGGCGGAAGCCCGGCCGTAACTTCGTACTCGCCGTTAAGCCCAACAAGCTTATATTTGTCGATAACTCCCTGTACTGCCGTAAGTATCTCGTTGTCCGCAGGCATGCTCGCACCGGTCGTTGACTCCGTAACCGTCACATTTCCTGCCTCGTCAGCCTGTATATCAAAGGAATAAAAGCAAGTGTCATTTCCTACTGACCACTCGCCTCCAAGAAGAAAATGTGCCGAAAATTCAGTGATATTCTTCGACTTTATTTCCTTAGGTGCCGTAGGGTCGTTCTTTCTTGTGGTTCCACCCGAGACGTGACTCGGTTTCGTAATCTGTTGCACTCCGCGGTCTTGTAATATTTTTACCACAATAATGCACCCCGCCATAGCCAAAACCACAAGTGCCACTATCAATATGATCGTTTTCATAGGCTTTTTTCCTTTTGTCATAGCGACTGCTCTTTCCTTTTTATGCTTACCGTAGTGTCAAACAAACAAAAAGCTTGTTTTGATACTACGTTTTTGGACTATTCCGGCCTCTTTTTTTCCAAGTCGTAGTGTCAAATATCTTAAAGCAAGTTTCGGCACTACGTTTTTGCTTTTTCCTGCCTCCGGGGGGACGCTCTTCGTCACAAATCGTAGTATAGAATTCATGAAATTTTGTATTTGACACTACGCTAAGCGATTTTCCCGGCTCCTCAAAGGGATTATCGTAGTGCCAAATAAACAAAAAGCTTGTTTTGATACTACACCGCTCAATAAAGACACCGAAGGGGTAGTGCCAAAATGCGAGAACAAGTGAAATGACACTACGCCGGGGCGACCGGGAGGTCTTATTCCGCCTTACGGCAGACCGATTTATCGCACCCCACACATTCCCCGCAATCTCCGCAGGAGCAAGCTCCGCCGGCGCGGCCTTTAACAATGTGGATTACCGCCGAGGCTACGGCGGCGATAAGAAGCAGAGTTATCAAAATATCAAATATGTTCATAAATCCGCCTCCTTACATAAACAAGCTGCCCACAAGGTGCACCAGGAACGCTGCAATCCAGGCAATGGCACATTGCCAGAGTACTACGTAGATCGCCCACTTACGGCCGAGTTCGCGTCGGATTGCCGCGATGGCTGCAACGCAGGGTGTATAAAGAAGACTGAACACCAAAAGCGAGAAAGCTGAAAGGGAGCTCAGTGCCGCTTCGACTCCGCCTTCCGCGCCAAAGAGCACTTCCATAACGGATACGACGCTTTCTTTGGCCATAAATCCGCTCACAAGTGAGGTAACTATTCGCCAGTCTCCAAGCCCAAGAGGAGCGAAAACGGGAGCGATAAGTCCCGAAACCGTGGCAAGTATGCTGTCGTGGGAGTTATCGACGAGGTTGAAGGTAAAGTTGAAACTTTGCAAAAACCAGACAACAATCGTTGCGATCAGGATGACCGAGAACGCGCGCTGGAGGAAATCCTTGGCCTTTTCCCAAAGAAGCCGGGCCGTGTTTTTAACGCCGGGCAACCTGTAGTTGGGAAGTTCCATTACGAAAGGAACGGCCTCGCCTTTAAACAAAGTCTTTTTATAAACAAACGCCACGAGAATTCCGATCACGATGGATGCCACGTAAAGGCCGATCATGATGAGGGCCTTGTACTCCGCGAAGAACGCATTTACGAAAAATGCGTAGATGGGAAGCTTCGCGGTACAGCTCATGAAGGGCGTTAAAAGTATGGTCATTTTACGGTCTCGCTGGCTTGGAAGAGTACGGGTGGACATTACCGCGGGAACGGTGCAGCCAAATCCGATAAGCAGCGGCACGATGCTTCGTCCCGAGAGACCAAGCTTTCTTAAAAGCTTGTCCATCACGAAAGCGACGCGGGCGATATATCCGCTGTCTTCAAGCAGTGAGAGAAAAAGAAACATCACCACAATGATAGGCAAAAACGAAAGCACGCTGCCTACGCCTTGGAAAATGCCGTCAATAATGAGCCCGTGAAGTATCTCGTTTACACCGACCGAGGTAAGTCCCCTGTCAACGATCGCGGTCAGCGAGTCGATCGCCGTCTCCAAAAGGTTTTGAAGGAATGCACCGATCACGTTAAAAGATAAAAAGAAAACGAGTCCCATAACGCAGATAAACAGCGGGATGGCAGTGTATTTTCCGGTGAGCACCTTGTCGATTTTTCGGCTTCTTGCGTGTTCTTTGCTCTCTTTTGGCTTTTTAACGCAGGAAGCGCAAACCTTTTTGATATATGAAAAACGCATGTCGGCGATGGCAGCGCTTCTGTCGAGTCCGCGCTCTTTTTCCATCTGGAGCGTTATGTGTTCAAGTGTTTCAAGCTCGTTTTCATCAAGCCCCAATCTGTCGATTATGAGCTTGTCGCCTTCAACGGCTTTGCATGCTGCGAAACGAACGGGAAGACCTGCGGCTTTGGCGTGATCCTCGATAAGGTGGATGATGGCGTGGAGGCAGCGGTGTACCGCTCCGCCGTAGTCGTTTTCGTCGCAGAAGTCCTGCTTTTGCGGTTTTTCCTGATATTTTGCAACGTGGATCGCATGGTCCACAAGCTCGTGAACACCTTCGTTTTTGGCTGCAGAGATGGGAACCACGGGAACGCCCAGCAAGGCTTCCATTGAGTTTACATCTACGGAACCGCCGTTGCCGGTCATCTCGTCCATCATGTTAAGGGCAACAACCACGGGGATGTCCATTTCAAGTAACTGCATCGTAAGATACAGATTTCGCTCGATGTTGGTGACATCGACTATGTTTATCATTCCTTTGGGCTTTTCGTCCAACACGAAGTTTCTTGAGACGATCTCTTCACTTGTGTAAGGCGACATTGAATAGATGCCCGGAAGGTCGGTTATGAGGGTTTCTTTGTGACCCAGTATGGCACCGTCTTTTCTGTCGACGGTGACCCCGGGGAAGTTACCCACATGCTGGTTGGAGCCGGTAAGCTGGTTGAAGAGCGTAGTCTTGCCACAGTTCTGGTTGCCCACCAAGGCAAAGGATATAAGGGAGCCGTCGGGCAGCGGATTGCCGCTTCCTTTGGGATGGAAACGTCCGTCTTCACCAAGTCCCAAGTGTTCCAAAGAAACCTTCACCGGTTTTAAATCTTCGGGAGCACTCTCTGTAACGGATTCAACTTCGATCTTGTCGGCGTCATCAAGTCTTAATGTAAGCTCGTAGCCGTGAAGGGTGATCTCAACGGGATCCCCCATGGGAGCGAACTTTACGACTTTGATCACGGTACCGGGAATGATGCCCATGTCAAGGAAGTGCTGCCTTAGCGCACCGCTTCCGCCTACCGTGCAAACCCGTACGCTCTGCCCTTCTTTTATCTCTTTAAGTGTCATTTAAATGCCTCGTTATATAACTTTCTCTCTATAAAAAATAGTAGCCTTGTGCGCAAAACCTGTCAACAAATCCACGGATAAGAATTTGATAAGAATTTGATAGTACTTTAGGCCCCAGGGGGACGGTGGTGTTGGTTCATTTTTGAAAATGAACCAACACCACCGTCCCCTAGGGTCAAAATTGGTGTATAATGAGAGAGATAATCTAACGTAAAAGTGGGAGAACCAATGAAAAAAGAAAAGAAAATCAAAGAGAAAAAGCCGAGAAGTTTTAAAAGATTTTTGAAGAAACTGGGCAAATTTGCACTTGTTGTGTTTATTTTGCTGTTTGCTTTGAACATATTCTTATTCTTCTGGCTGGACCCTTCGAAAAAGCCAAACAAGAGAAGT
>JAGCTJ010000096.1 GCA_017963665.1 Lachnospiraceae bacterium | reverse complement strand
CTCGATATATTAAGAGAAGAGGGACTTCGCATAAAAGGTATAGTCCTTACCGCCAAAGAGAAGATCTGCATGACAGGCGAAAAGGAGTGCAATCCCGACGCATGTCCCTACGCAAAGGGGCATTTTGACAGGGTCAACGCGGCACTTTTCGACATGCTTACCCACGAGGAAGCCTACACGAGAGAGACCATCGAGGCTTATGCCGCAAAACACATGGTGTGTCCTTTCGAGATGGGACTGGACGCTTCATCCTTTTCGGACTTCATAATAGGCGATTACAACTACGCATTCGACCCGCAGGCAAGGCTTAAGCGATTCTTTGCAGACGGCGTGGTGGGAAAGTACATTTTCCTTATCGACGAGGCCCACAACCTTGTGGACAGAGCAAGGAGCATGTATTCGGCATCACTGGAGAAAGAAAAGTTTCTCGAGATAAAGCGCCTTACGGCTGCCGATGTACCGGGCATTGCAAAGCGTGCAGAGACTTGCAACAAGCAGATGCTTGTTTTGAAAAGAGCCTGCGACAACGTGCTCTTCGATCCTCCCACCGACGGCTTTTTGCGTTCTTTGGAGCGGCTTTACGCTCACCTTGAAAAGGTATTGCAGGACAAAGAAAAGAAAGGCAGGGAGAAAGAAAAACATACCGTAACCGGTGAACTTCGAGAAGCGCTTTTGGAGCATTATTTCGATATAGCCGAGTTTTTGAACATATACGAAAGAGTCGACGACAATTACAAGATCTACTGCTCCTACGATTCGAAGGGCGACTTTTATCTAAGACTCTTTTGTGTCAATCCCAGAGCCAACCTTGAGGAATGCATGCAAAAGGCTTGCTCCAGCATACTCTTCTCGGCCACGCTCCTTCCGGTGCAGTATTACAAAGAACTGCTGGCGGGCACCGAAGAAGACTACGAAGTTTATGCAAAGTCGGTGTTCAATCCCGATAAAAGGGGTATTCTCATCGCCAACGACGTAACAAGCAAATATACAAGAAGAAGCGATTCCGAGTATCTTAAGATCGCACGCTATATAGACAGCATAGTATCGGAAAGAAACGGTAACTACATGGTTTTCTTTCCATCCTACGGCTTTTTAAACAAAGTTTACGAGGCATTTACGGATATAGCCGATCTTTCCGATTCCACCGTTCTTTGCCAAAGCATCGGTATGAGAGAAGAGGAAAGAGAGCAGTTTCTTGATGCCTTCAACGATTCAAGCGACGAGAAGACGCTTATAGGATTTTGCGTAATGGGAGGCATTTTCGCCGAAGGCATAGATCTTAAAAACGATTCTTTGATAGGCGCGATCGTAGTGGGAACGGGCATCCCGCAGGTTTGCCTTGAGCAGGACATTATCAAAGGTTTCTTCGACGATCGGGGAGAGAACGGATACGATTTTGCATACAGATTCCCGGGCATGAACAAAGTGCTGCAGGCCGCGGGAAGAGTAATAAGGACCGAAGAGGACATAGGAGTTGTGGCTCTTTTGGACGAAAGGTTCAAAGAGATCGGTTACAGAAGACTGTTTCCCAGACAATGGGACAACGCCGAGTTTACCGACATAGCATCCATATCGTCAAAAGTCGAACGGTTCTGGAACGAATGGTTATAAAGCGTGTAAAAATATGATATAATTATTGATTAGGATTCGGCATGGAGCTTATAAAAGGATGGCAGTTTACTATTACGGTACTCTTTTCATAATATCTGTAATACTTTCGCTTATATATTCGCTTCTTTGGCACAAGCATTTCAGCGTATATCTTTCGATGATATTTATGGTTATTCCCATAAGTATCACGGGATACTTAATGGGAGCGCTTTCCGACAATGTCTCCACTGCGGTGCTTGCGCAAAAGATCATTTATATAGGCAGTTGTTTCCTTTTGCCTTTCCTCTTTTTGAACATACTTAATCTTTGCAACATACATTATCCGAAGGTCCTTTCGGTCTCTGTGCTGGCGGTGTCGATGCTCTTTTACATCACGGTGCTTACCGGAGGATATTTGCCCATCTTTTACAAGAGCTTATTCTTTGTAAACGAACAAGGTGCAAAAAGACTCGTAAAAGAATACGGTTTCATGCATACCTCTTTTCTGGTATACGTGGTGGGATTGTTCCTTGCCAGCCTGATCGTTACGGTATACAGCTATTTTAAGAAGAAAGATGCATCCAACAAGATCATCTTCATGCTGTTTTGGACACAGTTTGTTGCGGTGCTCGCATACTTTGTGGGCGGGAAACTCATCAAGAACATCGAGATGCTTCCCTTAGCTTACGTGTTAAGCCAGATACTTTTCCTGATGATCTCCTACAAGATATGCATGTACGACATAACGGAATCGGTTGTGGATTCCCTTATGCAGGCAAATGAGACGGGTATCATATCCCTGGACTTTAAGTTAAATTACCTTGGAAGCAACAATATAGCCATAGATGTCATTCCCGAACTTGCAACGGTACAGGTTGACTCGCCGATCGAGAACAACGCATTTTTGACTTCGCTCCTTGTCGATCACATAAAAGAATTTGATTTCGATCAAAAAAGAGATAAGTTTTACATAAAAAAGGGCGAAAAGATCTATCTTGCCGACATTAACTACATGTATAACGGCAAGAAAAATCAGGGCTACCAGATACTGATCTCCGACGACACCAAGAATCAGGAATACATTTCGCTCATAAGCAACTACAACAACGATCTTCGAAAAGAAGTGGAGCTTAAGACCGAGCACATAAGACAGATGAGCGACGAACTCATTCTGGATATGGCGATGATGGTTGAAAGCCGCGACAATTCAACGGGCGGTCACATCAGAAGAACGGCCGACTGTGTGCGATTTATCGCCGACGAGATCAAAAAGGACATAGACAACAACTTAACGGATTCGTTTCTGGATAAAGTGATCAAAGCCGCACCGATGCACGACCTGGGAAAGATCGCGGTAGACGATGCGATACTTCGAAAGCCCGGCAGATTCGAGCCCGAAGAGTTTGAAAAGATGAAGGCCCACGCCCCGGAGGGAGCGCGCATAGTTCATGAGATATTGAAGGATTCCGATGACGAGGAATTCCACAGGATAGCGGAAAACGTCGCTCACTACCATCATGAGAGATGGGACGGCTCGGGCTATCCCGAAGGCCTTAAAGGCGAGGCAATACCCGTTGAAGCGCGTATCATGGCCATCGCCGACGTGTACGATGCACTTGTCAGCAAGCGTGTTTACAAAGACAGCATGTCCTTTGAAGAGGCAGACAAGATCATCACCGAAAGTTTCGGCAAACATTTCGATCTTCAGTTAAAGAAATATTACGACGCGGCCAGACCCGCGCTTGAGAACTATTACAGATCACAATCCGAGTAAAGGAGAAGAGGATGACATTCAATACATTTGGCTTTTTGGGATTCTTTCTCATAGTCATGCTTGTATATTTTGTCCTTCCGGGGAAATTAAGGTCCTACCTTGCGGCCTTGGCTTCTCTTGCTTTTTATGCCCTTTACGACTTAAAGATCACGGTATTTTTACTGATCTACATACTTTACGTATACTTTGCAGCACGCATACTTGAAAAGAAAGGCTCAAAACCGGTCTTTGCCGCCATCGTTATATTGGCGCTCGTTCCGTTGCTTGCCTTTAAATACTTAAACTTTTCGCTTCATATAATGGACAGCGTGCTGGGACGCTTCGTGTCAAGCTTTGGCACCCACAGCGTTTCCCTCGTGGTACCCCTCGGCATCTCCTATTTTACTTTCAAGTCGGTAGGTTACCTCGTGGACGTATACAAAAAAGATATTTCTGCAGAAAGAAACCTTCCCGTACTTGCGGCATTTGTTTCTTTCTTCCCCGAGATGCTGGCAGGCCCCATAGATCGAAGCAACAACCTGCTTAAGCAGTTAAGAGAAAAAGGGGAAAAGAAGTTTATCGATCTTGAAGCCGGAATGCTCCTTCTTTTCTACGGATACTTTGAAAAGATGTGTGTTGCCGACAGATTAAAAGCCATAGTCGACGGCGTTTACGACAACATAAACGACTATAACGGCGCTGTCGTGATCGTTGCCATCGCCGCTTACTCACTTGAAATATATCTTGATTTCGCAGGCTGTACCCACATGGCTTTGGGTGTGGGAAAGTCACTGGGATTTGATCTTCCCGTAAACTTCAGACAGCCCTATCTCCAGACCGGCGTTGCGGGATTTTGGAGAAACTGGCACATCTCTTTGATGGACTGGTTAAAAGATTACATCTATATTCCTCTTGGCGGCAGCAGAAAAGGAACGGTGAGGAAATACATTAACGCCCTTATCGTTTTCGCAACCAGCGGTCTTTGGCACGGCGCGGGACTTAACTATCTGCTTTGGGGTACGTTAAATGGCCTTCTTCAGATCGGCGGAAATATACTTAATCCTTTTAAAGACAAGTTCTACGCTTCTTTAAAGATAGAAAAGGAGTCCGAAGGACTTAAGTGGTTTAAACGTCTGGGCACCTTCATACTCATGTCCTGCACCTGGGTATTTTTCAGAGCACCGAGTTCCACCTACGCTCTTACGATTTTTAAAAGAGCGGCAATGAAACTCGATATGAACCGCCTCTTTGACGGAACACTGTACACTTTGGGGCTTTCTCAAAAGAGCTTTAATCTTATGCTTTTATTCCTTTTGTTCGTGCTGTTGTTTGACTACGCATGCTTAAAAGGTTTCAAGGCACTTGAGTTTGTTTTAAGATCCCACTATCTGTTTAAGTGCTTCATTTTCATTTTGCTTGTAGCGATCGTTGCCGTT
>JAGCTJ010000095.1 GCA_017963665.1 Lachnospiraceae bacterium | reverse complement strand
GTTAAAAAGAGGTCAGGTTTTACCTGACCTCTTTTGGTTACATTTCGTCAAAATCAAGATTATCGAGATATTCGTCAAATTTATCTTCGACAGCTTCGAATTCCTCGTCACTTTCAATCATAGAAAGAACGGGCTCCTCATTGGGATCGTCGGGATTTTCGCTGTATCCGTAAAACCAGACGTCTTCGGTGGGATTTTCTTCCTCATCAAGGGGAAGTAATGCAATATAGTCTTTGCCGTCAACGGTAAGGATAGTAAGTACGGAACAGGTAACATCCCCCTCGTCCGTAGTGATAGTGACGGTCATTTCATCATCGGGAACATCATCAAAATCTTCAGGTCTTAAATCGCTCATATATTTAATCCTTTTTCTTTGTACTTTTTTGTGAATATATCATTTTTGTCTTTGAATATCAAGTATTCGTTGAAAAAGGGAGACGAAAACATTATACTGATTCTATGAGTTTATCGATCACGAAAACTAAATTTACGGGATTCGGAAGTAAAAGTACCGGCGACGGTATTTATTTTTGTGTCACGATGGAGATCCTTTCAAAAGGCGGAATAGTATTTTACGATAAAAAGTCTTTTGAAGAATATGAAAGAGTATTTTTTGATGATTCTATGTGTTACGGAAACGTTTACTGCGTTATTGTAAAAGGAATCAAAAAGGATACTCTTTATCGATATTTTAACGGTGAAACAGAATACAACGACGAATATGCCGGAGTTGTGTTTAAAAATCCCGCTTACGGTTCCGCGAGAAAGAGTTGTGACGTTTATTCCAAAGTGTTTAAAGAACTCTCCGTAACATCCGACGATGATATAAATCCCAGAACCCCATACTGTGATTCAATCTTTTATCTCGGAAATGTAAGAGCACTTACAATGCTTGATAAAAGCGTTCCCAAATCTGAAAGAGGCACCTTTAAAGGCCTTTGCTCCAAAGCGGAATATTATAAGAGTTTAAATATCACAGGACTTATTCTTTTGCCCTGTTATGAGTTTTCCGAAACTGATTTTATCGATAAGGATATTTCTTCTCCGATAAATTATAAGCTTGATAAAAACGAGAGTCCGAAGATCAACCTTTGGGGCTTTAAAGACAGTTTCTATTTCAGCGTAAAGGCTGCTTACAGTAAATCCGCCGATCCGGAAAAAGAGTTCAGGGAAATGATAAAGTTTTATCATGATAACGGAATCGAGATAATCATGACCGTTTATTTCCCCGATAAAGTGAAAAAGGAACTCATTTCAGCTGTTTTAAGACATTACGTTATTAATTTTAGAGTCGACGGATTCAGAATCCAGGGGAATAACATTGACAGTGAACTTATATTCCAGGATCCGTTTTTGAAGAACACAAAGCTCATGCTTGAGGATAAAGACCTTAATCGTTTTTACTCTGAAAAACCGCTTAAGTTCAAGAACCTTTCTTTGTACACACCGGGCTTTCAGGACGTCGCCAGAAGCTTCTTAAAAGGTGATGAGGATAAGGTTTCTTCATACAGCTTTTTACTTCGTGAAAACAACAAGACTTTTGAACCCATTCGCTATATCACGGATTATTGGGGCTTTTCCCTTAATGACCTTGTGTCTTACAATTTCAAGCACAACGAAAAAAACGGCGAAAACAATTCTGATGGAAACAACTATAATTTCAGTTGGAATTGCGGCGTTGAGGGCGTTACAAAGAAAGCATCCATCAATAAACTTCGCTTAAGAATGTCCAAGAATGCTTTGATGCTTGCATTTATCTGTCAGGGTGCTCCCGTGCTTCGTGGCGGAGATGAGTGGCTTAATACGTGCTTCGGAAACAACAATCCATGGTGTCAGGATAATGAAACCGGTTGGGTAAAGTATTCCAAGACCAAATCCGCCAATGAGTTTTTTGAATTTACCAAGGGATTGTTTGAATTTAGAAAAAGGCACAGCGTGCTTCATCAGCCTTTTGAACTCAAACTTCTTGACTATATGTCATGTAAACTCCCCGATATTTCGTTTCATTCCGTAGAACCTTTCAGAATGGATCAGGATCCCGTTTCCCGTTCATTTGCATTTTTACTGTGCGGTAAATACGCAAAGCAGTACACAAGGAAAGAAGAAGATTCGATATATGTAATCTTCAATATGTATTGGGAAAAGGTTAAGTTTTCACTCCCCGTGAAGGATTCAAGCCATGAATGGTTTAAACTTTTGTGTACCGACGGTTCGACAGATCAAACCTTTGACGAATCAAAAATGACTTCGTATAATGAGGATTATTATTTTGCTCCCGAGCGAAGTATATCTGTATTTGTTTTAAAAGAAAAAGAAGGTAAAAAGAAAAAGGATAAATAAGTGGCATCCAAGTTTTTTGGTCATTTAAAAACTATAACGAGACACAGACGGCTTGTGAGAAAAGGCTGTTTTAAGATAGGTCTGTATTGGCAGGGTCTCACTCATGACCTTTCCAAGTATTCACCTGCAGAGTTCATACCCGGCGTAAAGTATTATCAGGGCGTCAGAAGCCCCAATGTTGCACAAAGACGTGCTTTGGGTTATTCTGAAGCGTGGATGCATCATAAAGGACGTAATAAACATCATTTTGAATACTGGACCGATTATTGTGAAGAAACCCGTCAGTATGCGGTTCCCGTTAAAATGCCCCGTAAATATGTGGCTGAAATGATAATGGATCGTATAGCGGCTTGTAAGGTATATAAAAAAGAAAACTATACCAATTCAAGCGCATATGATTATCTTCACAATCGTGATACCGAATCGATGTTTCATCCCGAAACCTATAAGGAACTTAATGATGCTTTAATGCTCTTAAGAGATGAGGGAGAAGAGAAACTTTTCGATTATCTTAAGAACGATTATTTAAAAAACGGCTGAAAGCCGATGAGAATGTGAGGTTTTATAATGTTAGGAGACAAAAAAGTTTTATTTTCCGGAATGCAGGCAACCGGAAATCTTACGTTGGGAAATTATATAGGAGCTTTAAAGAACTGGCTTACGCTGCAGGATGAGTTCGAGACATTTTATTGTGTTGTCGATCTTCATTCAATTACTGTAAGACAGGATCCCGCTGAACTTCGAAGCAGAGCAAGAAAACTACTTACATTGTATATCGCTGCAGGACTTGATCCCGAGAAAAACTGTATCTATTATCAGTCTCACGTAAGCGGACATGCAGAGCTCTCCTGGATACTTAACTGCTTTACGTATATGGGAGAACTTAACCGTATGACGCAGTTCAAAGACAAGGCAGCAAAGCACGCAGATAATATAAATGCGGGTCTTTTTACATATCCTGTTTTGATGGCCGCTGATATATTGCTTTATCAGGCCGATGTCGTTCCGGTCGGTAAAGACCAGCTGCAGCATCTTGAGATCACCAGAGATATTGCGCAGCGTTTTAACGCAATCTACGGCGATGTATTTACCATTCCCGAACCTTATATCGGAAAAACGGGTGCAAAGATCATGTCACTACAGGACCCCGAAAAGAAGATGTCCAAGTCCGACGAGAATCCCAATGCAAGTATATATCTTATGGATGATAAAGATACGATCATCCGCAAGTTTAAACGTGCAGTAACCGATTCCGAGGCCAATATCGCTTACAACGACGAACAGAAGGGTATTCATAATCTTATAGACATATACAGCGTTTGTACGGGTAAAACTCCCGATGAAGTCGTATCTGAGTTTGCAGGCAAGGGATACGGAGACTTTAAGCTTGCGGTGGGAGAGTCTGTTGCAGATATGCTTGCCCCCATGCAGGCCCGTTTTGCCGAACTTGAAAAAGACAAGGCTTATATTGATTCCGTAATCAAAAACAATGCCGAAAAAGCAAATTACTTTGCTCAGAAGACATTAAGAAAAGTTCAAAAGAAAGTCGGATTTCCCGAGAAGATAAGATAATATAAGCAATATAAAAGCTGCGGTATTTATTACCACAGCTTTTTTGTTATTTATCAGTTTGCGCTTTTTACTTCTTTGTAGTAGCCGGCGTAGAGTTCATCGCCTTCCTGACCGAGATAATCGAAAGTCTCGAGACCCTGATACTTGGAAAGATCGGGGAAAGCGATCTCGGAATTTTTGATATCCTCATCTTCAATAAGCTCTCTTGCGGCATCGTTTGGAGTTGAATATGTGATGTAATCAAAGTTCATTAATGCGATGTCCGGGCGGCACATAAAATTGATGAAGAGTTCAGCATTTTCGGGGTTTTCACTGTTTTTGGGAATTACCCAGTTATCGATCCAAATGTTTGTTCCTTCTTTGGGAATTACATATTCAAGATCGGGATTTTCACGCTGAGTATAAATTGCTTCACCGGAATAAATAACACCGATAGCAGCTTCGTTACCGATCATCTTGTCTCTGACGGCATCTATGACATATGCCTGTACGAGAGGTTTTTGAGCAATGAGTTCGTCTCTTACCTGTTCGAGTTCTGCGGGATTGAGAGTATTTGCGGAATAACCGTCACGCTTAAGGCCTACCATGAATAAGTCACGTACGGAATCCTGCATAAGAATTTGACCTGCATAATTGGTATTCCAAAGGATATCCCATGAATCAACAGTATCATTGACCATTTTTGTATTGTAAAGAATTCCTACGGTTCCCCAGCAATAAGGAACAGAATATTTGTTACCGGGATCGAACTGCTCGGACTGTTCCCAATATTGTGCGCCGATGTTTTTCTTGGCGTTGGGAACATTTTCAAAATTGATCTCTCTTAAAAGATCTTCGGAGATCATTTTCTGAACCATATAATCTGAAGGACAGATAACATCATATTTTGTGGCACCTGCCGATACCTTCGGATACATAAGTTCATTTGTTTCATACTCGTCGTATACGACTTCAATGCCGTATTCATCTTCGAACATCTCGAGTGTTTCGGGATCGATATATTCGCCCCAGTTGTAAACAACAACCCTTCCGTTCTTACCCTTACCCGAATCACCGCATCCTGAAAGGAGACTGAGTCCCATTACGGTGACGAGTAACAATGCCATAACCTTTTTCATTTATTTTCCTCCGCAAAAATATATTTATTTTGCAACGTCCTTTTTGGGCGTTTTATTAACCAATATCAAAAGAATAAGGATCGTAACAAATATGATCGCACTTAATGCATACATTTCCGGTTTGATACCTTTTCTTACTTCGGAATATATCTTGGTAGATAAAGTATCAACTCCGGCACCTTTTGTAAAGTGAGTTATTACGAAGTCGTCTATCGACATGGTAAAAGCCATTAAAAATCCGGAAACAACTCCGGGAAATATATCGGGAAGCACAACTTTAAAAAATGCATATGAGTGTGAGGCTCCCAAGTCCAAAGCTGCTTCAAAAGTTGATGGATTTAATGTTTTCATACGAGGCATAACACTCAGAATAACATAAGGTATATTGAATGTTATATGTGCAATAAGTATCGTCATAAAGCCGAATTTTATGCCCAGAACGATAAATATGAGCATAAGGGAGATACCGGTTACAATCTCTGCATTTAGCATGGGAATGTTGGTTACACCCATCCATAATGTTCGGCCTTTTTTCTTCATGGCGTTTATGGCAATACATGCAGCCGTTCCGATAACGGTAGCTATAACGGCTGAAAGAGTGGCGATCAAAAGCGTGTTTCTGAGAGCAGCCATTATGGTTTCGTTTTCAAAAAGACCGGCATACCATTTTAATGTAAATCCGCCCCATTTGGCACGAGATTTGCTTTTGTTAAAACTGAGCACTATCAGTGTGATGATGGGAGCATACATAAATATGGCGATGAGGGCGAGATAAATTCGTCGTGATACTTTGTTTATCATATTACAGAGCCCTCCCCGTCTTTATCGAATATAGCGGAGATGATCATGCTTATGATTATGAAGAACATAAGTATGAGCGAAAGACCGCTGCCCAAATGCCAGTTATTGGTCTGAGAAAACTCCTGCTCAATTACGTTACCGATAAGCAGTACCTTTGCGCCCCCGAGCAAGTCGGAAATAACGAAGGTTGTAAGTGCCGGAACGAAAACCATCGTGATACCCGACATGATGCCTGGAACGGAGAGCGGGAGAGTTACTTTGATAAATGTCTGTACCGAATTCGCACCGAGATCTCTTGCTGCATTAATTACATTGGGATCTATCTTTGAGAGCGAATTGTACAGAGGAAGCACCATAAACGGAAGGAAGTTATAAACCATACCGAAAATGATAGCTCCGGGTGTATTTATTATGTTTAACTTGGGCAAACCGATAAATGAAAGAGCAGAATTAATGACTCCGTTGTTTTCAAGTAATGTCTGCCACGCCATTGTTCTTAAAAGAAAGTTCATCCACATCGGAAGGATGAAAAGCATAACAAGAACACTTGATTTTCCTTTGCCGTACTTGGCAAGTATCATAGCTAAAGGATAAGCAAGCAAAAAGCAGATGATCGTCGATATTACGGATAATCTTACTGCCAATAGTAATGCTTTAAAATGCTCGGGAACCGCAATTGCGGTAATGTTCTCAATGGTTAAACTACCGGATCTGTTCGTTACGCCGTAATATACCACCATGAATAACGGGATTATCACGAAAGCGATAGACCAGAAATAGTAAGGGAGACCGAGCATGAGTCTTTTACTATTCTTCAACATGTACAGCCTCCTCATCTTCCGATTCGGGTTTGTTCATAATATGTATGTTAAAAGGTTTAACATTTATACCCACATCAATACCGATGGGATAGCAGGTGGTGGAATGGACAAGCCATTCAAAACCGTTGGGAGTTGTAACTTCCATCTCGTAATGTACACCTTTGAAGATGAGATGAGTTACCGTACCTTTAAGAGTTCCCTTATCGGGGTCTGTAAGTTCAACATCTTCGGGTCTTATAACAACGTCTACAGGTTTATTATTGCCGAAACCTTTGTCGACACATGCAAATTTAGCACCGAATATCTCAACAAGTTCATCCTGTATCATTATACCGTCAACAATATTTGAATCACCGATAAAATCGGCAACAAAAGCGTTTTCGGGTTCGTTGTATATCTTTTCAGGGGTTCCGATCTGCTGGATGTAACCCTGATTCATTACAACGATGGTGTCGGACATCGTAAGAGCTTCTTCCTGATCGTGCGTAACATATACGAAAGTGATTCCGAGCTCATTTTTTAATCTGATAAGTTCATACTGCATGTCCTGGCGAAGTTTAAGATCGAGAGCTCCCAGTGGCTCATCAAGTAAGAGCACCTTGGGTTCGTTAACGATGGCGCGTGCGATTGCAATACGCTGCTGCTGTCCGCCTGATAACGAATCGGGCATTCTGTTTCCGTAACCGTCAAGATTAACAAGTTTAAGAGCATATTTGATCTTATCATCGATATATGCTTTAGATTTTCCTTTGATCTTAAGACCGAAAGCGATATTCTCAGCAATGGTCATATGAGTGAAAAGTGCATACTTCTGAAATACGGTATTAAGCTGTCTTTTATTGGGAGGCATATTTGTAATATCCTTTCCCTCAAATAAAACAACACCGCTGTCGGGCTCGGTAAAACCGCCGATTATACGAAGAGTGGTGGTTTTTCCGCATCCGCTGGGTCCGAGAAGAGTCAAAAACTCATTGGGCTTGATATAAAGAGTAAGATCGTCAAGAACCATCTCACCGTCATATGATTTGTTTATATTTTTTAAATAGATAAGTTCGTCGCTCATGATGTCCTCAATTCTTATCCGCAATAAAGCGGAAGAGTATTCTAACTAGAAACTGGGAGGGCTGGAAACCCAAATGACCGTTGCTCCCGTCTTTCCTGCTTCAAGGTAATGTGTTTCACCCGATACTATATAAAACGAATCACCGTTTTTGGCTTTGTACGTCCTATTGCCTATATGTATCTTAATCTGACCGGAAAGTACATATCCGAATTCCTCGCCTTCGTGAGGGTTGTCGGGATAAGTTTTGCCGTAAGGCTTAAGCGTAAGTCTTATGGGCTCCATCTCATTTTTCTGCGCATTTGGAATGATCCATTCGATCACATTACCGAGTTCTTCATCGGTCTTTTCGAAATAGTCGTTCTTAGTGAAAACTATCGTTTCCTCTGCACTGTCTTTGGCAAAAAACTCCGAAAGATCGGTGCCGAGAGACTGCAAAATATCTGTCAGCGTAGAAATCGATGGCGATGTTAAGTTTCTTTCAACCTGGGAAATGAACCCCTTACTGAGTTCGCACCTGTCTGCGAGTTCCTCTTGGGTCAACCCCAAAAGAACGCGCTGCTGCTTGATTTTCTCACCAATGTCCATCTTTTTATCCTCAATTTTTTTAAGAAAGATAAAGATAAATATAAACCAAAAGTTTAATGATACTAAACATATCGAAATTCATTATATATATAATTTGTTGGGTGTCAATCTGTTTTTGTAACATTTTTTAATAAATATTTTTAACTTATGCCATAAGTCTTTCTTTATGTTATAATCTATTCATAAAAATCGATTGAAAAGGAACGGTTATGAGTAAATACGTTGCATATGTTTCAAGTTACACACAGGGAACACAATTCGGTATTTCCATTTATGACGTAGACCTTAAAAAAGGACGTTTTATCGAGAAAGATCACGTAAAAGTATCCAATTCTTCTTATGTGTCCATTTCACATAATCACAAATATCTTTATTCGATAACGGACCTGGGAGTTGAATCATACAAGGTATTAAAAGACGGATTGCTTGAAAAGCTCAATCTTGCATCCATAAACGGTATGAGAGGATGCTATCTTTCGACTTCCTATGACGACAAATTCTTATTTGTCGCAGGATATCATGACGGCAAGATTACCGCGCTTCGCATTAACGATGACGGTTCTGCCGGAGAGATCACCGATGAGATTTATCTTAAAGGTATGGGCTCTGTTGCAGAAAGAAACTTTCATCCCCACGTATCATGCGTAAAAATGACCCGAGACGACAAGTACCTTCTTGCAGCAGATCTTGGTATGGATCACGTTAACGTTTATGCTCTCGATCATTCGACCGGTAAACTTAAACTCGTGGATATCATCCGAAGCGAACAGGAATCTGCTCCCAGACACATTAAGTTTTCCAAGAACGGAAAGATCTTATACATCGTTCACGAACTTAAATGTTACATTGACGTATACACTTACTCCGACGGCGGAAACAACAACCCAATATTCGAAAAGATTCAGACCGTTTCCACCACCAACGATTACCACACCAGTTCAACCGCAGCCAGCGCTTTAAATATTTCCGCTGACTTTAAATACATCACTTCATCGAACGCAGGTGACAATTCGGTCTCGCTTTACAAGATTCTTCCCGACGGAACACTCGACAAGAAACTGTGTCTTCCCATTTCGGGTGAATACCCCAAAGACGCGGCACTGTTTCCTGATAACAAGCACCTTGTATCCTGCAACCATGAATCGGACACCATGACATTTTTTAACGTAGACATGGAAAACGGGACCATCGTCATGAACGGTCCCGAAATGAAGATAATCAAGCCCAACTGCATTATATTTCACAAGCTTGACGATTGATCAATTGTAAATGCCACAGAATATTCAATCATATATTCTGTGGCATTTTTTTAAGTTTTATTTGTTATAAACCCGATCGAAATACTCAATTCTGGAGGTCATGTTTGTCATGATGGCATCGGCAAGGACGAGGGCTGTCATGGCTTCGAGAACGGGGGCGATGCGGGGGGGAAGGTATTTGTCGTGGCGTCCTTTTATCTGCATTTCACATTCGTTGCCGTTTTTGTCGACCGTGTTCTGAGGAAGAAGTATCGACGGTACGGGTTTGATCGAGGCTGTGACGATTATGTCGTTGCCGTTTGAAATACCACCGAGTATGCCGCCTGCATGATTGGTCTTTGTGGTGATCTTGCCGTCAACGTTTGTAAATTCGTCGTTGTTGACGCTTCCGAGTGCGGAAGATACGGCTTTGCCGTCACCGATCTCTACAGCTTTTACGGCGCCTACCGACATAAATGCTTTTGCAAGTTCGGCGTCAAGTTTGCCAAATACGGGCTCGCCGAGTCCCGCGGGAACGTTTTTGGCGGTTATCTTGACGGTTCCGCCCATTGAATCAAGTTCCGGGATGTCGGGAACAGGAGAGTACTCCGATATTATTTCGATACCGATACGCTCGGTTATTTTTCGGGCAAGTACGCCTGCTGCAACACGTACTGCTGTTTCACGTCCCGAAGAACGACCGCCGCCGCGATGATCGCGAATGCCGAATTTGGCATCAAAAGAGAAATCGGCGTGACCGGGTCTGTAAAGGTCTTTTATGTTGTCGTAATCGGAGGAATGAACATTTTCGTTTACGATCATTAATGAAACGGGAGTTCCCGTTGTTTTACCTTTGAAAACGCCTGACATGATCTTTACGGTATCGGACTCCTTACGGGGAGTGTCGGTGTTTCTTTGAGGTTTTCTTTTATCCATATAATATACGAAATCTTCTTCACAAAGATCTATTCCCGCAGGAACGTTGTCAATGACGCATCCGATGGCGGGTCCGTGAGATTCTCCGTATGTCATTACTTTTAATGTGTTTCCGAATAAAGAACCGCTCATTTTGTGGTTTCCTTTCGCTTTTGGGTTTGATACATAATAACACATTTGAAAAATTATAAAAACCATACTGAAAAAATTAATATTTTTTGTTCATAATTAACTTTACTTAAACACATGTTATGGTAAGATTAATCTGAGGGTGGAAGGGTATGAATATTGAACAGGTAGAGGATAACGATTTGAACGTAACGTTCAAAGAGAAGGTTGTTAGAAAAGCAGCCGGAGCTTCAAAAAAGCATAAAGTTCTTACTCCTCTGATATATTTTGTCGCATTCGTTGTTTTGGGCGTCTATAGCTTGAATCAATACTTTTTCAAGAATGGGAAAAGATATATCTCTATTTTGCTTGCCCTTGTTTTCTTTTTCATGAGTTCCAGTTTCGGATTCCCCGATAAATCGGGTGATAACGAGATTTATTTAAATGCCAAAGACGATTCCGCAAAAATTACGGAAGAGATCAATACGGAAGTTGCCGAGATAGAGAGTAAAACCGACAAAACCGAAGAATGGATCGAAGACAGCGACCTGATCGATCAGGTTGATCAGTCCGATCTTACCAGTACGGACAATATCGATACTTTTACTCTTGATGATTTTTTGAACGATTCCGATATCGAAAGCGGCAACGGCAAAGAGGCGGAGAGTTCCTTTGACAAAAATGCATGGAATCTGATCCTTGTTAACAAGACACATCCGGTTCCGGATGATTATGAGTTTGAACTTACAACGATCACGGGATCCATGAAGTGCGACAAGAGAGTTCTTGAGCCCCTCACCGATATGCTTTCTGCGGCAAAGAACGACGGTGTCGATCTTCTTGTATGTTCGCCTTATCGTGATTATGCTCTTCAGACAAGATTGTTTGAAAGAAAGATAAATCTTTATATGAGTAAAGGTTATTCTTATCTTGAAGCCTACAAGCTTTCAAGCCAGAAAGTAACCGTTCCCGGAGCTTCGGAGCATCAGCTTGGTATGGCATTTGATATCGTTACGAGTTCACATTCCACTCTTGATTATGAATTCGGTGATACAAAAGCCGGCAAATGGCTAAAAGAGCATTCGAAAGAATACGGTTTTATCTTAAGATATCCCAGAGGAAAAGAAGATATCACGAGTATCGAATATGAGCCGTGGCATTTCAGATATGTAGGAATTGAAGCCGCAACTTATATTATGGATAACGAGATCACTCTCGAAGAGTTTATTGAAGGACTGTAAATGGCATAAAGAAAAAGCTTTGGCTTCAAGGCGTTGGTACCTTGGAGCCTTTTTTTGAATTGAAAGCAGGAAATATATGTACGAGATTTTAAAGACCGAAGGAAATGCCAAAAGAGCAAGATTTACCACAGTGCACGGTGTTGTGGAAACACCGGTGTTTATGAATGTGGGAACCGTTGCGGCTATCAAAGGCGCTGTTGCCACAAAAGACTTATATGAGATAGGTACACAGATTGAACTTTCCAATACGTATCATCTTCATGTAAGACCCGGTGATAAGCTTATAAAGGAACTCGGAGGTCTTCATAAGTTTATGAATTGGGAAAAACCTATTCTTACCGATTCGGGCGGATTTCAGGTTTTTTCTCTTGCGGGACTTCGTAAGATCAGAGAAGAAGGCGTTACTTTCCATTCACATGTGGACGGAAGGATCATTTTTATGGGGCCTGAAGAAAGCATGCAGATACAGAGCAATCTTGCTTCAACCGTTGCCATGGCTTTTGACGAATGTCCTTCTTCGGTTGCTGAAAGAGACTATGTTAAGCAGTCTGTTGAGCGTACGACAAGATGGCTTATTAGATGTCAAAACGAAATGAAAAGATTAAATTCGCTTGAGGATACGATCAACAAGAACCAGCTTCTTTTCGGTATCAATCAGGGCGCAATATTGGAAGATATAAGGATAGATCATGCAAAAAGGATATCCGAAATGGAACTTGACGGTTATGCCGTAGGCGGTCTTGCTGTCGGAGAAACTCATGAAGAAATGTATAATATTCTTGATGTGACAGTACCTCATCTGCCGAAAGATAAACCCACATACCTTATGGGTGTCGGCACTCCGGCAAATATATTGGAAGGTGTTGACAGAGGAGTCGATTTCTTCGATTGTGTTTACCCTTCCAGAAACGGACGCCACGGGCATTTATATACCAAACTCGGTAAGATAAATCTTTTTAATCAAAAATACGAGAAAGATATGCGTCCGATAGAAGAAGGATGTGAGTGTCCGGCATGTAAAATGTATTCAAGAGCATATATAAGGCATCTTCTGAAAGCCAAAGAAATGCTGGGAATGCGTTTGTGTGTTCTTCATAACCTGTATTTTTACAATAAGCTCATGTCAGACATAAGAGATGCACTTGATAACGGCAACTTTAAGAGTTTCAAGAATTCGATGCTTGATTCAATGTCTTCGGGTGAAGATTTATAATTATTTAACTTGCGTAAACATTAAAAGTTGTTTATCATATGTTTTGTCTTAAACACGAAATGACATTTTAGGGAGGAAAATAGATGTTCAGATATTTGATTCTTGCAGCTGAGACTGAAGTTTCACCTATGGCTTCACTTCTCACAATGGTTGTTCCTTTTGCAATACTTGGTGTATTTTTCTACTTTATGATCATCAAGCCTCAGAAGAAAGAACAGAAGAGAACGGCTGCTATGCTTTCATCACTGGAGGTTGGTGATTCGGTTCTTACCAATTCGGGATTCTACGGAAATGTTATCGATATAGCAGACGATACCGTGATCGTTGAGTTCGGTAACAATAAGAACTGCCGTATTCCGATGCAAAAGAGTGCTATCGCTCAGGTTGAAAAAGCAGAATAAATTATAAGGCGTTTCGTAATGCGAAACGCCTTTTCTTTTTATCGTATCATTCTATTCCGATATATTTTCTTAGATCTTTAAAAGTTCCGTTGTTATATACGGAAATATCTTTATTTTCGCCGTTAACCAGACAATCCGTTATCAAAAAGAAATCGATACCGATTTCAAGTGCACTTGAATCTTCGGTTGCATCGTTTCCGACCATCAAACATTCTTCGGGTTTAATGTTGAGTTTATTCAGTACTTCCGAATAATATTTCGGATTGGGTTTGGCAAAAGTTGAATTTTCATACGTTGTAATAAGAAGAAAATCGTCTTTATTAAGTCCGGCCCATTTAATACGTTTATCGGTTGCGACTTCAGGAAAGATAGGGTTGGTGGCAAGTACTACTTTATAACCTTTTTCTTTCAACATGTTTACCGTTTTTGCGGCTTCCTCGGTAAATCCCACATAGTTTTTTGCATTATCGAATACCGTTGCATAAAATTCATCAAACATCGGCTCATCTTTTTTGCCTTCACGACCGGTCAAACGTGAATATTTATCCCAAAATGCGTCGCCGTTGGATCTGCTTCCGTCATTTTTGACCATAGCGCCGGTTCCCGCCCAAATAACACTGACAAGATCGATGGTTTGATCGTATCCTTTGGAATAAGCGAACTTGATAAGATCTTTAAAATACGAATTTGTAAATACGTCCATATCCATCGGAAGCAATGTTCCGTCAAGATCAAAAAGAATATATTTGATATTGTTGTTCATTTTAATGTCCCTTTCTCATTTCACACTGATTGAGATTATAACATAATATATTGAAAATTGTATATTTATACGTTATCATTATTTCAATTTCGACTAATAAGGAGTATTTCCGACATGGAGTTTAATATCACATGCATACCAGGTGACGGAATCGGACCGGAGATCGTTCAATGTGCAAAAAAAGTTCTTGAAAAAACAGCGGTCAAGTATGGTCACAAATTCATCTTTAAAGATATTCTCATGGGAGGTGCATCGATAGATGTTCACGGTATTCCCCTTACCGATGAGGCAATTGCCGATGCAAAGGCTGCCGACGCCGTCTTGATGGGTTCTATCGGAGGAGATACTAATACCAGTCCATGGTACAAGCTTGAGCCTTCAAAAAGACCGGAAGCGGGACTTTTGAAGATACGAAAAGAATTAAAGTTGTTTGCAAACCTAAGACCCGCGCTTTTATACAGCGAACTGTCGGATGCATGCGTACTCAAAAAAGAAACATCCGACGCGGGATTTGACCTCATAATCGTAAGAGAGCTTACCGGCGGTCTATATTTCGGAGAACGTAAAACCGTTACCGAAAACGGCATCAGAAAAGCAATCGATACGCTTACATATGATGAAAACGAAATAAGAAGAGTAGCCATAAAGGCTTTTGAAATAGCTTCAAAGAGACGCAAGAAAGTGACAAGTGTCGATAAGGCCAATGTTCTTGATTCTTCGAGACTATGGAGACAGGTCGTAAACGAAGTGTCAAAAGACTATCCCGATATAACACTTGAGCATATGCTTGTCGACAACTGTGCAATGCAGCTTGTAAAAGACCCGGCTCAGTTTGATGTTATCCTTACAGAGAATATGTTTGGCGATATCTTATCGGATGAAGCCAGCATGATCACCGGATCCATCGGTATGCTTGCAAGTGCATCTCTTAACGAGTCCAAGTTCGGGCTTTATGAACCCAGCCACGGTTCCGCCCCCGATATTGCGGGAAAAGATCTGGCAAATCCCATTGCTACGATACTTAGTGCGGCTATGATGTTACGTTTTTCTTTGGATCTTAACAAAGAAGCCGATGCCATTGAAGATGCAGTTAAAAGGGCTTTAAAAGACGGATACAGAACAGGCGATATTTATACCGACGGATGCAAAAAAATTAAATGCTCCGAAATGGGTGAGATAATCGCTTCATACATATAAAACGGAGGATGGATTATGAAAAGCGATAATGTTAAATGCGGCAGTGAACATGCACCTCACAGAAGTTTGTTCAATGCACTCGGTTTTACCGAAGAAGAAATGAAGAAACCTATGATCGGTATTGTTTCTTCCTATAACGAGATAGTTCCCGGTCATATGAATCTTGATAAGATAGTTGAAGCGGTTAAACTCGGAGTTGCCGAGGCAGGCGGTATGCCGGTGGTATTTCCTGCGATCGCTGTTTGCGACGGTATCGCAATGGGTCATATCGGAATGAAGTATTCTCTTGTTACAAGAGATCTTATTGCCGATTCTACCGAATGTATGGCACTTGCGCATCAATTTGACGGTCTTGTCATGATACCCAACTGTGACAAAAACGTTCCCGGCCTTTTAATGGCAGCCGCAAGAGTAAATGTTCCTACCGTATTTGTATCGGGTGGTCCCATGCTTGCGGGCAAAGTTCACGGAAAGAAGAGAAGTCTTTCTTCCATGTTCGAGGCTGTAGGAGAATATGCCGCAGATAAGATTACTCTTGATGAACTTAATTATTTTGAAGAGCACGTTTGTCCCACATGCGGCTCTTGTTCCGGTATGTATACCGCCAACTCCATGAACTGTTTGACAGAAGCTATCGGTATGGGGCTTAAAGGTAACGGAACCATTCCCGCAGTTTATTCTGAAAGAATACGTCTTGCAAAGCATGCGGGCAACAAAGTAATGGAACTTGTAAATAAAAATATCCGTCCCAGAGACATAATGACAAAAGAAGCTTTTTACAACGCATTGACAGTTGATATGGCTCTCGGATGTTCCACAAACTCAATGCTTCACCTTCCGGCTATAGCTCATGAAGCAGGTGTTGATCTTAATCTTGATATCGCTAACGAGCTTTCGGCAAAAACTCCCAATCTTTGTCATCTTGCTCCCGCAGGGCCCACATATATGGAAGACCTTAACGAGGCGGGCGGTGTATATGCCGTTATGAATGAACTTTCAAAACTTAACCTTTTGAACCTTGATGTTATGACCGTTTCCGGTAAGACTATGGGCGAAAACATAAAGGGATGTGTCAACTTAAACGACGAAGTTATCAGAACAGTCGAGAATCCTTACAGTAAGACCGGCGGTATTGCCGTACTTAAGGGTAACATCGCTCCGGAAGGAAGTGTTGTTAAACGTTCCGCCGTTGTTGCTGAGATGATGGAACATACAGGTCCGGCCCGTGTATTTGACTGTGAAGAAGATGCTATTGCAGCCATCAAGGGAGGCAAGATAGTCGAAGGTGACGTTGTTGTCATAAGATATGAAGGACCCAAGGGAGGTCCCGGTATGCGTGAGATGCTTAATCCTACGTCCGCTATCGCAGGCATGGGACTGGGATCCACCGTTGCGCTCATTACCGACGGTCGTTTTTCAGGTGCATCAAGAGGTGCTTCCATCGGTCATGTTTCTCCCGAAGCCGCTCTCGGAGGACCTATCGCCTTCATTAAGGAAGGTGATATGATTCATATCGATATCAACAACAATAAGCTTGAAGCTTTGGTTTCCGACGAAGAGTTTGAAGCAAGAAGAGTTGGCTGGACACCAAAGGAAACAGATATCAAATCAGGTTATCTGTTAAGATACAGAGAGCTTGTTACGAGTGCTACAACGGGTGCGGTACTTAAGGTACCGGGGAAGGAGTGATCTAAATGCAGCTTACAGGTTCCGAAATAATCGTTGAATGTTTAAAAGAGCAGGGGGTTGATACCGTTTTCGGTTATCCGGGAGGAACGATCCTCAACGTTTACGATGCTTTATATTCACACAGTGAGATAAGACATATTCTTACAAGTCACGAGCAGGGAGCTGCGCATGCAGCTGACGGTTATGCCAGATCTTCGGGTAAGGTCGGCGTATGTATGGCTACTTCAGGCCCCGGCGCAACAAACCTTGTAACAGGTATTGCCACTGCGTATATGGATTCCGTTCCTCTTGTTGCCATTACAGCGAACGTTGTTTTACCCTGGCTTGGAAAAGATACCTTCCAGGAAGTTGATATCGCAGGTGTGACCATGCCTATCACAAAGCACGGTTATATCGTAAAAGACGTTACCAAGCTTGCGGATACCTTAAGAAAGGCTTTTGAGATTGCTCAGACCGGT
>JAGCTJ010000094.1 GCA_017963665.1 Lachnospiraceae bacterium | reverse complement strand
GATCTTGTCTCTGTACTTCGGATGCTCTTCGATAACGTGCTTTACCGATTCCGAAGCTTCACTTGCAAGATCCTGATTGTACTCCATCTGTTTTCTTAACTTCTGGCGTCTCATTATAAGGCCGTGCCTTGTCTCCACCATTTCCTTGGGATCGATTATCGCATCGACCTGATGTATCCACACCTCGGGGTCGCTTATGTTGAACTTTCTTAACTCTCTTACAAGTCCCGCAAGCTGCTCCTGGTAGATCTTCTCATTTTTCTGAAATCTCTCTCTTGCGCTTCTTTCTTTCTCGAAGCGGTCGTAAAGGTCTCTTAATGTCCACGCATCCGGAACATCGTACTTGGTGTAAAGATAATCAAGAAGATTCTTATTGTTTACGTATCTTATCTTTACTTTGTTCTCAAGCAAAATGAGTCCGTTTATCGTGTTGGATACTCTGACTTTTTCAAGGGTATCGTCTTTAAACTTTACAAATATGAACGTTAATGCGATAGAAAGAAGCATTGCGGCTCCGAAGTACCCTAACGTAACGTCCAGTTTGAGTATCGTCTGCAAAAGGATCAGGATGACTACCAGCACCGCTGCCGCGCCAAGGGCCACAAACGCCGTACCCCTCAAATTCGCAAGCCCCTGCTCAAGCTCGCTCTTTCTGTACGTGTAAGCATGCTTCTCTCTGTCGAGCCTTCGAAGATCCTGCTTTATCCTCTTTCTTAAATCCTCTTCTTCTTCCAGCTTCTTAACCGCTTCCGCGATATCGTCTTCGATGGACTCAACAAGTTTGTACTCTCTGTCCGTCATGGCGCTTTCTTTTAGCACGTATGCATCGTGTTCTTTTCTAAGCCGTCTTATATCGTTTGCGAGAGTTTCAATCTTTGCTTTGTCTTTTACCGGTATCTCTTCGACTTCTTCAAGATCTTTAAGCTGACAGGAAACGGCATCGTACTCTTTTGTGAGCCTGTCCATTTCTTTTGACGCATCGCTTATCTGTGAAAGACAGTTTCTGACGTAATCTTCCATCATGTTGACGTCGTTTAAATCAATCGGCTCACGTTTGTCGGTACGGTCCCAATCGGGATTTTCGTATTCGCTGTCGTAATCGAAATAGTCGTCATCATATTCAATTTTTCGACTGAAAAGATTCTTTAAAAATCCCATTTACTCTTCCTCGGGATTGTCCTGCTTTGCTGCCTCCAGAACTATATCCCTGTAATCGTCCTTAAGTTCCTCGGTAAGCTTCAATAAACTGTCGTAGTATCTGCTGCTTTCGTTGGTATTCTTAAGAGCGTAAATATCTTTTAATTCAAGTGCGGCGTCGCTAAGTTCAAATGCCTTTGTCGCCTCATCCATATCCGTTTCTATAAGGATGGACGTCTTATATGCTCTATCTTCCTCGGCAATGAGTCTTATGTAATCGTCGTCGGAAAGGCTCAATCTCTTTACGGTAAGATAATTCCTGTAAGCCTCTTCATTGTTATCCGTCTCATAGGAACTCATAAAACATTTCTCTGCCGAATCGAAAAGATATAGCTTCAAATATGCGATACCCAGATTGTTGTATATGTTGGCCTGCAATGCGGTCTCGTTGTCGGGAAGCGACTTAAGGAGCTTTTCATATTCGCTTATGGCAAGAACAAAATGTCTGTTCTCCACAAGGAAATCAGCCTTTGCCTTCCACTTCTCAAAAACGTTCATCGAGACGTTCATCCTTAAGATGCTCTCGACTCTTGAGATCTCGTCCTTGGAATAGAAACCCACGTAAGAAAGGATCGTTCCGGCAAAAGCGGCTGCAGACGCATTCTGGTTTATAAGCACTATAAGGTCTCTGGCGAGATCGTGAAGCTTAAGCTGCTTGTCTATCCAATCGGTAAGTTTGCGATCGAGTATGTCCTTATCCAGAAGGAACGCATTCTCATAAATCACATAGCAAAGCTCTTCGGCCGAATAAACGTTAACATATACTTTTTCGATATAGTAAGGTGTCTCGGCATATTCGCCGATGCACATGAGTACTCGGTTCATACGCTTATCACCTCATTCCATTCTATGTTTGCCGCGGGGAAGAGTTCTCCGAAACCGAGATCTTTTATCGTAACCTGCATACGGTTTTCGGACTGCATCCTCACTTTTACGTTAAGTCTTGTAGTTTTGGGCGGACGTTTCGGAAGGTCTCCCAGTGTTATGTCAACCATCTCGGGATTCTTTCCCGTGAGGGGTGTTACTATAAGTGTAAGTTTGTTGCCCTGATTAAGGATGATATCACATTCTTTGTGAGCGTCAAACCAGTTTATGCCGCCGTCAAGTAAAGGCATGTATGCGTTCTCGCCTCTTTTAAGTACATTGATGCCGACATTTGACTTAAGTTTGTCGTTTCCGAGGAACACGTATCCGCTGCTTAAGATCGAAGGGCTTACGAGATTCTTTGCTCCGTAACATGCTCCCTTTGAAAACAGGTTGTTACCCTGGAATACTCTTCCCTTTTTGCAAAGGAACGATATGCCTTCCTTGCACCATTCGTATTTAAAGGAATCGCCTATTAAATAGATGGAGGATATCATATGTCCTTCAACTATCGATTCGGTAAATGCGGTGAATTTGCCGGGGTATCCGGGTTCATCATAATCTTCGCTCTTAAGCTCCAGATCTTCATGAGAATCTATGAATGCCACTATGGGAGTCGTGTTCTTGTTACACTCCATACGAAGACTCTTTATGTACTCCCCGGTGGAATCTATTAATACTACGTCTCTGTTCCAAAGATCTCTTGGCTGATAGAGCATATAGTTATAAAAGCTCTCCATATGATTCTGGAAATGAACCTGAGCAGATTTGACCGAAAGCGACGATACTGCTTCGTTTAACACGTTTATGAGTGTTCCGTCAAGAATATCCACGGTGATCATTATTGAAACGATGCCCGAAAGGGGAGTTACTCTTCCCGCAAGAGTAAGAAGACGTTTTAAGAACAACGCCATAAGCGCCGAGGGTTTAAACTCCTCGGTTCCCACCGTTACGATCTCGTTCGCTCTTGCCTTTGAAACCAGTTTATCGATGAAATAGCCTTCCGTTTCTTTGTATTTAAGAGCATCAAAACCGGCAAACCACTGGTTGACCTCGCTTCGTTTAAAGAGCGCGGTAGGCACAAGAAAGTCTGTTTTTCCCATATTTACGGACATGGTTTCAACACCGTCGGTATCGACGGCTCCCACGCTAATCTGCGCAAAAGAATCCGTTATATCGATGCCCACGGCATATTCTTTGCTTTTTCTTTTTACTTCCTTGTCCAAAGGTTCCATTTACTTAAAACTGCCCCTTATTTCATCGTAAATAATTTGTCTATCAGGAAATCTTTTCGCCTGTAATCGAGGATCATGTGCTCAAGAGCATCGTAATCACTTAAGGTATGCGAAATGACTATGTCGTTTATCTCGGAGAATCGGCTTGTCTTGATATCCGAAGAAATATCGCTCTTCGTGATGTTTCCGGACTCGGTTAACTGTTCCTCTCCGTTTGTTTCCTCGGTGATGTAGTAAAGAAGGTTCTCGCCGAAGAAAAGCACAAAAGGCATCGAATGAAGTCCGCCGTACATATCGGGCATCTCGGCGGTGATGTAATCCGATCCCGAATCGTCGTCGCACTCGATGATGTAGTGGATGAACACACGCCTTCCGGGCTCCGTCTTGTACTCCACAAAGGTCTTGTCCGTAAAGCGGTTTATCTCTTCGACTCCCTGCTCCATGAACTCTTTAAAGTACGAGAAGTATATTCCGTCATCGATAAGGTATCCAAGAAACTCTTTAATGTATCCCCTGACCGTGTCGTCGACCTCACCGGAGTTTTCCGAATAATACTTAACGTATGCCAGCATGCACACTTTCAACAGTCCTTCGCCGTTTGATTTAAGACGGGTAAGTTCCTCGAAAACAAAGCTTTCGGTGAGCTGGTCTTTTACAAAGAAATCGAAACAGCACTGGGAAAGGAACGCAAGCCTTATGTTGGTTCCGGGGGTTCCCTTTAAGTATGTCTTGTAAATATCCATACGCTCGGAAACGTAGTATCCCGTGTACATTATCTGTATTAAAAGATTCTCGCACATCGCGCTCACGTCAAGATCGAAATTCTGCGCGGATGTGAAGAGCTTTCTTAAGTCTTTTGTGAGACCAAAGAAGTTGTCGCAAAGATATTTGAGCACCGTTTCGTCGTGCTTGCCGTTAAAGAAGCAAAGCGCCGAAAGGGAAGTGATGGTTTCGTTTGGTTCAAAGTCGCTTCTTTGGATAAGATGCGAGCAAAGCTTCACGACGTTTTTAAGGTCGACACCCTCGGTTCCGTAGGCATAAATCCAATCGATCGCCTTGTCATACATACCTCTTTGGATCATGAACTTAAGGCAGACATTACGTTCTTTGGCGGCCATACCTTCGGGCTCAAGAGAATTGAGAACATTGTCCAGTTCTCTTATGGCGTCGTTATCGTAATAGTAGTTAAGAAGCTTCGATCTTATCTCCGTCTTGTAAGCGGGATCGATCTCGTCGGAATCAAGTATGCGCTGATAGCGTACTCTGTTCTCGTCGGTTATCTCCACAAGCTCGCTGGAACATTCGCATGCATATACGTCGAAAGAAAGATTCTCTTCAACAAAGGGAAGCAGCATGTTGGCAAGTTTACCCGGTACCATCAGTTTTTCGATGTCGTAAGGCACCGACTTCATATATCTGTTGGAGAAGTTGTCCTCAAACATTATGGAGAAATCTCTGTTGTAGATCGGAACGAAGGCTTCTCTGTCAACGATGGGATATGCGTTTCCCACTATCTCCCGTCCCTGGTAGACGATTACTCTTGAAACGTTGTCGGACTCAACGCTTATCCTGTGGGTAAAGATAAGGGGAGCAAGCTTAACCGCCATATCCTTGTAAAGGAGATTTTCGTTAAGCACAAATCTGTATATTATCGCCAGGTCTCTGTTCATGTGACCTGCCGCGATCTGATCCAGGGCAAAGCGATCGATGGTTTCTTTGTACTGAGTAAATATCTCTTCCATCTCGGGATCGTTCTTCTGCTCGATGACACGCGCATAAAGATATGCCGTATGCTGCCAGTCCAGCTCATTTTGATACGAGAAGTAAAGATAGACCATCTTCGGAAGCGGCGCATGGCGCGATATGTCCATGGAGAGCATGTAATACTCGTATATCTTTGTTACTCTTACATCTTCTTCAATGGCAAGCTTGTACCACTGGAAATACTCCGGCCCTTTCTTGTCGTGGGCGATGAGTAACGTACATATGCAATCAAGTGTTTCCTTATCGGACAAAAGCTCGTAGCATGACTGAAGAATCTTTAAAAGCGCAGGGGAATACCATTTCCCGGACTCTGCAAGGAATACGACCTGACGGGCAACATCGGCGTTTAGGAGATCTTCTTTTAACATAAAGAGCAATACTCTTTGCTCGATCCTGTCAAGCTTTGCAAGAAGCGCAGGATTGACCGTGAGCATGTTTGCGGCTTCCACGTACATAACGGGGCTAATGCAGCCAAGTAAGAACTGATTTTCAATAAAGAGCCACTTCTTTGACGGGCTTACGGCATATTCCTGCGAAAGGTAAAGCAAAAGCCATGCCACCTGCCACTTGGAAGGATCGCGGTTATAAATGTTCTCTACCTCATCCGATATCTGATCTATATAACTTTCCTCACGGTTTACTAGTGTCGTAAGGTAAAGGAAATATGCCCACTCGGCACTTGCGTAGTCGCCGGAATTT
>JAGCTJ010000093.1 GCA_017963665.1 Lachnospiraceae bacterium | reverse complement strand
TCGTCCGTATATACACAGCCGCCCTCTCCCATTGTCATATGATGGGGCGGATAGAAACTGCTGGTTCCTATATCTCCCCAGGTTCCCGTATATTTTGTAACGCCGTCGATGGTATATTTCGAACCGAGGGCATCGCAGTTGTCTTCAATGAGCCAAAGAGCGTTCTTTTTACAGAAATCCCTTACGGCTTTTATGTCGAAGGGATTGCCAAGTGTATGAGCGATCATGACGGCTTTCGTTTTGTCGCTTAATGCACCTTCAAGTTTTGTGACATCTATGTTGTACTCCGGAACGGTCATGTCGACAAAGACAGGAACCGCACCGTAATTGATGATCGGTGTGACCGTGGTGGGAAAACCGCAGGCAACGGTGATTACCTCGTCACCTCTTTTAATTCTTCTGTCCTTAAGTTCTGTTGAAGTAAGTGCCATGAAGGCGATAAGATTTGCTGATGAACCCGAATTTACGACGTGAGCGTGCTTTACTCCGATCCACTTGGCAAATTCTTTTTCAAACTCCTCAGTAAATCTTCCGGAAGTCAGCCAAAAATCAAGCATGGCATCGGTGAGCGCCTGCATTTCTTTTTCGTCAAAAACACGTGACGCATATGTAATGCGGTCTCCGGGTTTAAAATCGTCCTTCTTTTCCTTAAAATCGTGATAATACATCGCAATGGCATCTTTTATCTGCTGCCTTGCTTCATTTTCGTTTGTCCAATTCATAAAAGATCAATCCCATTTGATCCAAGGCGCGTTCTTGGCCTCGATCATCTTGTCTAACTTATTTTTCTCGACTATCGTATCCATGCACTGCCAGAAACCTTTATGCATATACGACATCAACTGACCGTCTGCGGCAAGTTTTGTCATGGGATCGCGTTCGAGTATTGTTTCGTCTCCGCCGATATAATCAAATATCTCAGGTTCGAAGACCATGTAGCCCGCATTGATGGGCACGCCGTCAATGCTGCTCTTTTCACGGAAAGATTTTACCGCATAGTCGGGACCTATATCGATGACTCCCTTCGCCTGTTCCTGAATGACGGTGGTCATTGTGGCGATCTTTCCGTGAGATTTATGAAACTTAAGAAGCTCACCTATATTTACATCGCAGACACCGTCGCCGTAAGTCATCATGAAGGGTTCGTCTCCCACATATTTCTTAATGCGCTTTATTCTGCCTCCGGTCATGGTGTTAAGCCCGGTATCGACTACGGTAACGTCCCAGGGATCGCAATGCTGATCGAGAACGGTCATCTCGTTTTTGCCATTCTTGAAACTGAAGGTAACATCCGAGTTATGAAGAAAATAGTCTGCAAACCATTCCTTTATCACGTACTGTTTATATCCGGCGCATATGATGAAATCATTGAATCCATAATAACTGTAGGATTTCATTATGTGCCACAGTATCGGTTTTCCGCCTATCTCAACCATCGGTTTGGGTCTGTACTCGGATTCTTCCGAGATCCTTGTTCCCATTCCGCCCGCAAGTAATACTACTTTCATGAGCATTTCTCCCGTTTGAACATTCTATGCCATAATAAGTTATTATACATCATTTCCGTATGTTATTGTACAAAAAAGCGACCGCATATCCGATAATATGCAGTCGCTTTATCAACTTAACAATTATTTGGCGTAAATGCCCGTCAGTTCAACACCGAACCGGTTTATGGAAAATACTTTGTTATAGTTTCCGACATCTTCCCAATCAAAACTGCCGGAAGGATTATATATAAAATAATCAGCGTTTACAGAATCTGTGAATTCAATTTTGTTCTTATCGATCATCGATTCGTCTGCCCCGTGATACTCATACCACACACAATCGACATACAAAGGATGTTCACCGTCATAAAATTCATCTCCGAATCTTCTTAATGCGGGTACCACGGAAACCATCCAGTAGTCACCTTCGTAATCGTTGACATCAATGATAAGACGGCTTATAGGATTGTAATACACGTACTCAAATGAACGGTTCGCGATCATCTCTCCCGCACAGGTAAGAAATGCTACCGTGACAAGAGCATATGCAAGCTCTGCGATGCGTTTTCTTTTTACCGTAGCAGCTTTTAGGCCTATCAAAAGCTTATAGAGAAAATAAATGCCCCCGGGAAGCATAAAAGCATATAAGAAAAACATGTGGCGCCAGGAATTGTAGAATATCTCACTGTGTGATTTCACAACCGCAAAGCAAAAAGGAGCCATAAATCCGATAAGGAGCATCAGGAAAAAGAAATCGGAGTCCTCTTTTACTATGTTTTTGCCTCTTTCCTTTACGATGGTGATAACAAAGGAAAGAACTGACAAAGAAAAGAGAATCGTGATGTAAGCGGGTATCGTGATCAGCATCCAGGTCGGAAGGTAGGAATAGGGCATACCGATCTCAACGGGCCTTATGAGTGTTCCTTTGAATCGTATATAATTGTCCCAACGGGAAGAATGGAAATGAAGGGCATTTGTCAAAAGATACTCCAGGAATTCTCCGATACCCACCCAACTTGCGGGAGTAAGGATCAAATACATGGCAATCGACAAAACGATGGTAAAAAATATGGTTATCCATACACTCTTTTTAACGTTTTTGCCTCTTGTTATAACATAGATGATTGCAAAAAGACCCAAAAGTCCCCATATGGCGATGCCTATTATCTTGACGTTCATCATAAAACCGGACAAAAGCGAAAATGCAATTGCACAGCTCAAAGATCCCTTTTCCCGAGAAGCCAGCTTTTTAGCTGCCAAAACGGCAAATAAAGCGGAGGCCGTCACAAGCGTTAGGAATACCATGTCCTTGTTGTTATAATGGCCTTCTGCAAAAAAACGTGGAGTAAAATAATAAAACAGTGTCCCGAGAGTGGATAAAAGCAAAGAACCGTAGATCTCTTTTAACAAAAACCATACCGCTATGACACCGAGAAAGTATAGGCAGAACGTATAGCTGTGCCATGCATATACCATAGATGCACTGTCATCTTTTAAAAACATATATATAAATCCAAATGCATAGTAGGGTGCGCATCCGTGATCGCGTTCAACGTAAACCGAGATAGGTGTGATGCCGGATTCCAAAGCAAGTTTTCCGATTTTGCTGTTTTCGGGAAACAGTCTGATCCCGTACTCCACCCAGTTGGACTGAAGAATCTCGAGATCAAACTCTTCGTCCCAGGATCTTCCATATTCTTTTACGTTTGATATCCCATACACAAACATACAAACAAACAAAAGGATCAAAGAAAGTTTGAAAAACTTACCCTTAGCAAGTGTTTCCTCAATCTTTAAGATAAAACAGCTGCTCTCATGAGCCTTCTTTTCCGTTTCTGCCCGTTCCATAAGTTCACTACTCATTAATTCACCTTTTAAACTATTTTGCGTATATTCCCGTCAGTTCAACACCGAACCGGTTTATGGAAAATACTTTGTCGTGGTCTTCGATCTCGGGCCAGTCATAACTTCCCGAAGGATTATATATAAGATAATCAGCTTTCTCCGGTGCCACGAATTCGATTTTGTTTTCATCAAGCATCGCTGCTTCAGCGCCGTGTGATTCAAAGAGCACACAGGCAACTTTCAAAGGATGCTCGCCGTCATAATACTTATCCGCAAACTCTCTTAACGCCGGCACCACCGAAACCATCCAGTAATCACCTTCATATCCGTTAACATCAATGATAAGACGGCTTATGGGATTGTAGTATACGTATTCAAAGGATCTGTTTGCGATCATCTCCCCCGCGCAGGTAAGAAATGCTACCGTGACAAGGGCATATACAAGTTCTGCGATGCGTTTTCTTTTTACCGAATCATCTTTTTTAAGGCCGCTCAACAGTTTGTGCGGGAAGTACAATGCTCCCGGAAGCATGAAGGCGTACAAAAAGTACATATGACGCCACGAATTGTAAAACACCTCGGTGTGAGACTTTGCGACCACCAGACTAAAAGGAGTCAAAAACCCGATAAGGAGCATCAGGAAAAAGAAATCGGAGTCGTCTTTTACTATGTTTTTGCCTCTTTCCTTTACGGTCGTTACAGCAAAAGAAAGAACCGACAAGGAAAAGAGGATCGTGATGTAAGCAGGTATCGTTATCAGCATCCATGTGGGAAGGTACGAATAGGGCATGCCGATCTCGGCGGGATTGAACAGAGTCCCTCTGAAACGGACAAAACCATACCAGCCCGAATAATGGAAAGCGTTGTCGAAAAGGAATTTAAGGAAATCCGGTATACCTGCCCAGCTTGCGGGTGTCAGCGCTATATACATAATAACGGAGAAAAGAACCGTCAGAACGATCTTTACCCATGCGCCGAGTTTAACATCCTTTCCTCTTGTGGCAACGTATATTATCGTGAAAAGGCCCATAAGACCCCAGATTGCTATTCCGATTATCTTTACGTTCATCATAAATCCGGACAAAACCGAAAAGATCAGAATATCAGCCCACACTCCCTTCTTTTTCAAGGAAAGCTTCTTGGCTGCGCGAACCGCAAACAGCGCGCAAGCCATGATAAGACCCATAAATATCACATCTTTGTCGTTATAATGTCCTTCCGCAAAAAATCTGGGAGTAAAATAGTAAAAGAGCATTCCTGCCGTGGATACGAGTTTTGAACCGTAGAGTTCCTTTAAGAGAAACCAAACGGCTACTACACTCAAAAAGTACAGACAGAATGTATAAGTGTGCCAGGCATAAGCCATTCCGGCCCTGTCTTCTTCATAGATCTTGTAGAACGGTAAAAAGAAATAGAACGGCGCGGCGCCGTGATCTCGCTCGAACTTTACACTGATGGGTGTGTAATCTGATGCCAGCGCGTTTTCTTTAATGCTGCTGCCGTCGGGAAACAGTCTTATCGCGTACTCGATCCAATTTGAATGAGTTATGGTGATCGCTTCAAGCTCATCCCAGGATCTTCCGTATTCCTTTACATTTGAAATACCGTATGCAAACAAAACCGCGAACAAAAGTATCAACGCGATCTTGGAAAACTTCCCGCTCATAAGCGCATTTTCGATCTTCAAAAGCAGATTGCCGCTTTTTCCTTTTTCACTTGTTTCTGCCTGCATGTTATGATCACCGTTCATTAATCTGCCATTTAAATGCTGTTAAAAAAAAGGAATATGATCTCATATTCCTTTTCGCGGAGTCGGAGGGATTCGAACCCTCGTGCCCCGGAGGGCAAACGCATTTCGAGTGCGCCCCGTTATGACCACTTCGATACGACTCCGTACGCTACGCGACTTTTGTATTATATGTTTATTTTCAGTGAGTGTCAATCCTGCAAAGCTATGACTGCGGCCATGCTTCCGCGCTCGCCTTTGGTGTATCTGTGAGACCAGTATCTGTCCGGACGGCACATCGTACATTCGCCCACGAACTCAATGTTCTCTTCTTTGAGTCCGAGTTTTATAAACCGCTCTTTTACGACTCCCCGAAGATCCAACATGTATTTTTCGTCTTTCCTTGTGTAAAAAGAAAACGCTTCGCCTCCGAGAAGTTTTTCGACGGCTTCGATTACTTCGGGGCCGACCTCAAAACAACACTTCCCAATCGCCGGACCGATTGCCGCGGCGATATCTTTTTCTTTTGACCCCAGTGTGACCATTTTGTCGACGGCGTTTTTCTGGATGTCTGCCACCGTACTTCTCCAGCCGCAATGAACGGCTCCGATCACTTTATTTTCCCGGTCATACAAAAGCACAGGCACACAATCCGCAATGAATATGGCTAACGGAACATCCTTTAAGTTGGTTACGTATCCGTCACAAACGTTCATCTCCCCGGGACCGTACGCAGGTCTAAGATCGTCTTTTGTCGCAATGTGAACGTTGTTTTCATGCACCTGTTCACCGCAGACAAACTCTCGGTTATTTACACCCGCAGAATCAAGAAATCTGTTCCAGTTCTCGATGACTCTTAGCCTGTCATCGCCCCTGTTCATGCCAAGATTTAGCGAAGCAAAAATTCCGTCACTTACACCGCCGGTTCTTGTGGAAAAGCCGTGGGGACAGTCTATCAGGGAAGATTTAAGAGTTACCACATCTTCGGTTATGTCTTCGCATCTTACCAGTTCATCGCCTTTGTACTCGACGATCATATCTATTTTCTTTCTGCCTTCAAGAAGGGGCTTTAAAAAGTAGTAGTCTCCTTCCCATGTGGGATAATTCAGTACTTCGTCTCTGTCGACCCACTTAAGCTCGCCTTCGTTGCATTCTATCAAATCTTCTTCAACATCCCATGCCGAATAAAGATACATGTCTTCATCGTCATACCTGTCGGAAATGAATTTAACAACACCGTGACAGAAAAACTTTTTAGGCCTTAAGCCTGTCTCCTCAAAAACTTCACGCCTGACACATTGGTCAGGCGTTTCGTCTTTTTCAATCTTTCCGCCTACTCCTATCCACTTTCCCGCATTGATGTCTTCTTTCTTCTTTATCCTGTGCAAAAGAAGATATTGATCCTTCGCGTTTCTTATGTAGCATATGGTAGTAGGTATGATCATTTTCTCTTTGTTCTTTCTTAGTGGTACTTCTCAGCAAGATATATTGAGACTCTGCTCTGGATGATCTCCGCAACAGCATCGGCGCTCTTGCTGCCGTTGTAGTAAGGCGAATACTCCTCTTCAATGATCTGCTGAATATTGTAGTCATCAATAACGGTTGACTTTGTCTTATTAACTATACCCTTTATTATATCAAATTCTTTCTGAGTAGGGGGCTCAATCTCTATAGTCATATCGTCCGCCATGATAGTACCGCCGCCAAATGTGGATACCTGCGATGCATCCATCTTCTTTTCAAAGAATTCCTTCTTAAGAGGATATCCGTTCCAAAGATTTGATGAATCCTGATAAGAGTCTTCAAGGAATGTTCTTAAAAATTCCCATGCACCGTCTTTTTCTTTGCAGTTTGCCACTACGGCGTAAGATTCTCTCGGAATAAATCTGAAAGAAGAACCGTCTTTTCCCGGAATTCCGATAGGATTGAACCTGTCGCCAAGGATCTTCATGTATGCCTGCATCGTCATAGTATCATAAATCCAAAGATCGGATATTATTAAGTCTCCGTTCTGCATCTTTGAAAATTCGTTGTATGAGTAGTCACCCTCTTTAAATTTCTCGGGAAATCTCTTTGCGATCTCCATAAGTTCCTTAAACTCGGAGCTGTCAAAGTTGCATGTACCGTTTTCAAAATCAATAAGACCGCTTTCCATCTCACTTGCGCACTTGTATAAGAATTGTGTTGCGGTACAGTATGTAAATATTTCTTTGTCAGGATTCTTCTTTACCACGTCAATAAACTCGTCAAAAGTCCATTGATCTTTCTTGCCAATAAAATCTGAATTTCCGATATAACCTCTTACCGCAAAACAGGTGGGAAGGCATATAAGTTTGCCGTCTTTCTCGCAAGCTTTGAATACTTCTTCAAAGTACTGGCTCATATCGAGGTTTTCCTTCTCAAGATAAGGCTTAAGGTCTGTTAAGTTATCGGTGCTTATATCACCCATAGCCGATATATCCACAATGTCGAGATTACCTGCGAGAATGTCTTCTTTGAACTTATCTATCACCTTCTCGTAATCTTCCGCGCTCCTGATATCATTCTCGTATTCCTTTAATTCAACTCTGTATTCACCGTTCGATCTGTTGTATTTTGCAACGGCTCTCTTTAAAGGATCGTTGGCATACATAACACCGAATGTGATCTTTTTCTTGGAAGCCTGATCAACCGCAAGCTCTTCTTTTAATGTTACAAAAGTGGTGAGGGGTACCTGAGCCGACCAATCGACCGTAACGAAGGATATCGTCTTGTCCTCGTTCATCCATACGACCTCGGGACGGACATTTACCAGATCAATATCAATGAAGTTAACCAGCTCTTCATAAGAATCCTCTGCACTTGAATAAACGAAGAGTCTGTCGTCTCCGAATATAAGATATTTATCCTCTTCTATCTCGCTTACATTCTCTGCGTCCTGAGGCATATTCTTCCATATGTTTTCAAGTTTTCCGGACTTGAAATCTGCTTTCTTGGCAACATTTCCTATACTTGTCGAATCCCAGCCCGTTATTATAAGTTCGTTTTTGGAATTGAAAAATACGTTATTGCTGTAGAAGCTGTCCCCGTCAAACTTTATCTGGTTTACGATCTTTCCTTCGCTGTCGCAAAGGTATAAACCGCTGTAAGCGGATACCACATAGTTACCTTCTTTATCGGGGATGACCTTGCTTATGTAATTGTCTTCTCCGGTGTTGGGAAGTTTTTCAAGCGAAACGCTTCCCGTCTCTTTTCCGTCTTTGTCAAGATCAATTATCCTTACTTCGCTTCCCGTTTCCATCCACTTTGACATTACGAGTTTAAAACCGTTATCGGTAACGAACAGGTTCATCGGATACTCTTCGGTATCGTATTTAATGTCAAACTGTGTATCTTTGGGTTCGGTTCCGTCCAGGTTTTCGCTGTGGGCATAAAAACCTTTAAGTTCATGAGTTTTCAGATCCATCTGCTCGATAAGATAATAGAGTTTTCCGTCCTTCATGGAAAAATCATTGTTATAATGACTTTCATCGGAAGTGATAGTCCTCTCCGTCGGAACATAGATCATTTGCGGTCCTTTGTCCGCATCATCTTTGCCTGCCTTGCCGTCCTTTCCGCATCCGGACACTGTCGACAAGATCATCGGCAAAAGCATAACCGCCGCAATAGTTTTTAAAAACTTTTTCATACCAATCTCCTCTTCTTTGGTTGCTTGATTAATCCATTTATCAATTTACACAAGTAAAGAAGAAAAGTATTTGTGAAAAATAGGATAAATTTTTAAAATTTTATTAAAGGGTCGAAAAATAAGAAAAAATTAAAAAGAACACACTCGGAAGTTTCCGAGTGCGTCCCTTTTGAAGTTTTTATTGTTTGAATAACAGATCAGTCTTTTGCCAAAAGTTTTCCGCCTCTCTTGGAAACAACATCGAATATTACGGCCAAAAGAAGTACGGCACCCTTAACCACTTTCTGCCAGTTCTGGTCTACACCCATAAGTGACATACCAAGGTTGATGACACCCATCAAAGCCGCACCGATGATAACTCCTGTAACGGTACCTGTTCCGCCGTATGCGGAAGCTCCGCCGATAAAGCATGAGCCGATGGCATCCATCTCGTAGTTCTGTCCGTATGTGGGCTGTGCGGATGTAAGACGAGCTATGGTAACCATTCCCGCAAGTGCTGCCAAAAGACCCATGTTGGTGTATGCAAGGAAGTAAACTTTATTGGTGTTGATACCGGAAAGTTTGGTAGCCTTTTCGTTACCGCCTACTGCATAGAAGTAACGACCCGTCTTGGTGTTCGAAGTAATATAGCCGTATACTACGATAACGAAAGCAACCCAGATCAAAACGGTGGGGATACCTTTGTGTCTTGCAAGACTTCCGAAGAAAGCAAGTATTACCAATGTTACCGCAACGGTCTTTATCCAGAAAGCAATTTCCGATTCAACGGCGTAATTTTTCTTTTTCCTTGTAGTCCTGGTTTTAACCTGTGCAAAAACAAATACTATCGCCAACAATAAACCGACTACTATACATGTAGTGTTGACGCCGGGAATAAGGTTAAAGAAATCAGGTATGAAGCAGTTTGCTCCGCCTCCGAAAAGGTTAACGAATGCGGTACACTCTTTGATCGATACCGTAAATCCGTCAAGAACTACGTTACTCAAGCCTCTGAACGCAAGCATTCCGGCAAGAGTTACGATGAAAGGAGGTATACGTACATATGCTATCCAGAATGCCTGGAATGCACCTATCGCGGTTCCTATAACCAACATGATGATTATGGAAAGGATCATGTTTACATGATAGTTTACCATGAGTACCGCGCCTACCGCACCTACGAAACAAACTACCGAACCTACTGAAAGGTCGATGTTACCGCCGGTCAAAATACAAAGCAACATGCCGGTCGCAAGAATGAAAACGTATGCGTTCTGAGATATCAAACTCGATACGTTCATGGGAAGCAGTATACTACCGCCGGTCATTATGGCAAAAAAGCCGTATACGATAATAAGTACAAATATCATCGCATATTTTTTGATAAAATCCAGTGCACTGTTCTTCATTTCTTCCTCCTTAGCCGGCTTTGATAATGTGTGACATGATGATTTCCTGAGTTGCTTCTTTTCCATCAAGCTCACCGACTATCTTTCCTTCGTTCATGATATATATTCTGTCGCACATACCCAGTATCTCAGGCATGTCGGAAGAGATCATTATTACCGATTTTCCTTCGGCAACTAGCTGATTCATTATACAGTAGATCTCGTATTTGGCACCTACATCGATACCTCTTGTGGGCTCATCGAGAATAAGTACGTCGGGATTTGCGAACATCCATTTTGCCAAAAGAACCTTCTGCATGTTACCGCCGGAAAGGTTTCCAACATTCTGCTCAACGGTAGGGCATTTGATCCTCAGTTTTTCACGATACTCCTGAGCCACGGCATATTCCTTATCTTTATCCAACACCTGCTTATTGCTGACATCGTCAAGATTTGCAAGAGTGGTATTAAGTTTTATCGTGTTTGAAAGGATAAGTCCGTTTCCTTTACGATCTTCCGTAACATATGCAAGCTTGTGTTTGATCGCATCGGCAACCGTGTTCATGTGAACCTGCTGCCCGTTAATAAAGGTTTCTCCGGAAATTTCCACGCCGTAACTCTTTCCGAATACACTCATGGCAAGTTCTGTACGACCTGCTCCCATCAGTCCGGAAATACCTACTATCTCACCCTTTCGGACATTGAGGGATACATTGTCAACTACTTTTCTTTCCATGTATATGGGATGATAGCATGTCCAGTTTTTAACTTCGAACATTACGTCTCCGATATGGCTTTCACGTTTAGGGAAACGGTCTTCCATCTCTCGACCTACCATGCCCTTGATGATACGGCCTTCCGATATGTCATCGGTATTCTTATCGAGTGTTTCGATGGTCATACCGTCTCGGATGACGGTTATCTTATCCGCAACATATGATACTTCGTTGAGCTTGTGGGAAATGATTATCGAAGTAAGTCCGTCCTGCTTAAACTTAAGCAACAGATCGAGCAAAGCTTTCGAATCATCCTCATTAAGAGAAGCCGTAGGCTCATCAAGTATCAACAGTTTTGCGTCTTTGGCAAGCGCTTTTGCTATCTCAACAAGCTGCTGCTTACCTACGCCTATATCTTTAATCAGAACCTGCGGCGATTCCTTAAGACCGACCATCTCAAGATATTTGGCCGAAAGTTCATTCGTTTCATTCCAATCGATTTTAAAGTTATTTCCGCGCTCATTTCCAAGGAACATGTTCTCCGCGATGGTCATGTAAGGAACCAACGCAAGCTCCTGGTGTATGATGACTATTCCGAGCGCTTCACTGTCTTTTATGTGGTTAAATTCACATACTTGCCCATTGTATACGATATCTCCTTCGTAAGTTCCGTAAGGATAGATACCGCTTAAAACATTCATCAGCGTGGATTTGCCGGCACCGTTTTCTCCTACAAGTGCATGGATCTCTCCTTTTTCCACCTGAAGATTGACATTGTCCAATGCTTTAACACCGGGGAATGTTTTGGTTATATTTCTCATTTCCAATATATGCTCAGCCAATTTTATTCCTCCTGTGAATAAGATTGTGATTACTCTCACTTCTTACAAACACGCAGGCGGGTTTTGCCCCGCCTGCAAAAGTTTTTCTGATAAAACCTTGATTATTTCTTGAGCTGATCCTCTGTATAGTACTGGGAATCAATAAGTGTCTCTTTGTAGTTGTCAACTGTACAAACTACGGGCTCGCAAAGGTATGAAGGAACGATACCCTTTCCGTTGTCATAGGTCTTCTCATCGTTGATGGGAGCCTTTCCACCCTTCATGATAGCGTCAACCATTTCTACGGTCTTAGCTGCAAGTGTACGAGTATCCTTGAATACTGACATTGACTGCTTGCCTTCGATCATGTTGATAGTGTTTGCGATATCACAGTCCTGACCGGTGATAACGGGCCAATTGCTGTGAGTTCCTTCGTAGTTAGCTTCAAGAGCGTTTGTAACACCGAGTGCTGTAGAGTCGTTTGAACACATAACAGCGTCAAGGTTTGTGCCGTCTGCATAGTTAGCTGAAATGATGGCATCGAATCTGTTCTGAGCGTTCTCTGTCTTCCAACCTGCTGTTGCAACTGTATCGAAGTCTGTCTGGCCTGACTTAACAACGAGCTTGCCGCTGTCAATGTAGGGCTGAAGAACATCCATAGCACCGCTGAAGAAGAATCTTGCGTTGTTGTCGCCGGGGTCACCGGTGATAAGCTCGATGTTGAAAGGACCTGCTGCGGAGTCAAGTTTAAGAGCGTCGCGAACGAATTCACCCTGCTTTGTTCCAACCATGTAGTTATCGAATGTAGCATAGTAGGTAACTGCGTCGGAGTTCATGATAAGACGGTCATAAGCGATAACCTTAACGCCTTTTTCCTTAGCCAGATCAAGAACAGTTCCGAGTGAATTTCCGTCGATAGATGCGATAACGAGTACCTTGCATCCGCCGTTGATCATGTTCTCAAGCTGAGAAACCTGTGTAGCGATATCATCGTCAGCATACTGAAGATCAACCGTGTAACCTGCTGCTTCGAGCTGCTTCTTCATGTTGTCACCATCCTGGTTCCATCTCTGAAGTGTTTTGGTAGGCATTGAAACGCCAACCTTGTTGCTTGAAGATGAAGAGCCACAGCCTGCAAACAATGCAGCAACCATAGCCAATACAAGAACAAGACTTAAAAGTTTTCTTTTCATTGGTAATCCTCCCTAAAAAAGATTGTTGGTTTTTGTTTACGCAAACATAGTATCACAGTTAACAAGTAATTAATTTTTCACTCACTTGACTATTTTTTCTTCTTTGGCAAAAAGAAAAAGACCGAATCGGAATATTTTGCACTCCGAATCGGTCTTCGCAATTTTTTACCATTATATAAACAGATTTTGAACAAAATGTTTTAAGGTTCGGGCTCGGAAACGTTGAGATAAACGTCTTCTTTTAAGTGAAATCCGCTGTTTATGATCACTTCATCGATGTTGTCTTTGGTTACCGCAACGGGTTCCAGTCCTATATAGGAAATATCGTATGAACCGTCAAATATTATCGTAACATCGTCTCCTGTCAATTCTTCACCCTTGGCAAGACTTATTGCACACTCCGCCGCACGCTTTGCAAGTTTTTCCACAGGCTTGTAAACCGTCATGGTCTGTGTTCCTTCAACTATCCTCTGACAGGCTTCCAGATCGGCATCCTGTCCTACGATGGGAACGTTACCCGCAAGTCTTTTCTCGGAAAGAGCCCTTATTACCTGACCGGCGATGTTGTCGTTACCGCACATGATGGCATCAACACTGCTTACGATGTCTTCATTCTCATAAACATAGTCGGCAGCAAGTTCCGCTCTCCAGCCGTCACAGTTTATTGCATCAGCTATCGTCATGCTTCTTTCTTCGCAAACGCCCAAAAATCCTTTCCTTACCATAGGAACATTGTTATCAAGGGGCGAACCTTCCAGCATGAGCACTTTTCCGCCCTCCGCTCCGTTATCGGCCAAAGCGGTAGCCATCAACGTTCCTACCATCTCATTGTCGAAGGTGATGTAAAGGTCTGCGTTTGAATTAGTGACAAGGCGGTCATAAGCGACTATCTTGATACCCGCGTCTTTTGCCTTTGACACCACAGCCTTTAATGAGTCGGAATCGATACAGATGATCACAATGACATCCACGTTCTTCTTAATGAAGTATTCTATCTGCTCGATCTGCTTTTTAATGTCACCGCTGGCGCTCTGCACATTTACGGTAGCACCCATTTCTTTAGCGGTGGATACAAAAACGTCTCTGTCTCTTTGCCATCTTTCGATAACGAAAGAGTCAAAGCTCATTCCTATCTCGATCTTGTCATTGCCTTCCTCTTTTGTCTGGGTTTCTCCTCCGTCATACCCTTTGCACGAAGAAAAAAACAGGCAAAACAGAGTAAGCATTGCGAAGAGTTTTCTTTTCACCTATTTGCCCTCTCTGTATTCGGTGGGAGTAACACCGACATTCTTCTTAAACGATTTTGAAAAGTAGTTGGGATCGGAGTATCCGCACATGTTGCATATCTCTTTCATGGAGTACTGCGTCTTGCTTATGAGATCTTTTGCGCGCTCGATCCTTAAGTTCGTAAGATAATCGATAAAGTTCTCACCGGTCGTTTCTTTAAAGATACGGCTTAAATAGTAAGAACTGATGTTAACCTGTCTTGAAACGTCTTCAAGGGAAAGGTTCTTGTTGAAGTTGGCCTCGATATAACTCTTGGCCGTCTCAACAACTTCGTTGGACGTTTCGGAATTTTTGTTCAATATATGAGTTGCGCAATATGTTATCTTCTCGTCAAACCAGGCATAGAGATCCTGCATGTTCTCGATGTTCATGACCGTGGGAAGATATTCGTGACGACTGGATACGTTATAAGTCATACCGCCGCTTTCATATGCCATACTTTCGGCGCGAAGCACAAATTCAAGAACTTTAAGTCTTGCATCCATAATATCTGCGCCCTTAAGCCATTCGAAGTAATCGGCGCAGGCTCTGACAGCTGCATCGACGCGTCCTTTTCCGATCTCGTCAAAAAGCTGCTTTTCAAGGGCGATGGGATAATCCGTATCGTATTCGCATCCGATGGGAAGGTCGTCGGCATGAGCCACGGTATTGGTGGTGATAACAAGGGAATCCACCGCTTCTCTGTAGGATTCCGCCATCTTCTCCATCTCATTTGCTCTTCCGATACCTATTCTGAAAGAGATATCCGTCCTTTCATG
>JAGCTJ010000092.1 GCA_017963665.1 Lachnospiraceae bacterium | reverse complement strand
TCCGCCTGTTGCCTCAACCGTGCCTCCGTTTATGGTTACTGTTCCCGAACCCCCATATCCACCACCGATTCCGGCTCCATAGTCTCCGCCTGTTGCCTCAACCGTGCCTCCGTTTATGGTTACTGTTCCCGAACCCCCATATCCACCACCGATTCCGGCTCCAAATTTTCCGCCGGTTGCAGTTATCGTTCCGCCTTCTATCACTATTTTATCAACCGATTGATTATTTCCGCCTCCGATTCCGGCTCCACATACTCCGCCTGCAGCAGCTAGTTTTCCTGCCGTACCGTCAGCATCTTTTATTACGAGAAGTCCTGCGTTTTCTTTTTGTAAACCTGCACGATATTTGCCGGCTTTTAAAGTATTGTCACCGTCAAGCTCAATCTCTACTTTTCCGTCTCCTCCGGTAATCACCGCAAACCCATCACTAACAGTACTGTTATCGATATAAAGATCTTTGAATCTGATGAGCGCACTTGCACCGGATTCACTTGTAATTTCAACATAATAAGCATTTACGCCATTGTAACCGGTGATCTCAATTTCGGTTCCATCAGCATCGTTGCCGTTTACTTTGTACTTAGTCTGACCATTTTCGAATGATGCCAAAACACTGATATTGCCTTGACTGATATTATATTGCGCCGCCGATGCAGCAAGCGGATAGCAAACAAACATTATTCCCGCTATAGCGAGACTATACAAACGTTTAAAAACTCTTTTCTTCATTCCCCTGTGCCTCCTTAAATACAAATTCACGAACAAATTATAATATACAATTTTATAATAGTATGCATTCAAGGGATATGCAAGAAAAAGTCGCCCTGCGACACTATTATTCATTGCTGCTTGTTGACTATTAAATCATGTGCGGTTTCCCCGTCAAGGGTGCTTTGCACCGCTACGCGGCATGCCCTTGACAGGGTAAACCGCTACATGATTATTGTCAGCCAAGCAGTAATGAATATTTATGATCTGTATGTTTGAGAAGAGACTCTTGCCTCTTTTCCATTTTTCGCCAACTATTATTTTCTCCATGTTATTGCCCGATCACTTTTCTCGTCTTTGAGAGGCCGATCTTTCCAGGCGGCGTAGTATTAAATCTTTCAAATCAGGAATTTGATACTACGGTTAGGCTCTATTTCTCGCTTTTGGAGGGCGATATTTTACGCCGGCGTAGTACTAAATCATTCAAATCAGGAATGTGATACTACGGTTAGGCTCTTTTTCTCGCTTTTGGAGGGCGATATTTTACGCCGACGTAGTATTAAATCATCCAAATCAGGAATTTAATACTACGACTGGGCGCTTTTTTCCATTTGGGGAGGCCGATATTTCCCGCCGGCGTAGTATTAAATCATTCAAATCAGGAATTTGATACTACGGTTAGGCGCTTTTTTCCCTTTGGGGAGGCCGATATTTTGCACAAGCGTAGTGCTAAATCATTCAATTCAAGAATTTGATACTACGCCCCTACGGACTATAGTAGTCGCAATCTCTATGAATCCCGCCGGACGGGGATAGGAATAACACAGGAGACCGGGTTAGGTGCGCATATTAAAATACCCTCCGGCGGGGTATCCGTCGGAGGGTAAATAATATATCCACTATTAAAACTATTAATGAACAAGCACCATCGTCCCTCGGGTTCAAATCTCGTAATCCATGCATGTCCGGCTCGCAGTATACGGCCGCACCTTCAGATTTGCCACCTCGACGTGCTTGGGATGATTGGAGTATCCCTTAAGCGCCTCCTCGCTCTCAAACAGCGAATCGAGCATCAGATCGCAGTTGGAGCTGCGAAGCGGCTCGGTATTTACCTTGATCTCAACAAGCCCCGGCACCACGCCTTTAAGGCCCTCGAGCCCCTCTTTTATCCCCGCTTTGATCCGTTCGATCTCAACCCCCGAGTAGTCATCCTTCAATTTCCAAAGAATTACGTGCTTTACCATATACGACCTCCGGTTACTATGTGCTATATACTATTTATACCACTTTCGGTACAAAGAAAAAACATCCCCGAACGCAAATCTGCATCCGGGGGACCACTATCATATTCAAGACCGCTACATTCAAATCTTGATAACAGTATAAGAATCTCTCGTCTTTTTGGACTCATAAAGCGCCTTGTCGGCAGTTCCTACCAGATTGTTCACCAGTTCCGTTCCGAATGCGGCACCGAAACTCATGGTTATCTGTATTTCGGGATTATTCTCGATCTTTATCGTTCTAAGTTCCGACTTTAGGAACGAAAGCTTGCTTTCAAGATCTTCTTCGGTAATATCAAAAAATACCATCATGAACTCATCGCCGCCGTAACGGAGCACCACATCTTCTTTTCGAACGGACTGTTCAAGTAACTTCGCAACTTTATGGATGGCTTCATCACCGCCCTGATGACCGGCTGTATCGTTGACTTCTTTGAACCGATCGATATCGGCCATAACAACGGCTTTGCAGGGTTCATAGATGAGTTTTTCATCAAGAAACTTTCTGTTTCGGATGCCTGAAAGAGAATCGGTATAGATCTCCATCTCAAATTCGGATATCTTCTTTTGCTGAGCAAGATTCTGCAGTTTGGCGTCCGTGGTATCCATGCAACCGTAAACGATGTGTGCGATACTTCCGTCATTGTTGCGGTCGCCTATCATAAAGATACCTTCAAACCAGCGATTTGCGCCTTCGCTGTAAAATTCCATAGTTGTCGATCCGTGTTCCTCGATGGCTGCGAGAATTTTATCTTTGTCCAGCCATGCATGAAGGGCGGGGCGGAAGCTCTCGGCAACGGAGGCGTCGACATTGTTCTTAAGGAAGCGGATGGCGTCGGGATCTTTGGGAACGGCTTCGACATATTCATTGGCGCTGATCATACGGTAGCTCATATCGTTAACGTCAATGTATATCGAGAAATTGAAGACTTTGCCTATCGCCTCGATTATACTTATATAATCCTCAAGTTCCTGCTGGGCCGTGATATCACGGTAGCAACCCATGTATATCTCGAGAGAACCGTCATCGGGACGCCTGATGAATCGGCCCGCGCCGGTGACCCATATGACTTTGCCGTTCTTTTTCTGCATACGGTATGTGGCATGAGTGATGTCCGGTAGCTCACGATGAATGTGAACCGAATCCCAGAACAGCTGCACAATGCCGTCCCTTTCTTCGGGAACGAGAGTCTTGACCCAGCTTTCGAACTCATTGGGCAGATCGTCCAGACCGTCATAACCGAGCATCTGTCTGGTCTCGTCGTTGAATTCGAAACTGAGCATGTTCTCGTCGCGATCGAAAGTGCAGAAATACATACCTGCTCTTAATCCCTTGGCAAACATGTCTTCCCTGAATTTGGCTATACGATATTTATTGTTGGCCTCTTCAATTCTGCGGTTACTCTCAGCCAGAATCTCACGCTGCTCCTCGGGATATGCGGAAAGGTCAAACAACGGTATCTCATCATCTATCACTACGCTGGCTTCGGCTTCAAACCTGCCTACTCCGGCATCAATACTGTTTTTTCCTTTATTATCCATCATGTGCTCCTTAGAATTGGTCAAAGATCAATCTCACGATCCAACATGTACAGTATAATACCGATTAATTAATATTCTGTTTGCACGATCCGCCTATTTCATCTTCTTGATCATGCTTGCCATCTCCAGAAAATCGTCGGCCTTAACCAATGCTATTCCCTGGCCTTCATCGCCAAGCACCACCAGTCGATCGCCCTGTGCGATTTCAAATAATTTCCGCGCTTTGGCCGGAATGACGATCTGCCCCTTTTCGCCCACCGTGACCAGGCCAAAAAGGTGCTTTCCTTTGGGCGGAAGGGCCAATCCCATGTTTTCGTCGGACTCATAATTGGCAAGATCGTCGAGCGACACGCCAAAAATATCCGCAAGAAGCTTACACTTATCCAGGTCCGGAATGGTCTCACCCGACTCCCACTTGGCCACGGACTGCCTGGTAACGCCGAGTTTTTCGGCTATATCCTCCTGAGTCATCTGCAAAAGTTTTCGCATCTGTATCAGATTATCTTTAAACATCTATTTCTCCTTTTTCTTGGCAATCCCCAGCACCGCCCATCTAAAGAACGGAATCCTTGAGATCAGGGCATACAGACCGTAACCGAATGCAAATCCCGCGATCAGGCTTAAAATGTAGCAAAGCGCCGGCGGCAACAGTCCCGGTTTTGCCACAAATAAAGCTACCGACGATATCCCGAGGTAATGGAAAACGTACAACCCGAAGCTGCGCTTTGACATCCACTGCGTAAACGGGGTTGAAAAATCGCCAAATCGCGCCATTCCCGCGATCATGGCAAGCGATCCGACATAAGCGTCGAGCGCATAGAATAAACCCCGGTTGATTGGCTTATCGGCATAGTTTTGACCGAAATACAGTATCACAAAAACCACGCACAACGCCACCGCAACCACTATAAGAGGCACCGCGATCTTTTTAAGCTTCTCCGTCACTTCATCGTGCGAGAAAACAAAGTAACCCAGCACAAAGAAAACGAAATAAAAAGCAAACCTGTACACCGAGACTATCGGTGTGTTAAGAATCTGAGAAGCACCCCATATGGGCAAAAGAAAAAGCACCACAAGCCACAAAGGCGTCCTTGCCCCTGACGCCAAAAGCTTCCCCTTTTCAACTTTTCGGATGAGCAGCAGCACCACGCAATATATCCACAAAAGATGCATGTACCACATGACACCGCTTCCCGATGCGACCATGATCATATAGATCACCGGCTTGGGAACTCCTGCGGACATAAGACCTTCAAAGCCTCCGCCGAGCGACATGCTCACATATCCCTGGATAAACCAGAAAACGAAAAGTCCTATGGTGGACGGAACCAGAAGTTTCAATGTTCTGGCACGCAGAAATTCCTTATCGCTCTTGCGATCAAGACTTAATTTGGCGCTTATTCCCGATACCAAAAAAAGCACCGGCATAAACCACGGATAGACCAGATACATAAACGCATCGTAATACTGAACCTCAAGGTTGGTGATCTTTCCAAGACCGCCAAGCACTCCTTCGGCGTTGTACATATAAAAAACATGGTAGATCAACACAATAATAACGGTGATCCAACGAACGTTATCCAAATAGTGTTTTCTCATACTTATCCTTCCTTTGCAATTATTTTTAACATAATTCTAAGGTAAGTATATATAAGAGTCCACCAAGCATAATTAACATTTTAAGAAGGATTATGTTACAATTGGTTGCTTTTGGGATGAAAGTCCCATTTTTCATTTTTATCGATACTGTATTTCCAGCATGTCCATGAGTCTTATGAATGTATCCTGCCCGTCAAGGCAGGTATCGGTTAACCAACCTTTTTCTTTGTCCCATTCTGCAAGACCTCTGTAATAGTAATTCTTTTTCGCATCCTCGATGATAAACGGGATCACATTGTGCCGCAGGCACTCCTTTAAGGCCACCAGACGTCCGACTCTGCCGTTTCCATCCTGAAACGGATGGATATACTCAAACCCGGCATGTAATGCTATGATGTCCTCCACTCCGGCTTTTTCCCTGCCATTGTAATCTTCCAACAAGACCGCCATGTGCTTTTGAACCTCCGACGGTTTGGATGTTTCATGGCCTCCCACCACATTGGCACGCTTCTTATAATCGCCTACCGCAAACCAGTCGAGCGTGGAATCTTTCGTATCATGCTTTAAGATATAATGCAGATGTTTGATGATATCCTCTGTAAGTTCCTGCTCCGCAATATCTATCACATAATCGATCGCCCTGAAATGATGTATCGTTTCCAACACATCATCGACGGGCATGCTGTCACCGACATCAAGAGTATTGGTCTCAAAAATCATCCTTGTCTGGGCCTCGGACAGCCTACTTCCTTCGATATGATTGGAATTGTAAGTCATCCTCACCTGCAGCTCATGATATAGCCCGCCCGGAAGTTTCATCTCCTTTTCTTCTCTGAGGAGTCGCAATATTTTATTATCAGAGACTTCCTTCATTAAGAGTTTCGGATCTGCATCAAGATAATCCGCTATCTTTTTAAGGCTTCGATCCGAAAGTTTTTCGCCCTTTCCTATCTTTGCTATGGTTCGCGTAGAAAGTCCAAGCTTTGTGGAAAGTTCTGTCTTTCCGATGCCTTTATCTTTAAGAGTCTTTTCAAGAAAATCATATGAGATCACAGGATCACCCCTTTATATAAATCTTTACTTATTATAACGAAATTGGTTCGAAAAGTAAAGATTTTGGCGGGCAGTATGTAAAAAAGTAAAGATATTCTACATGGGAGTTCACTTTCCCAACCACCGGTTTGAACCAACACCACCGTCCCCAAGGTCATAGACTTGGCAAACTTTTTCTTGTATAATTATTCTCCGATGAATATGAAAAACGCATGAAGGAATCATGAGTAAAGGGTAATTGAGATGAGAAACATTGAGATTGGGAGTTACAACAATTCTACAGCTGTAAAAGAACAGTACAAAACATCAACGGGTCTTGATATCAGGAGATCTTTTCACAATAAATATTCCACCAACAAGCAAGGTTACGGAAATTGGATAATATCAAATTATGAGATCTTTGAAGGAATGACGGTATTGGAACTTGGTTGCGGCACCGGCAGCAATTGGATGGGACACGAAGATC
>JAGCTJ010000091.1 GCA_017963665.1 Lachnospiraceae bacterium | reverse complement strand
GGGAAGCGTTGAGCATGCCCTTGCTCACATCGAGGAAGTAACACTTCACAATCTTCCCGAAGATCAGCAAAGATGGTATGCCATCAAACTCTTCGAACGTGACGAGAAGGTGTTGGCACAGCTTAACCTTTCAAAAGACATCATCGATCACATTGAGAACGATATTAAAGCATGTGAGGAAGAAAATGATGACGATGCGGAATCGATCATCACAAACGAAAGATATGTATACATAGCTTCCATAATCAAATCATGCTATAAGAAGAAAAATAAAGGCGCACTTACTAGCTCCGATAAGATCGACAAGATCGTAACCAACCGCTGGCTGGGACTTCCCATCTTTGCGGCTATCATGTTCTTGGTTTACTGGATCGCCATGGTAGGTGTGGGTGCATCGGCAACGGACTGGGCAAACGACGGATTGTTCGGAGACGGCTGGCATCTTTTGGGTATCGGAACGGGCGCTTACACGGAAGATGCGGACGCATTTGCGGAGGCTTCTCTTATCGTTGACGGTTATGATGCATACGTGGAAGAAAACGGTGTTGCTCCCACCGGAGATTTCAGTTATGAGATCGAGGACGAAGAAACACTTGAAATATCAACGGCACTTGCAAGTATTAAAGATTACAACGAAGCGGTAGCAACACTCAAAGAACTTGGCGATGAGCCCGATCCCGCGGATTACGGCGTATGGGTACCCGGTGTTCCGGTGCTCTTTGAGAATCTCTTAAACGCACTTAACGTATCCGAAGAAGGTGCGGGTGCGGTAGTAAGAGGTTTGGTACTTGAAGGTATCGTGGCAGGTGTCGGTGCGGTGCTGGGCTTTGTACCTCAGATGCTTGTACTTTTCCTTATGCTTGCTTTCCTTGAAGCATGCGGATATATGGCACGTATCGCATTCGTCCTTGACAGGATCTTCAGAAAGTTCGGTTTATCCGGAAAGTCCTTCATCCCCATGTTGGTCGGAACCGGTTGCGGTATCCCCGGTATCATGGCTTCACGTACCATCGAAAACGAACGTGACAGAAGAATGACCATCATGACAACAACATTCATCCCCTGCGGTGCAAAGGTTCCTTTCATCGCCATGATTGCAGGTGCGATCTTCGGCGGAAGCGCATGGATATCAACAGGCGCTTACTTCATAGGTATGGCATCGATCACCGTATCGGGTATCATTCTTAAAAAGACAAAGAGATTTTCGGGCGATCCCGCTCCTTTCGTAATGGAGCTTCCCGCATACCATATGCCTACACTTAAGAACGTTCTTCGTTCCATGTGGGAGCGTGGATGGAGCTTTATAAAGAAAGCGGGAACCATCATCCTTCTTTCCACCATCGTAGTATGGTTTACATCAAACTTCGGATTTGCTGACGGCGGATTCGGAATGCTTGAGGAAGATCAGCTCGACATGTCACTTCTTGCAAAGATCGGAAGCGCAATATGCTTCATTTTCGCGCCTCTGGGATTTGGCAACTGGCAGGCAATCGTTGCTTCCATTACGGGACTTGTGGCGAAAGAAAACATCGTCGGAACCATGGGTGTATTGTACGGCGGCGAAGGATATCTCTACGATACTCTCGCAGCGACATTTACATCGATCACAGGTTTCTCATTCCTTGTGTTCAACCTTCTTTGCGCGCCCTGCTTCGCAGCGATCGGTGCTATCAAGCGTGAGATGAACAATGCGGGCTGGACATGGTTCGCGATCGGTTATCAGTGCGGATTTGCTTATGTCATCGCTCTTATCATCAATCAGATCGGTGCGATATTTACGGGCAACGCAAACATCTTCGGAGTTATCGTGGCACTTGCTTTGGTAGCGGGCATGATCTATCTTCTTGTCCGTCCTTACAAGGAAGCCGTTAAGCTTACAAAGGAAGTAAACATTAAATAAAAACTCCAAACTTATTTGTCAAAGGAGATCTTTTATGGCAGCCTGGTTATCGGCCAATTCCGGCACATTCATTGCGATCATAATACTTATTTTGATAGTCGCCTTGATCATTTTTAGCCTTATCAGGGACAAAAAGAAAGGCAACTCCTCCTGCGGCTGCGGCTGCGCAAACTGCGCCTTGGCAGGGAAATGCCATAAAGATCGTTAGTCCAATAAACTTACTTCCTTACACAACATGGAAAAAGGCGCGTTCATCACGCGCCTTTTTCTATGTATGAATATCTGTTTTATTCTTCATCTTCCGTATTCATTTCTTCGAGTATTCTGTTTGCTTTCTTTATCTTTGCGAAGAACACTATGTAATAGACAACGGCTCCTCCCCAGAACGGAATGGATACGGATCGGAACATATCCCAATATGCGCTGGGTGCTTCTTCGGTAAAGAATCCCGCAACCCATATGAATAAAAACGTAAGTCCGATCGTCAAAAGATATTGCCCTATCAAAACCGGAAGGAACGGAAGGTTCTGAAGGTAATAGTGTAAGGAAAGTATCAGGGTGATACCTATCGATACTGCAAGACAGCAGAAGATGTTCTGTGTATAGTATCTGTCCGTAAAGTTTGCAATTGCTTCAAGAATGAGCTTCCCGCATACGATCACGGTAAAACTGATACATACTATCGATATGAAGTTGTTTTTGTTGATCAGTTTCATTTGTTCTTCCTTCCCTGATATTTCTTAAGCTTCTCGTAAAATTCTTTTTTGTAGCTTCTGTTCATCACGAGCTTTTCATCGTTTTTGAGGAAAATGATGACTCTCATATTGATATCACCCTGAAGCTTTTTTATCTTGTAGATATTTACGATGCTCGACTTGCTTACGCGGGCGAACCCTGCGTCCGAATAGTCGTCCGAAAAAACCTTTAATGCTTCTTTTATCTCAATGCACGAATCTTTTGTATAAGCAAACGTTTTTCTGTCCACCGTTTCGATATAATATATATCCGCAATCGCCACGGTCACTTTCTTTTCGTCGCATATTCCTTCGATATAGCGAAGCGTCCCGCGAAGCCTCTCCAAGACGGCAGAGGTTTCTTCGTCCATTTTGTCATAATGGAGCTCGAGATAATTTTCCGCTATATTCTCTTCTTTTGTCTTGATAAGTCTCATTTAAATCTCTCGTTTCTTCCCGCTATTAAACGGGTTATTTATAGAATGAACATTATGCAGAGGAGAATGTATGAAAGCTTAACGTTTCTCTTTGTGAGAAGATAAACCGAACCGAATACAAATCCGCCGATCGCCGTGTAGATGCCTGCGAACATGGAACCTTTTGAAAGCCAGTGTCCGAGTCCCCATGTGAGTGCCACAAGTATACCGCCGAAGGGGATCTTATTGTTGTTAAACCATTTCTCAAATGCCGTCTGTCCGAATATGATGATAAGAAGAACAAGCATCACTTCAAAAAGATAGTAGATGTACTGGAAGGGAAATAAAACGGGACCTCTGCTCTTAAACTCGGAAAGCACCTTGCTTCCGTTCCAGTCGATCCATGTGGATACAAGACAAAGGACAACGCCTATAATGATAAGTACCCCCTGCCATGCTTTGATATCTTTTGTTATGACAGGTACCTTCTTAACATTTTCGATAAGGTTAAGACCCGATCTCTTCTTGCATTCTTTGACTACAAGATATGCACCGTATCCCCATGCCGCACATGTTACGACCCAGTGAACGATCATCTGCCATGTGTTGAAATCATTTACGCTCCTTTTATATAAAAGCGGCTCGATCACAAATCCCCATAAAAGCTCAAATCCGATCACGCCGAATACCTCAAGTCCATATAAAAGAAATTTAAATCCTTCTTTTGCTCTGCCTGTGTTTTTCATAATTTTCTTACTCCTTTATGTGTCGTGTTTTTCTCTGTTGACCTGACAATACACATAAAAAAGCAGGAAGACAATACGCTTTGTATCAAGTTGCGTCTTACGATGTCTAAGTTACACTTTTCACTCTTCTGAGTCCAATAGATTTTATCATATAGAGCAGATATATGGAATTATTGTTAAAAAAGGATATGAGCTTTTTTGGCTACATTTAAGCGATTATTAGCAATAGTTGCGATGACAAGACCGGATCTCGGGGCGTATATTTATTGAAAACGACCAAAAGTTTTGATCGATGAACAAGGAGATAATAAATGAGAAGACCCAACGAAAGAAAACCTCTTGTTACAAACATTTATACAGCAGATCCTTCAGCTCATGTATTTGACGGAAAGATCTACATTTATCCTTCACATGACGTTGAGCATGACTGTCCCGACGATGATGACGGAGATCAGTACATAATGGAAGATTACCACATCCTTTCCATGGACAACCTTGACGCTGAGTGTGTAGACAACGGTCTCGCTCTGTCTCAGGATGACGTGCCGTGGGTAAGCAAGCAGATGTGGGCTCCCGATGCGGTATTCGTAAACGGAAAGTATTATCTTGTTTTCCCCGCAAAGGATAAAGACGGAATATTCAGAATAGGTGTTGCAGAGTCCGATTCACCCGTCGGACCTTTCAAGCCTCAGGACAACTACATTCAGGGAAGCTACAGTATCGACCCTTGTGTCCTTAAAGACGATGACGGAAAGCTTTACTGCTACTACGGCGGACTTTGGGGAGGACAGCTTGAAATGTGGCAGTCCGGCAAGTTCAATCCCGACGAGAGACGTCCCGAAGGTGACGAGCCCGCTATCGGACCCATGTTTGCTGAGTTTGCTCAGAGCATGGACAAGTTCGTAACCGAGCCCAAGCACATTCAGATTCTTGACGAGAACGGCAAGCCCATCACCGCAGGCGACGAAGACAGAAGATATTTCGAAGATCCCTGGACATACAAATACAACGGAAAGTATTACTTCTCATACTCAACGGGAACAACTCACTATCTTTGCTACGCAGAAGGCGACAGCCCCGCAGGTCCTTTCACATACAAAGGACGTATCATGGAGCCGGTTCTTGGATGGACAACACATCACTCGGTAGTTGAGATAAACGGCGAATGGTATCTTTTCTATCACGACTGCGAGCTTTCGGGCGGCGTAACTCATGAAAGATGCGTTAAGTATACAAAGCTTAACATCTCCGAAGACGGAACCATCGAAACTATCCATCCTTACGATTAAGGTTCTCTTAATTTTACTTTTATGGGTGGTAAAAAGAAAATTATATGATAAAATAGTCGCGGTGGTGTGTTTTGCGCCACCGCATATATCATTTTAAGGAGTCAGACATGAAGAAACGTTTTTGTGCCATCGCACTTATTCTTTCGGCACTTCTTGCTTTCACCGCTTGCGGTAAAGACGAAACGCCCACTTCCATCAGTATCGACGAGCCTCCGGTAGAAGAGGTTGTTGCATCTGTTGTTGAAAGCGTTGAAGAAGAGCCCGAACCCGAACCTGAACCCGAACCTGTTGTTATCGAGGTTCCGGAAGGAATGTATCGAAGCGAGCTTTCAAATATGCCCATTTCAGAGGACTTAAAGGATCAGAGACCTATCGCAGTCATGGTCGACAACGAGTCAAAGGCATATCCTCACATCGGTCTTAACAACGCAGATGTTGTTTACGAACTTATGAACTCTACCGCAAACGGTCGTGTTACCCGTCTTATGTGTCTTGTAAAAGACTGGAAGAACCTTGAACAGTTCGGTTCCGTGAGAAGTACACGTCCCACCAATGTCATCATGGCAGCTGAGTGGAACGCTATTCTCGTTCACGACGGCGGTCCTTACTACATAAACGACTGGCTTGCAAAGCCTTGGGGTTCCAACCACTTATCCGGCGGTTTCGCTCGTTACACCAACGGTAAGAACTGGGAGTACACCGAGTATGTAACCAGCCAGGAATACTACAATGCAGATCAGGGCAAGAGCTATGCCGGCCTTATCGATCGTATCGCAAGCGCAGGTTATTCCGAGACTTACAACGATTACTATCAGGGACAGCACTTTGAATTCGTTGATGTTGACGCAGATTACTCAGATCACGGTTCAAAGATCCAGGTTAAGGAGGTAGACCTTCCTTATCCTCACAACTCTTCAAAGCTTATCTACAACGAAGAGACACAGACTTACGATTACTACTGCTACGGCGACGCTCACATTGATCCCCTTGACGGAAACAAGGTAATGAGCTTCAAGAACCTCATTCTCTACAGCGTTGATTACTCCGTATACGATGAGCACGGTTATCTCATCTATAACTGTATCGGTGCAGGCGACAAGGGATATTTCATCTCCAACGGTGTCGGCATTCCGATCCACTGGGCAAAACCCGGCGAAGATCAGCAGACAATCTACTACGATCTTGAAAAGGGCGGCCCCATCAAGTTAAATACCGGTAAGACTTACATCACCATGGTTCCTTCGGACGTATGGGATGATGTGGTATACAAGTAAAAAGAAACAACTACGGCTTCGCGAACTGTCGCGAGGCCGTTTTTTTTCTTTCTATCGCTTTACCTGCTCACCATATGTTATAATTAATCCCGACAGCAATTTTTCGAGGTAGCATATGAATTATCACAAGATAAACGAGATTCCCGTAAAGGTTCACGGACGCACTATAAAGGACGCTTGTCCCCTTCCCATATTCTGGTCGAGGTCGGGCATCGAAGCAAACATTCGCGGGGGTGAACTGTGGGTCGATATAGAAGTGGGCTGCGATTATCAGGAGCCCTGGTTCGTGACCGAGATAAACGGCGCGTTCATTTCAAGGCAGATGCTTCTTAAAGGCAGACACAAAGTGTGCCTTTTCAGAAATCTAAATCCCGGAGAACTAAGAAATGTCAAGTTCTACAAAGACAATCAGATGGTTGCGGGGGAAGCAGCTTTATATACGGTCATTCACGGAGTTGAAACCGACGGAACTTTCGAACCGGTGGAAGATAAAAAGCTTAAGATAGAATTTGTGGGCGACTCCATAACTTCCGGCGAAGGAACCTACGGATCTTTTAAGGAGATCGACTGGAGAACCATGTTTCACTCCTCAAGCCGTCAGTACGCTTCTTACATAGAGCGTGCCCTGGATGTGGAGAGCAGAGTCATCTCTCACGGCGGATGGGGCGTATATACGGGATGGGACAACGACATCCGTTCAAACATTCCTTCGATCTATGAAAAGGTGTGCGGTTTGGCAGCGGGAGAAGAAAACGAGAAGCTCGGTGCTAAAGAACAGTATGATTTTTCTGAGTGGCAGCCTGACGCAATAATCGTAAATCTTTGTACCAACGATAACTCAGCATTCGATCAGCCCGCATTTGACGTACCGGGCGAAGGTCCTTGCAAATTAAGAAGAAACGAAGACCGCTCCTTTGTAACGGAAGACATAGAAAAGATCAAAAACGCGATCACGGACTTTTTAAAGGTTCTTCGAAAGAACAATCCCAAAGCTCACATACTCTGGGCATACGGAATGCTGGGAAGCGAGATGAACCTTCCAATATGTGACGCCATAAACAGATACGTTAAAGAAACAAAGGATAATAACGTGGCATTTTTGAACCTTCCCGACACAACGGCCGAAACTGTGGGCTCCTTCGGTCATCCCGGAATGTTCTCACAGGAAGCTGCGGCAGAGGTTTTAACGGATTATCTTTCAAAACGTTTTGATATGAAAATAAACGGGTACAAAGGAAATATCTGATATCCATCGGATTTTGACAGAGGGTAGTTATGTACGATTCGGATCTTAGAAAAAGAAATAATACCATAATGTTTTTTGTAAGTCTGATCCTGGTAGCGGTGTCGGCTTTTGTTTTGCTTAAAAAGTTTGACTTTGTGTTCTCCACAAACGACGATACCATGCTTAGGAGTATCGCAAGCGGAAACTATACGGGAACTCCGGACGCTCATCTTGTATATATCATGTACCCTTTGGGACTTTTGTTAAAAGGTCTCTATACTCTGTTCCCTTCGGTGCCCTGGTACGACGGCTTTATGTGCTTTGTACATTTTGGCTGTATCTTTCTTATAACCTACAGACCCGCGAGAGTATTCGACCGTTTCATAAACAAACTTGTGGCATCGATCGTTTCCTTTGTGCTTATCATGACCATTGATGCTTCATTCATCGTAATGCATCAATATACGGTTCTGGCGGCGGTTTGCGCGGCAGCGGGGCTTATGTGGACCGCAACATACAACTTTAAGACTCATAACCGGGTATCCGGCGCACTTATAATCATTCTTTTCTTATTATCCCTGTGGTTAAGAAAACAGGTATTCTTCTTAAGCCTTCCCCTTCTTTTGGGAGCGGTTGTATTCAGAGTGTTTGAAAGTAACGAAACCTCCAATGAGCGCTTTTACAGACTTAAAGATGCACTCACCCCGGCGATAATCTTCGCCGTATTGGTAGCGGTTTCTTTCGGCATAGAGGCAATAGCTTATTCCTCACCGACCTGGAAAGCCTTCAAAGCATACAATGAGGCAAGGACAGAGGTTTACGATTACAACAATCTTCCCGAATACGATTACAACGAAGAGGTTTATCACAATCTCGGACTTGATGAAAAGGACCATACGCTTTTAAGAGAGTACGATGTCGCACTTGTGGACAACATGAATACGGATACTTACAAAGCCCTTTCCAATCGTGCAAAAGCGGAGAAGAAGGAATGGCAGCAGTACTATTCCGTTCCGAGAAAAGTGATCCGTGACACCGCGGGAGCCATCATGAACAAGCACACGACCCTTGCGGGCATAGCCGTTACGGTGGTGTTCGTTTCGGTCTTTTTCTTCATGTTTTATAAAGACGAAAAACTTGCGGGACTCATCATATGTGCGACTCTCGTTTACGAAGTGGCCTTTACCGGATATTTCATGTACCGCGAAAGACTTCCCGAGCGTGTGACCTACGGCTTTTATCTGATGGAGATCTCATTGATACTGTCGATCTTTTTGATGGTCATCATTAAAGACAGATATACAAGCGTTTCGCCCGCATGGCAGGCACTTGCGGCAATATTTGTAGGAGT
>JAGCTJ010000090.1 GCA_017963665.1 Lachnospiraceae bacterium | reverse complement strand
TTCTTGAGATAAGCTTCGATCTCCGCATCATCATCAAGATTTACTATATTCTCTTTAAGGTTTCTGAACATCTCCTGAACCTTAAGATTGGCACCGCCGTGCTTGGGACCTTTAAGCGACGACATGGCGGCCGCTATTGCCGAGTACGTATCGGTTCCCGCAGAGGTAACCACTCTTGTGGTAAATGTCGAATTGTTTCCTCCGCCGTGCTCCATATGCAATATAAGTGCAATATCAAGTATCTTCGCCTCAAGATGAGTAAACTTCTTATCAGGTCTCAGCATCATAAGAATGTTCTCGGCTGTCGAAAGATTCTGATTGGGCCTGTGGATATACATACTCTCGTAATTATCTATATGGTTATAAGCATGGTATCCGTATATCGCCAACATCGGAAACTGTGCGATGAGCAAAAGACACTGTCTTATGGAATCTTCAAGCAGCATCGAATCGACATTCTTATCGTAAGAAGCCAACGTAAGTATACTTCTTGTCATGGAATTCATGATGTCTTTTGAAGGTGCTTTCATGATGACGTCACGGGTAAAGTTCGTAGGGAGCGTTCTGTTTTGAGCTATGACCTTTGAAAACTCTTCAAACTGCTCTTCTGAAGGCTTTTCTCCAAAAAGAAGCAGATACGCTATCCTTTCAAATCCGAAAGAATCTTCACTTATCTCATCGATGAGCGAATTAACCCTAAACCCGCGATACCAGAGTTCTCCGTCAACCGGAGTCTTTACTCCGTTTATCTCTTTAAAAGCCACAACTTCGGAAATGTTGGTGAGTCCCGTAAGAACGCCTTTACCGTTAAGATCGCGAAGCCCGCGATTTACACTGTACTTTTGATAAAGATCTTCGGAAATGTTGTCGTATTCCAGACAAAGACCTTTTTTTTGAACAGAATATTCAGAGATGTTGATTTTCTTCATATTGCTTCTCCTTTCAATCTTAAACGCAAAAACCACCTAAAAAAGGTGGCACGAAAGAAAAGCAGTATTCCTAAACTGCAATCCCTCTGCCTGACGAAATTAGCTGACGGGCTGGGCTGAGGTAGCCTTCCGTTTCCGGATACGCCCCATTAAATTGGTTCTTCCGCTGCTTTTACAAGCACTCGACATTTGCATTATGTAGTTTAGATTATACAAGACAAAGAAATATCCCACAATGTCTATATTCTTAAAAAACTATTAGTTTTACGAAAATCTGCGAAGCAACTCTTGGCTAAGTGCTAAGAGAAACAGATGAAATAACCTCAATGTCATATATTTATACAAATTGTTAAGTAAGATCTTCTTTTTTTCATAATCAAAAATAGCTATAATTAAAGACGTTATGAAGGCGTTTGATAAAAAGCTCATAAAAGAAACGGTAAATATAGCCTGGCCGGCGGTGATAGAGTCTTTCTTCACCGCCTTTGTCGGTTTGGTTGATTCTTACATGGTTAGCGGACTTGGCAGTAATGCCGTTGCGGCAGTAGGCTTGACAACTCAGCCCAAGTTTATGGGCCTTTCGATGTTTTTTGCGATAAACGTTTCTTTGTCGGCACTCGTGGCAAGAAGAAAAGGAGAGCAAAGAAAGGACGATGCAAACAGGATACTTGTGTCGGGACTTTTCTTTATACTGCTGGCGGCATTGGTCATTTCTACGTCCCTTGTGTTCTTTGCAAGTGACATCATAAGATTCTGCGGTTCCAACAGCGATACCCATGATGCGGCGACGCTATATTTTAAGATAATCATGGGTGGTATGATCTTTAACTGTATCCAAATGGGTATTAACTCAGCTCAGCGAGGAGCGGGTAATACAAAGATCACAATGCGTACCAATCTCACATCCAATACTGTGAATATCATCTTTAATTACCTTCTTATCGGTGGAAAACTCGGTTTTCCGGCACTGGGTGTTAAGGGTGCGGCCCTCGCAACGGTACTCGGAACTGTTGTGGCAAGTATCATGAGCGTTATGTCGTTGTTTGAGAAAGACTGCTTTGTCAGCTTGCCTTTCATATTCAAGAACAGGATACTGCCTAAACTTGAATCGTTTAAATCACTTATTAAAGTCGGTTATTCCGTTTTCTTTGAGCAGCTCCTCATGAGAGTCGGCTTTATGGCAACGGCCATCATGGCAGCCAATCTCGGAACAGCGCAGATGGCGGCCCATCAGGTCGGAATGAACATAATGGGTCTGTCCTTTTCTTTCGGTGATGGTCTCCAGGCTACCGCTGTTGCTTTGATAGGTCGAAGCCTCGGACAAAAGGACGAAGAACTTGCCAAAGAATACGGTCGCACGTGCCGAATGTTGGGGTTGATAATCTCATTTTTCCTTGCATGCTTTTATTTCTTCGGAGGACATGCGCTCATGTCGGCATTCTTTAAAGAGCCGGAGATCGTTAAGATAGGTGTGGATATAACGAGGATCATTATAATAGTTGTTATATTCCAGGTTTCTCAGGTGATCTACATGGGTTGTTTGCGAGGCGCAGGCGATACCGGATACACCGCACTTGCATCCATCATCAGCGTAACGGTCATCAGAACGGCATTCTCTTATCTTTTCGGATATGCGTTGGGCTTTGGTATAAACGGTGTCTGGATGGGCATCCTGGCAGACCAGGTGTCACGTTTCATCTTTGGCTCCGTAAGATTTAAGCAGGGAAAATGGACTAAGATCAAGATATAAGTTATGAGATCGTTTGGGGGTAACTATGAAAAAATCTCTAAGACAATTTGTAGCTGACAATATCCATTCGCTTATATTTCTGGCGGTATTATTGTTTATTCTAATAGTCGGCCTTATTGTGAGATCTGTGATAAGAAGTCATATGAAAGATCCTACAAAAGAAATATACAGCGAATTAGGTGAAATCAATCCGACTGTTCTTGTAAACGGAGAGTATTATGAATGGCGTAAAGGAAATGCCATATTGACGAGGCAATTTGCGGATGAAGAGCCGGATTGGGAAAAAGAAAAAATCTACGCGGATATTGAAGATGACGATATAAAAACTCTGCTTTCGTTTAATGATGATTAATAGTGTTCCCGGATAATTCCGGGTTAAATATCCTTTAATACTATCAAATACTTCTCTAAAACGGCGTAAATTCCAAATAAACATACTCATACTTTTCTTTAATCTCGCTGGCTTTTTCTTCCGTTATGATATCAAACAACTCATAGTTATTATGATATGTATAATCCAATTGATCGGAATAAAGCCAAAGTGTTTTTGATTTTTGATTTTCATCAAGGACAATCTGTTTGATAACGGTTTCTTTTAACATCATGTCCCCATCTTTACTCATGGCCCAATACTCCCAACCGATTGAAAAACCATCTGATGAAATCTCATAAGCAAGCATATTGTTACTACATATGAACCAATGATTTCTTGCTGCCCCATCAGCCAGCTGAACAACTCGATTGTCAACCATTGTGTAAATATCGTATACATATCCTTTCCAATCAGAATTACCGGGTACAGCATTTACACCAAATATCAGTTCATCGATACCATCTCCGTTGATATCGGTTGTTGCATATCCAAGTTCCTGATAATCTCGATTCATGCCTTGGCATTCACTGCTTATTTCGATGTCATCGGATATGATTCTCTTATCACTTAAGCCGTTATACATTGTGCTTGCAGCGTCGATTATATCCTCATAGGAAATACTATTGTCAGCTTCGTCATTATCGGAATGATCAACGGAATACTTTGGAGATTCCACCAATAATCGTTCCTCAAACGAAACCGGCGATATATTAATAGATGAAATGTTTTGTTCTTCTTTTTCACAGGCAGATAAAAGTAATAAACACAGAAAAGCTATTGTCAACAGTGTTCTCTTCATCCCAAATCCTCTGTCTTTACAATTCAAACCAATCTGAATCTCTAAAACAAATAATCATATTTTCTTCGCATCTGCATTACGACATCCGTTACTCTTTTTTTGATCTCATCCGAGTATATGTCAACGTTATCTATGATGCTTTTGACATCCTCGTATGTGAAGGTGAATTTCACGTTATATCCGTACAGTTGCTCGGCTATATCAAGCTGCTCATCAAAACTGTCGCAAAAGGTTTTCGGTTTGGCCATATCGATAAGCGAAACGGTTTCTTTATGCAATGGGTAGTCCATCATGGTATCAGACAGCAGCCCTGCGGCATTATCAAAAATGGGGGAGAGTTTGAAATCTCTCATGTTCTTAGTTAAAACCGCGATATTGTGAGTATGACGGTCATCATTCAAAATGAAAGCGTCAACTGTCAGAAGTTTACTCATGTATATGCCGAAATCTTTTATACCTGTTGCACGCTCAACCTCATCGACCAAAGTTTTTAATCTGCTTGAATGATCGTTTATTGAATAGATCATTTTGTTGAGACCCTGTCCGTTAAGCTGCTTAAACAATCTCTCTAGAGTGATCAATTGCCAGCCGTTTGCAAAGTCTTTGCTTTTACATCCGTTATAGATATTGCCGTTATATTCTATCTGTTCAAGGTCGTAACCAACATACTCATCTTCTTTAAGCGAACTATGGGCAAGAAGTTTTGAAACCACATATTCGGCCAAGCCCTCATAGCCTAAGTAATCAGCCTTATACCAAATGTTTTCTCTTTCGAATTTTAGCTGATTGCCTTTCGATGATTGTCTGCCCTGTTCACGTTTATCCTCTTCAAAGAGTTTAACCATGTATCTACCTCTCGATCTTTATCCAAAAATCGTCATCTGCCATTCGCCCTTCCGTCTTTTCTATGATCATGACAGGATCGTAAAACGGAATATCCAATCGTTTTAATTCAAGTTTGATCTTGTCCCTTGTTTCCGGAAAGCATCTTGATCGTAAAAACTCCTCGTAATCTTCATATGTCGGCTCGAGATTTGCTCCGAATGCCCTATATAAAGGATTATCAATGTAGTTATGTATTGATATCTGTCTCGTAAGTTCGTCGACATCGATAACCGTACAAACCGTATTGTTAAACATATAGAATAACCTAAGTTTTAATCTGTCCTTCGGAAGTTTAAGCTTATCGACATATTCGGGTTTTCTCATAAGTATCTCAACAAGCGTAACGATGGGCCCCGTTATGTTCTCGTCTTTACTCTCCCAGTTTTCAACCGTTCTTTTTGAACAATTGGCAAACTCCGCAAATTCTTTTTGAGTCATGTCGAGTAATTCTCTGAGCCTTTTTATATCTTTTCCGGTTATGCTTTTTTGAATAACATACTGGTCAGCCATATTTTTGCCCTGTCTTTCCTGATGTTCATCTCTTAAAATGATTAAACCACAAATTTTGTGACTAAACAAGCGATTTTTGTCACAAAATTTGTGGTTTTTGTGTTTTGCTATATATTCTATCAGTATTTTACGCTGTCTTTAGCTTCTTCTTCGGTGAAGTAGTCGCAATTAAAGAATTTAAAATAAAGTGTTTCTCCCTCGCCTTTGGTATAGAATATCACCCAATAAGAAGACGTTAGCGGAGTTCCGGCCGGAACCTCATCAACCTCAGGCCCCACAAACAGATCGAATGTGTTTTTATACATAACATATGAATAGTCGCCGTAAGTAAAATCCGCTATTTTTTCAGGTCCAGAGTGATTGTCCCACCAGGTACATTCAACCAGTTTCCCATCTTCAAATATTTCATGAGCTCCGGGTTCCGATGGCGTAGGATTGATACATTTTCCCGCACCTCCCAAAGAAATCCGTCCTTTGGAGGTTCCTTCCATATGATCGGGTACAACAAAACTATCTGAATAATAGTAGTATCCGCCCGATCCATAAAGATAAAAATCTTCTACAAATCCGCCGTATTCCAACGGTCCCGTTTTTTCATTTCCGAAAGCATATGCCCATTCCGGCACAAGACGTACACCGCCGGTTTTGCTGAAAGTGATCTCTCCGTCCTTATAAATGAGTTTACTGATCATGTGAACGGAATCATCATAATGAGGAACTGCCATGTCGCTCCAAACCGTTCCGCCGTTTGCGTCAAAAGACCACATATCACCCGTGTAGTAAATATAAAAAATATCGCCGAAATAGAGCCCCTCCAGCTTATGATCGTCGGTTATCTCTTCAATCAGTTCCACGCGACCCTTATCGGAGACTCTTCCGTCGATCTCCAAATGATAATCAAACGCATTGTTCTCTTCATCGACATCTGTTTTTACACATTCAAAGAAATCGCCGTTCTTGACCTTCAGATCGTCAATTCCGAATATCGCAGTCTTTTCTTTCTCCCCCGGGTCCGCTATAACAAGTTTTTCCGTAAAGAAGCTTGTTCCTCTGCCGTCACATACGGTAAAGCCATATTCCGTTTCACCGTCCTTATCGAAATCATCCGCGATCATATAGTGAGGTTCGTTAATATCAACGCTTACTTCTATCGGGTAAAGATCGTCGCCGACCCTTACTATGTATCCCACATAATTGGTGAGTGCATACAATTCGGCGTCAGATCCGTCAAAATTCCCTACAAAGAAATAATCGGAATCGACCTCATCGCTGTACAAATCCTGATATGTGTACACCTTTGATGCTTCGAGAGCCTCTACGGTCGCAGAATGTAAAGGGATCAGTTTTTCTTTAGAATCATCTTCTGTACTCGGCGATAATTCTTCACTTATCTCTTCCGATATGGTAACATCTCCGGCCAGAGTCTCAGACACGCTCGTTTCCGGCAAGACGGATTCCGTAACCTTCGGAGTACCGCATGCGCACATCAATACGATCGGTAATATACCAAACAATACTTTTCTTTTCATCCGATAAACCTTTCTGTTTTCTCCATTACATCCTTTAGAATGTCTATATCTTTTAAAACGTCTCCCGTTTCAAGCGAATGGTTGGCATTTTCATAGACATGCATCGGCACTCCTGCCTCTTTTGCGAGCCTTATCACATCCTCAGGAATCGACCATGGGTCTTTTGTTCCCAGAAAACTGATGGCATTTTGGGGTCTGAAACCAAAAGTTGCCTCAAGCGGTGTATACAACACGTGGCGGACAGTGTTTTCTTTGTACTTATCTGCATAAGAGGAGGCTATCGCGGTCCCTATGCTCTTTGATATAAATAAGATCTCATTGTATTGGCTAAGATCTGTGTCCGAAAGGCTATCCTCCGTACAGGTATAAAGAAACCTAAACGCTTCCTCGATCTTTTTCTTATCCCCTCGGATCTTTCTGTCGCCCGGTAAAGAATACGCAATCCGCTTTATTTCATACCCGCTCTTTATCGCAAGCTTTTCCGCGTAAAACAAAAGCGGTTTATCGCATGTATAACCGATTCCCGGAAATATAAGGGCAAGTTTTTTCATTTCGTCATTTTAAACCTCGTTTATCATATTCTATCTCACTTCTTCATTTAGGTCTATTCTATTGTGCATAAAGAAAAAACTGCTCATAAGCAGAATGCTTATGAACAGTTTGAGACAAACATATCTTACATTATCAGTAATAATTCACTGTCTTCAGAACGAATTCATCCACTCTCGAATCAGCTTATCCGCCTCTTTTTCCCGTGATTTAGGATAAGATATTCCAAACATATAGATTACTTTATTTTCTTGCCAGAAAACATTCTTAGTGGCACGTTCCACATTATCATTGACTATTACATAATCTGTCTCGTAAGAGGGGACTTGGATCATATCATCACTTATTGTGATCAGATCATCGCGTATTATCAAGAATTCTCTCCCGTTAGCAACCATTTTCTCTTGCTTGAGATCGGTATCATCAGTATAAGAGAACCATATTGACACAGTTCCGTCTTCAGACTCCATTTGTTCATCCGTAAACAGTGTTTCGATAAGTTGAACAGTAAAATCTTCCGAATCCATAGCATAATATTCTGTCGTCACTGAAATGTTTTCAATGTTACCATTTTCGTCACCCAATATATCAATACTTGTTCCTTCACTATATCCGGATATATTCATCCTGGGAATCTTTAGCCCATCATAACTTATATACTTTTCTGCCTCTTCACATGTCTTTAAAGTAACATTACAGTGTCCGGGATGCATATCAACAGGTACGAAATCAGTATCAGAAGGTTTTCCCATTTCCTTGTACTGTTTCACAATAACATCTGATAGCTCATTTATACTGCCCTTTATCTCAGATGATTCAATCAGCGAATCATCTCGTTCAAAATATACTCTTGCATCAGTCAGGTTTCCTGTTTTTCCCGGGAAAAGCAAAATCTTACCGCCAAAGAAAGTATATGCCGTAAAACCAACTAGCAACAACATCAATACGGCAACTAACGGTATAAGCAGCATCTTTTTTACCTTTACGTGTTTTCTTTTTGCCATTCCGGAGTGTCTGAGTTCATCCACTTCGCTGATATAAACATCGTTAATCTCATTTATTGAATCCATCAATTGTTCAATTTTCATATGATAAAGCCCTCCTTCTTTAAATACTCTCTAAGCTTTTTACGAATTCGAAATAAGCCTGTTTTAACCTTGCTTTCGCTTAATCCAAGATAACCTGCAATATCTTTGATTGGATCAAAAAAGTAATATCTTCCCAAAAACAAACTCCTTTCCGTTTTTGGAAGCATCCCCACAAATTCTTCAATTGCACGATTAAGTTCCTTGCTTTCCAATTCCGATTCGGGTGTTATATTATTTGAGATTACATCACTCAGTTCATCAATTGACAAACAATATTCCGAATCAACTCGTTTTCCGGCAATCCTTTTTCGCAGAATATCTATAGATTTCTGTCTTGCAATCTTCCTTAAATAAGAATGGATATCTGTCGGTTTGTCTGACGGAATCGATTTCCACGCAGCAAAATAGGTATCATTAAGGCATTCATCTATATCCTCATTGACTCCCAGTATCTGATAACAGATCTTATGAAGATAATTATGATACTTTTTCTTTGTCTCTGAGATTGCACTTTCATCTCCTTTTAGATACAGTTCAAGCAATTCATTATCTGACATTGATTTATACCATTCTCCTTGCAGTACTTATCTGTTTTGGGCCCTCATTATATATCCCGTAAAAAATCACGATTGGTTACAAAAAATAAAAAACCTGAAGAAACATAATCTCCAGGTTTAGAGGTGCGAGCCGGATTTGAACCGGCGGATAACGGTGTTGCAGACCGGGGCCTTACCACTTGGCTATCGCACCATATATATCTATAAAAAAATAGCTCCCCGAGTAGGGTTTGAACCTACGACCCTCCGGTTAACAGCCGGATGCTCTACCGCTGAGCTATCGAGGAAAAGGAATCACAAATTTTGAAAAAATTTGTGACATCAACTTTCGGGTTTAGGAAAGTTGATGCACCGAAGGTGTT
>JAGCTJ010000089.1 GCA_017963665.1 Lachnospiraceae bacterium | reverse complement strand
GGGGCATTTTCGGGGCTTTTTTGTGTGTTTTCAGGCCCCTTTTTTCGGGCTTTTTTTCAAATCCGTAAAATCAACATTTTTCACACATATCGATTATAATGGAAAAATGCGTTATTTATCAAGTTTACAGTAAATAAATTACTGTTAAGTGATTATGTCGAGCGAAATAAGTTTTAAACTATTCTGAATTCTGAAGTTTATGACATGCATTTTGTGAAAACTGACATACATACCTTCAAAATTGACGGTGACACCTGTGGATAACTTTGTGGAAAGTGTGGATTTATTCCCCTTTTATTCACTTATCCCACGTCCGTGCATTGCGGACTTGCAATACTGCCTAATCAAAAAAGTACACGATACTATAGGGGTCAATGTTGTTATGTAACCTCAGTCAATCGGTTATGTAACCGTTGTTTGTATCTTTTGCTTCTTTTTTCTGAAAATTTAAGTTTTGCCGTAAATACGGGAGAATATCTTATTAGCAATAAATTAATGCTTATTTTATTTTTTTCTTTTTACATTTCTGATAAAATACAAATGTCGTTTTAATTGGGCTAGGCTCGTTATTATGAAGTAAAAGGTGAGAGTAAATGAGAATCGCGGTAATAATTTGCAGTCTTATTTTCGATTCCCAGAAAGCCTTTATGAAAGGCGTTGAGAGGAAGATAAGAGATTCTAAGGATGTGTGCTGCGTATTTTGCTGTCATGGCAATGTTGCGGCGGATAATCCTCATACTGCCGGGGAGCATATGATATTCCAGCTTCCCGATCTGTCCGATTTCGACGGAGTTATATTGGTTAAAAACACTCTTTATAACAAGACAGTCGAAGAACGTCTTATAAGACAGATCACAGCGCACAATATAGCCTGCGTATGTATCGACAGACTTGACGACAGGTTCGTGAACATCACTTCCGATGAGGAAGGATCGCTTTACGAGCTTACTGATCATATGATCAAAGAGCACGGTTGCAAAAAGATCTATCTTGCCATGGGGCTTTCCACGTCAAATGACAGCAAGTTAAGAGAAGCAGGAGCCATACGTGCCATAAAAGAGAACGGACTTGAGTTCCACGATCATTACAAATATTACGGAAATTTTGAATACAGAAGCGGTATAGATGCGGTGAATTATTTTACCGAGCTTGATGAAGAGATGGCTGACTGTATCATCTGCGGAAACGATCAGATGGCTGTCGGTGTATGCGCTCAATTAAAGAAGCTTGGGTTAAAGGTTCCAAGAGACGTAAAGGTGACCGGTGTTGATTACGATTTTGTATCGAGAGTATGGACGCCCAGCCTTACCACGGTCAAAAGGCAGCAATACCACAAAGGCTTAAAAGCCGTAGAGATCCTTCATAATTATGAAGATCATAAACCGGGTGAACTGTTACAGCTTCCCGTGCTTATAAGTTACGGACAAAGCTGCGGCTGTAACAATAAAGAAGAAAGTCATATTGAGGTTGACGAGGCACTTGCCGTCGACCGTTACGAACAGACTGAGCTCAATCAAAGGATCAAGGCGATGTCGGCGGATTTTCTTTCTGCGGGATCGTATGAAGATCTTATCGAAAACATGCGAAGATATGCTTATCAAATGAACCCCACGGAGCTCTATCTTTGCCTTAATATAAGACCGGAGACAAAGTTTTCCTATTCGGATTTTTCACAGAAGCTTCTTTCTTCCGATGAAGATACGGATTATACGGCCGGCGTCAATAACGTGATAAGCTGTATTGACGGTAAAGCCGCACCGACTTGCGATTCTTTTGCAAGGAAAGATCTGTTCCCGCCGACAGCAAGAGGCGGACGTGCGGGAGTTACGTACTATTTCTTCCCGATACATTACTTAAACCGCAATTTCGGTTACGCGATCATCGGAGAATCGGGCGATCTTGTAAGAAACGATTTCTTCCCCGACTGGACGACTCAGTGCAGCAATGCTTTCGAGAACATCAGGAAGACACACCTCATGGATGAGATGATAAAGACGCTCGATAAGATGTGGATATACGACACACTTACAGGTATCTACAACAGAGCGGGATTTTTCAAGCTTTCCGAGTCCATGGTCACGGAAAGTGTTGAAAAGGGCATTCCGGTCTGCATCATATTCCTTGATGTTGACGGTCTTAAGAGCGTCAACGACACTTACGGACACGATGAAGGCGACAAACTTATAAAGGAAGTCGCAGGCATAATGAAGAACGTTAAAAAGCACGGCGAGATCGTAATGCGCTACGGCGGCGATGAGTTCGTGCTCATGGGAATAGGCTACGACGACGAGATGGCCGACGAATGCATTAACTCCATCGAAAATGCAATGGTGGAAGTCAACGAATCGGGTACGCATCCTTTCAGTCTTGAGGCTTCGATAGGATATTTCATAACGACTCTCGATGACAAAGAAAAGCTTAATTCCATCATAGAAGAGGCTGACAGAGAGATGTACAAGAAAAAGTACGTAAAAAAGGCGCTTAAAAGAAAAGTAAAACAATAAAGGACATGGGAGACAAAGAAAAAATCAATGAAGAGATACATGAAGTACGTTAAACCGTACAAAACTGCCTTTATCTTAGGGCCGTTACTCATGATAGTCGAGATCCTCGGAGAAGTGATCATGCCCAAGCTCATGGCACTTCTTATCAATAACGGTATCGCCAATAAGGACGCGGGCTACATCGCGGCAATGGGCGGCTCGATGGTGGGCATTGCCTTCCTTATGATGGTGGGCGGTGTCGGAGGAGCCTATTTCGGCGCGAAAGCGAGCATCAATTTTGCGGCAGATCTGAGGACCGATACGTTTAAAAGCGTTCAGAAGTTCAGTTTTGCGAATATAGACAATTTCAGCACGGGTTCTCTGGTAACACGTCTTACGAACGACATCACACAGATACAGAGCCTCGTCAACATGAGTCTTCGAATGATGCTTCGCGCACCGGGAATGCTTATCGGCGCGATCATCATGGCATTTGTCATGAATGCAAGACTTGCGGTCATAGTTTTGATAGTCGTTCCGATCATCATTACCCTGATAGCGATAATAATAAGACTTGCATTCCCGCGCTTTCAGGCTTTGCAGGACAAAGTGGACAAACTCAATTCCGCTATCAGAGAAGCCCTTACAAACGTAAGAGTCATTAAGTCGTTTGTAAGAGACGATTTTGAAAAGGCCAAGTTTGAAGATGCAAACTCCGAGCTTAAAGAAACCTCCATGAAGGCATTTAAGGTAATGATCACGACCGGACCTTTGATGGGTCTTATGATGAACATCACCACAATGGCGGTGGTATGGTATGGCGGAAAGCAGATACTCGTGGGCGATATGCCGGTTGGAGATCTTACGGCATTTACAAGCTATGTGGCACAGATACTCATTTCGCTTGTGATGTCTTCGTTTGTGATACTTCAAAGTTCGCGTGCCATTGCTTCCGCAAGACGTATCAACGAAGTGCTCGACTGCAATCCCGACATAAACGACGATAACGCGGCATATCCCGATAAAAAAGTCGAACACGGCAGCGTTGAATTTAAGGATGTTACTTTCAGATATTACAAAGAAAGCGCAGAGCCCGTCTTAAGTCACGTTTCATTTAAGATAGAAAGCGGCGAGACAGTAGGTATCATCGGCTCCACGGGATCGGGCAAGACGACTCTGGTTTCTTTCATCCCCAGGCTTTACGACACCGATGAAGGTGATGTGTTCGTAGACGGTGTCAATGTAAAGGACTATTCGCTCAAAAACTTAAGAGACGGCGTTTCGATGGTACTTCAGAAAAACGTTCTGTTCTCGGGTTCCATAGAAGAAAACCTTAAGTGGGGCAAAGAAGATGCAACACTTGAGGAGATAAGAAACGTAGCCGACATGGCTCAGGCCGACGGCTTTGTATCGGAATTTGCCGATAAGTACGAGACCGACCTCGGTCAGGGCGGCGTAAACGTTTCGGGCGGTCAGAAGCAGAGGCTTTGTATCGCAAGAGCCATGCTCAAAAAGCCGAAGATATTAATACTCGACGATTCCACAAGTGCGGTCGATACCGCAACGGAGGCAAAGATAAGGGAAAGCTTAAGGACATATTGCCCCGAAACCACAAAGATCATAATCGCGCAGCGTATTTCCTCGGTCATCGAAGCAGACAAGATCGTTGTCCTCGATGACGGAAAGGTGGTGGGCATCGGTACTCACGACGAGCTTATGAAGTCTACCGAAGCTTATCAGGAAATATACTATTCGCAGATGGATAAGGAGGTGGGCTGATATGACAGAAGAAACCAGGATCCGCCTCGAAGAAAAATACCGTAAAAAACGTGAAGCGTTGATAAAGTCATTTGACGACCCTTCCAAAGCCGCAAGAGTGGGCGGCGGAAGACATCGGGGCCCCGGCCCGATGGTCGGAATGGGCAAACCCAAGAATGCGGGAAAGAGCATTAAGCGTCTTTTCGGTTATATGAAGAAAGACACACCGCTCATCGTGATAGTGGGAATACTGGTGCTTATCAGTTCCTTTGCGGCACTGGCCGGTTCTTACGTGTTAAGACCCGTGATAAACGGACTTATGGTAGCGGTCGGAATGTATAAAGAAGGTGAAGTTCGGACTCTTTCATTGCCTGCGGGCATAGCTCTGATGGCTGTCATCTATCTTTCAAGCGTGCTAGCGCAGTATATTTATCAGCGCATCATGCTCGGTGTATCGCAAAGAGCTCTCCTTAAGTTAAGAAACGAGCTTTTTGAAAAGATCAGCAGACTTCCGCTTAAGTTTTACGATAGCAACGACACGGGCGATGTGATGAGCCGTTTTACTAATGACGTTGATTCGATCGGAAACATGTTAAACAACACGATCGCTTCGATCATTTCAGGTGTTATCTCTTTGGTGGGAACGCTTTCTTTGATGCTCTACACCAATGTCTGGCTAACGATCGTGACCGTCGCTTTTGCGCCCGTCATCATACTCGCCGCAAAATCGGTCGGCATGAGATCGAGAAAATATTACAAGCAGCAGCAGGCGGCGCTCGGATCGCTTAACGGCTACATCGAAGAGACGATAAGCGGACAGAAGATCGTAAAGGTGTTCAATCACGAAGAAGCTTCGATCGACGAGTTTGATTACTTAAACTCCGATCTTCGCAACAAGCAGCTTTTTGCCCAGTTTTTCGGAGGGATAATGTGGCCCATAACGGGTAACTTAAGCCAGGTATCTTATGCCCTCACGGCTACGATCGGCGGTATTTTGTGCGTGCTTAGGGGCTTCGACGTCGGAGGACTTACCACATTTGTAAACTATTCGCGTCAGTTCTCGCGCCCCATAAACGAGATCTCCATGCAGATGACCGAGATCTTTTCGGCACTTGCGGGTGCGGAGAGAGTGTTTGACGTAATGGATACTCCTCCCGAACTTCCGGACAAAGAAAACGCCGTAGCTCCCGCTCCTCTTCGCGGTGAGGTCATTTTAAAGGACGTTACGTTCGGATATGTCGAAGGACAGACGATACTTAAGAACGTTTCTTTCTACGCAAAACCCGGACAGAAGATCGCTTTGGTGGGTTCCACCGGAGCAGGCAAGACCACGATCACGAATCTTATCACAAGATTTTACGATATAGATTCGGGTTCGATCACGATCGACGGCGTGGATATAAGAGATTACAAGAGAGATTACCTGCGTAAGAACATAGCGATGGTTTTGCAGGATACGCATCTTTTCAGCGGAACGGTCAAAGAGAACATTCGTTACGGCCGTCTTGACGCAACGGACGAAGAAGTGGTTGAAGCAGCAAAGCTCGCAAGTGCTCACTCGTTTATCATGAGACTCGAGAACGGTTATGATACCGTGCTCGAAGGCGACGGCGCCAACTTAAGTCAGGGTCAGAGACAGCTTCTTAATATTGCACGTGCAGCTATTTCAAAGGCACCCATTCTTATACTCGATGAGGCTACCAGTTCCGTCGATACCCGTACGGAGCGTCATATCGAGCACGGTATGGACAGACTGATGAAAGAACGCACTACGATAGTTATCGCACACAGACTTTCAACGGTCAGAAACGCAAATGCGATAATCGTGCTTGAGCACGGCCAGATCATAGAAAGAGGAGACCATCAGGAACTTCTTGATATGAAGGGCAGATATTACGAATTATATACAGGAAAGTCGGAACTTGAATAATGTGGGCATTTGAGAACGTATTTTACCAGATTTATACACTTGGATTTTGCGGAGCGCCGTTTGAAAACGACGGAATTTTGGAGCACAGGATATTAAAAGTCCTTGACTACATTCCGCATCTAAAAAGGCTTGGGGTGAAATGCGTTCTTTTTAACCCACTGTTTGAATCGGACACTCACGGATACAACACCCGTGACTACAGGACTTTGGATGTAAGACTCGGAACAAACGAAGATTTTAAGCGCGTTTGCGACGCACTTCATGCAGAGGGCATAAAGATTGTGCTGGACGGAGTGTTCAATCATTGCGGCAGAGGCTTCTTCGGATTCAAAGACGTTTGCGAAAAGAAGTGGGAGTCCGAGTACAAAGACTGGTTTTACATTAACTTTGACGGTAACGATGCCTGGAACGACGGCCTTTGGTATGAAGGCTGGGAAGGCAATTACGATCTTGTGAAGTTTAATCTGGCCAATTATCATGTGGCGGATTATCTTATCGACAGCGTACGCATGTGGGTAAATGAGTTCGGTATAGACGGACTGCGCCTTGACGTTGCGTATTGCATCAATCCCGATTTCTTAAAGCGCTTAAGGTGGGAAACATCTCAGATGAAAGAAGATTTCTTCTTAATGGGCGAGATGATTCACGGCGACTACAACCGACTCGTGAACGATGAGATGTGCCACTCGGCAACAAACTACGAGTGCTATAAAGGCATGTATTCTGCGTTCAATTCAATGAACCTTTTTGAGATCGTGCATTCACTTTTAAGACAGTTCGGTCCCGAGCAGTGGACGCTCTATAAAGGAAAACATCTCTTGTCGTTCGTCGACAACCACGATGTTACAAGGATCGCGACGATACTTAACAATCCCGCGCATCTTAAACTCGTATACGGTATGCTCATGGGTATGCCCGGCATCCCCACGATCTACTACGGAAGCGAATGGGGCATGCACGGCAACAAATCCGACGGCGATCCCGCACTTCGTCCGGCGGTGGATCATC
>JAGCTJ010000088.1 GCA_017963665.1 Lachnospiraceae bacterium | reverse complement strand
GCTCATCATGGGATATGCCGAAGGACTTAAAGAAGGCATAGACGACAAAAACGACAGAGATTATTACTGTGATGTTATCGCCGATGAAGCGGAGAATCTCAATCGAATGGTAAAGAAACTGTTGGATCTTAACAGGATCGAATTTGGAAGGGAGACCGTTTCCATGGACCGATTCGATGTGGTTTCTTTCTTACAAAATGCAGTATCGCCCTACAATGTGATTGCAGAGAAAAACGACATTAAACTGGGAGTGGCGACAGGGGCTCCGTTATACGTCTGGGCTGACGAGGTTCTTACCAAGGAAGCGCTGGACAATTACCTTACGAATGCCCTGGATCACGCAGAGAGCGAGGGGCAAAAAAGAATTGACGTTTACCTTGAAATGCAAGAAAATAAGGTAAAGGTTTGCGTTTATAATACAGGAAAACATATTCCCGAAGACTCACTTGAGAGGATCTGGGATAAGTTTTATAAAGTCGATAAAGCACGTACCCGTAAATACGGCGGGTCCGGCGTAGGACTTTCGATAGTAAAAGCAGTTACTGATGCTATGGGGCAGGAGTGCGGTGTATCAAATGTGGAAAACGGAGTGGTTTTCTGGTTTACCCTTGAGACGGCAAAACCTGTATCGGAGGAAAAGTGATGGACGGAAACAATTTGGGTAACAATTTGGAAAACAATACAAATATTGTTAACGAAGACTATATAAAGAATTACAATCAGAACTTAAAGAAACGTACACAGCTTGAAGTTAAGGTGGGCGCCGGAATACTAAGCGTTGTCGGAGCATTGTTCGTGATGGCGGCACTGTACTTTGGCTCCATGTATCTTGATAAGTATTGGATGGTCATCGCCATGTTCGCAACAGGCGGTCTTATCGTATTGGTTTCCGAACTTCTTATAGAAAGAAGACTTAAGTTTTTCGGAAAGATCATTACGGGTCTTGGATTCGGCGTGCTGTATTATGCAGCCATATTCGCATATCTGTCGATCAAACTGTACGATTTTTACATTACTCTTGCGGTTCTGGGCGGTATCGCATTTTTAAACTTCCTTATTGCAAGGCTGAGAAAGTCGCCCTTCCTTGAGATCGTCTGCTCACTGGGAAGCGTTGTTCCCCTTGTTGTATACGACGCAAACATAAACAACATCACATTCGCATATCTTATGGGATTTGTGCTCGCAGTTAACTTTGTGCTGTTTATAATGCCATACAGGAAAGGCTTTTCGATATCTAAAGTCATTCGTCTTTTTATTGTTTTCGGAGCACTGGTCTATGCAAACTATATGTATTACTGGCTTGTGGACTATACATGGTTTGGCTTTGGAGTTGTGCTTTCCGTATTTGTAATGTTCACATGCTATTTATTCAACACACAGGATATATGCGTTGAGACCTTCGCACTCATACTCATCGGTCTTTCGTCCATAATGATCTGTGACACCATCGATTGGTACGTGCTTGCGGGCTTCGCGGCAGTTTGCGTGTTCATGTTCCTTTGTCTCATTGCAAAGAAGCAAAGATGGTCACCTGTTTCGGTGCTGCTTCTTTTTGCCCTACTGTTTGTATACGTAACCTGCGGTGCGTCGCCGGCTGTAACCGTTTATCTGAATGCTGATTTTGCGGCGCTCATAGTGCTTTCCGTTTTGGTTATCTCAAAGCTTTGCGCATTCTCGAAAGATTTTGTCGCAACGGATGCCGTTGTTACGTTCTTTGCATTGCTTGCGGGAGTGTTCTTTAAAGATAATTATCTTTCATTCGTGATAATGTTCGTGGGATTCCTGGGAGTCCTCATGTGCTCGAAACTTAAACTCTATCATGAGTTTTTGTATACGATAATGATGTCGTGCTTCCTTTGGTATCACGGCTTCAGTTATCTTACCGTGCCGATCATAATGGCTACCTGGTTCATACTCGTATTGCTGTTTAACCTTATTCCGGCAATGAGAGTAAAGGGAATACTTGTTTACAACATTTTCTTCCTGATCGCAAATACATGCCTGATACTGTGGGTACCCATGCTTCGTTACAGAGGTATCGAAGAGATCATCGTAGTTTCATCGGTGGCATTTATAAGCATACTCATCTGTCTTTGCGTATTCAGAAAGAAGTTTAAGCTTGATACAAAAGCCCGCTACATCATAATGGCTGCAGTGCTTACGTATCTTGGCTTCTTTATGAAGATCGATCCTTTGTGGATCAGCATTTCCCTCATGGCAGTTGCTTTTGTGACCATCGCCATCGGATGTATCGCAAACAGATTTGAAGCAAGAATATACGGCCTGGTACTTTCTCTTGCGGTATGCGTGAAGGTTGCATGGATCGATTATGCCGATGAGAGCAACTTTAAGAGAATGATAGTGTTCCTGGTAGTAGGTCTTATCGCCATCGCCATTTCCTTCGTTTACCTTATCCTTGAAAGTAGAGAGCAGAAGCAGCTTAAGGCATTAAAGGAGAAAGAACGCATTGCCGCAATGGCCCAGGCAGTTCCGGCGGTTATGGCAACGCCTGTTGTCGAGCCTGTTGCCGAGCCTGTTGTTGAGCCCGCTTCTGAGGTCGTTCCCGAGGTTGCTTCTGAGGATGCGACTGAGGTTGCTGCTGAGATTACTCCCGAACCTGTTTCGGAACCTACAACTGAAACTGTGATTGAAGAAACGGTAACAGAATCTTCTGATTCTAATGAATCGTTATCGGAAATGGTGTATAATGAAGAATCGGTGGGTGAATCGCCTGAAGTAAACGAGGAACCTGTTATAAATGAACCGGAAGAAAACAAATCCGAAGATTGGAACCAATAATATGCGAAAATCCGCAATATTACTTACAAGTTTAATATTGTCAGCAACGCTCCTTTTTGCGGGATGTGCTCAGTATCCCGATCTTACCGAAGAAGAAAACGAGATGGTGAGTGAATATGCCGTATCGCTTCTTCTTAAGTATGACAAGGACAATCATTCACGACTTGTAGATACGAGCGAGTTTCTTAATAAGTACAATACGGCACTTCAGGAGCGTGAGTCGGCAAGACTTGCCTACGAAGCCGCAAAACAGCTTGAGGAAGAAACGAGAAGAAAAGAAGCACAGGAACAGGAAGCGGCAAACGGTGGTTATACTTCACAACCCGTTTCGCCTTCTAATGACGGAACCGGCGGAGCAACCGTGATCGATTCGTCCGAATCTGTTATGTCGGTTGAACAGTTTCTTGATGCAGAGGATTTTTCCATTAAATATGCGGGATTAACCCTTACAGACAGTTATCCTGAAAACAGTACCGACTATTTCTTTGCAATGAATGCCCTTGAGAATAAGAAATTATTGGTTGTTTTCTTTGATGTCACCAATAACGGCGCAGCTCAGCAGTTTAATGTTTATGCCCGAAACGTGACATTTAAACTGAACATTAATAATCAGGGCTATAAATCCGTTTACAAGAATTTGCTTGAAGACAGTTTGGACGAGTATCTGGGAGATTTTAATTCCGGCGAGACAAAACGACTTGTTCTCATATATGAGGTTCCGGCAGATACTGTTGTGTCATCACTTTCCATGATGGTTTCATCCAACACAAAAGGTTCGGTTACAAGCAACCTTGAATAATTACTTAGATTATTCATTGTAAATGTATAAATACAAATGTAAAAAGTTTGAAAACCGTGCGTGTTTCAGGACACGCACGGTTTTTAAATGAGAATTCACGGGCAGTCGTATATACGACTGAAAGCAAAAAGAAAAAGTTGTAAACACAATTCAGACAATTTGCTTTCGTTTGTGAAATTATTTAATCATTTTAAACACATGAAATATGCACAAAACCGCATAAAATCAACATTTCCTGTTAACGAAAAAATTTTTCAAAAAAATACAAAATTTGTGTTGACAACCCAAAATCGGGGTGCTATATTAAGTCTTGCTCCAAGAAATGGGGCGTGAACATTGATAACTAAACAGCATATGCAACCCTGAAAATCTTTGAACAAATTTTTTCAGAACAACAAATCAAGCAGTAAATGTACGGAATAATAACCAACGTTTATTAAGCTTAAGGATAAAACTTTTTTTCGAGAGTTCGATCCTGGCTCAGGAT
>JAGCTJ010000087.1 GCA_017963665.1 Lachnospiraceae bacterium | reverse complement strand
TAATACCCTTTTTGCTTAGCACAATATACGAATAAGGTGGCTGTTTTTTATTGACCATTATTGAAATATAGTTTGTAAGTTATATCAAAAGATAATCTATTCAGTAAAACTGAAAGTTTCTTCATTACAATCCTATACTACTTAAATCCGTTTCGATATACTTATCTCTATCTACAATCATTCCCTGCTTTTCGGCATATCTGATTAAACCCATCGACCAAACATCTAAGCAAATAAAATAATCCGTCGGCATTTTTCGTATTGAACGAATACGCGCACTTAGTGCTTCATTAAAGGCGTCTGAATCATTTTCAACTATGGCGTTTATCATATCGCATAATTCATCATATTTATCAGTTTCCGTTGGGATTTTTTTATGCTCCAGCAATTTTCTTAGGGGATGTTCTTCATTTGTAACATTCATTAATACGTCTTCATCTTGAGCAATTAATGCATAATATCCCTCGAATCCCGACTTTAATCCTTCAGCTATAGGTCTTCTTGTCGCTTCATGCATATCGACCCCATCATTATATGCCTTGCAACATAAAGAAGCATTTTGTAACAGATCTTTAAGATGTTCCTTAAACGCTTCTTCTCTTTTATTTATATAATCCAATTCAACAATACTGGCATATGAAAGTTTTAACAAACACCATTGTTTAGCATTAGAAGACACTTCCGAATTCAAAGATTTTTTCAAATCTTCCACCTGGGCTTTATACATCTTTTCATACGCTAATATTTGGTCTTTTCTTTTTTCCCACTTAATTGTTTTGTATTCTCTGTTTTTAACTTTCAACATAATCTTCAATCAAACTGTTCAAGACAACTGTTTATTTTCTAGACCCTAGGGGACGGTGGTGTTGGTTCATTCCAAAAACCTTTTTTCATATGATTATTGTAAGCCGTGAGATGACTTGTGTGCTATTCTATCGTGATCACATATTCGTTTTCTTTGTCGGTTGATAACGCGATGTCATAATAGAGTCTGTATTTGCTCTTCGGAAGATTTATGTCATAGTAAAATCCGTCATACTCATCTCCAAACGGTGAATCAAACTTGCTCCACTCGTCAAAAACATCCTTTCTCTCAGAACCGTCATTTAATGTAAACGTTCTCGATACGGTTGCCTTTTTCTTGGAAAACACCAGCAGGATACCTCCCGTATCGGGAAGTTTTATTGTATACGAACCGTCGTTGTTATCTTTAATGTATGCACTCGTTTCGTCGAAAACGTCGTCTTTTGGAATCTCCGCTCCCGATTCATCATACGAAACCTCTTCGATGCAATAATATCCGGCGTATACTCCGTCCTTTACCTCTGTCAATTTAAGATGATCGTATTCAGCTTTGTCCAAAGAGTAAGAAACTCTGTAAACGCCGTCAAATTCAAGATCGACGGGCTTTATGAACATCTGCGATCTTATACCCTTAAACTGTTCGAGCGCATTTCTGTTGTACTTAGGGAGTACGTCGACATACATCTCGGCATAAGAATACTTTGAGTTTTCAAACCCCTCGGTGAGCATTATGTTCGCATACTTCGTAGGATCTGAACCTGCGGGAAGAACATGCAGATAATCGCAGAGTATCATGTTTCCTTCTACGTCGGAGCCGTAATCTCCGCCTTTGTCGTTCTCACACTTGGTGTAGAAAGAAAAGGTGGGCGGCGTCAGTTCGATTGCCCTTACGTTATCTCCGAAATACTCTTTCATGGCATCCGAAGCGATCTCTGTTGCCGTTTCAAACTCGTACCCTAAATACATGTTTTTGTTATGATAGTCGTACATGTACTCGTAAGTATTTCCCTTGTACTCGTACTGACCTTCTATCGCAGCAAAAAGATCGCGACTGTCGGCGTACGCCTCTCCGCGCTTTGCCTTGGCCTCGGAGAAATTTTTCTTAAACCACCAGGTTGCCTCGTCGGCGTGCTCTTTGGTGACGGCTTTTTTCTTCTCTTCAGTATAACCGGGCGGTATGCACGCGGTAATCGTAAGAGAAAACAATAATAAAATGATCATGCAAACGATCGATCTTTTTTTCATAAGCATAACCCTCACAAATACGTTAACATGAGCCTATTATATAACATATTCGGCAAAAAGAAAAAACGACTCTCCAAAAAGGAGAGTCTGATTGTTCTTCTTACCTGTTTATCATGAACCGGTAGACCTGTAATAGCGCATTCCGCGATGAAACAGAGCGGTCATGATGAAAAATACCGCTGCCCCGGAAAGGGGCGTCACAAACACGGTCCATATCGGCCAGCCATACAAAGGCTTGCCGAGTATCCACGCCGCGGGCACGTGAAGCGTCAGCGCGAACGGCGCAAGTACGGTGAACATCACTTTAAGTGGCGTGGGATATATGTCTATCGGGTACTGGCAGGCGCTCCTGCCGCCGTAAGTGATCGCGTTCACAAGCTCAACAGACTTTACGCTGTGGATGCAAAAGATCGATTCTATCATGAAGAGCCCCAATATGAGAAGGCAGCTCATGCCGATCGATTCGATAAGTGCGAGCACTTTGAGCGCGCTCCACTCAACGCCCGACATCCTGCTTCCCATGATGAGCGCCACCGTGCCGACCGCGATGCATGTAATACGCCTCGGGTCCATGCCGCTGCACAAAACCTGCGTAAGAACGCCTCGGGGACGGAGCAGAATGGTGTCGAGTTTTCCGGTCCTGACCATCGAAGGAAAGTCGCCGGTGATGCCTCTTCCGAAAAATTCCGTTATGTAAAAAGAAACCGACATGAGACCGAAAAAGAAGAAAAGATTCCCTCCGGTCCAGCCTTTAAGTTTTTCAAAACGATCCACTACGAGGATGACGACCATCATCTCTCCCGCTTCCATAACAAGCTGTGCAAGCGTCTGCATCACAAACGACGCGGGGTATTGAAGATGGCTTCTTAGGAGCATTCCCATGGATCTGATATACAATCTGACTGTATCCATACTAACCTCCCTGCACTATCATCCGTTTTTTGTTCCTGCCCCAAAGATACATGCCGAAAGCGCCGAGCACGAGCGTCCATAGCAACTGGATCGTTATGATCTTGAACGCTTCGCTCACGGGATATTCGCCCGTATAAAGGCGTATCGGGGCATCGAGTAACTGCGAGTAAGGAAGCACTTTAATGACCTTCTGCCAGCTGTCGGGAAAAAGCGTCAAAGGAAGAAGATTTCCCGAAAACGTCACCATCAGGAGATTTAGCATCGCCTGGATGCCTCTCGGATCGAGCGTCCTCATCGTAAACGCCATCGTGATGTTCTCAAGTGCGCACATGCAAAGAAGACCTATCACGAGCGCCATCACACCGGCCAAAAGTCCCGGCACGGAGTTTGGAAGCACTATTCCCCATCCCTTTGGCAAAAGCGCCGCAAACACGAGCATGGGAATGCCTCTCATGAGACTTCCCATGAGTTTCTGCGCCATTATCCTTACATAATAAAAGCCGTACATATCAACCGGCCTGCACATGTCATAAGAGATGTCGCCGGAACGTATCTTATCGAGAAGATCGGGGTCGCTGGCGACGAGCATTCTGAAAAACGACTGCTGGAGCCATACGTAAGTCGCCACATGTTCTATCGGGATCGCCTGGGGCTTTCCTTCATAAAGCGCTCTGTACAAAGCCACCAGTATAAGTCCGAAGAAAACCTGGCATGCTATACCGCCTATCATCGCTCCTCTGTATTGGAGCTCCATGCGAAGCCTCATTTTGAAAACGGTAAAGTATGCTCTCATAGATCCAACTCCTTGTACATCGCTGCGATCAGATGATCTATGTTCTCAGGTTGAAGAGTCATCTCGCTTATCGTACCCGCATCCTGCAAAGCCACCAAAAGTCGCGCCGTCGGAATTTCCTTGGGGCAATAAGTTATGAAGAACTCGTTATCTTTTTGCGAAACACTTGCGCCTTCCGGAACTTTTAGCGAAATATCCGTTCCGTCGTATTTAACGCTTACCGTTCTTACCGTATCGAATCTCTCAAGAAGATCCGGAAGTTTTCCGTCAAACAGTTTCTGCCCGTGACCAAGTACCATGACACGCGAACAAAGCGCCGCTATGTCTTCCATGTCATGGGTTGTTAACATTATCGTGGTTCCGTTTTCTTTGTTCTCCCATTTAAGAAAATCTCTTAATGCGATCTTACTTACCGCATCAAGACCTATCGTGGGCTCGTCAAGAAACAAAAGCTCCGGTCTGTGAAGTAACGATCCGCAAAGCTCCGCTCTCATTCGCTGCCCGAGGCTCAAAAGTCTCAGAGGAGTCCTCAACAGTTCTTCCAGCTGCAGCGCATCCTTAAGTTCCTTAAGCCTTTTCTCGTAATCTCCCGATGAGAGCTTATAGATGTCCTTTAGAAGCGAGAAACTGTCAATTATGGGCACATCCCACCAAAGCTGGCTTCTCTGCCCGAATACGACGCCTATGTGCTTAACGTACTCTTTTCTGTCAACCCAGGGCACTCTGCCGCCTACATTCGCTTTTCCGCCGTCGGGAGTAAGGATACCCGAAAGTATCTTTACCGTCGTGGACTTACCTGCACCGTTCGGCCCGATATAGCCCACAAGTTCGCCCTTCTCTACGGAAAACGAAACACCCTTAAGCGCTTCAACGGTCTGCTTCTCTCTAAGCAGCTTTCCTTTTTCACGCTTCTTTTTGACGGTGAATGTCTTCTTCAAACCGTCAACTTCAATGTAACTCATACTCTACCCTCACTTTGTTTTTCGATTTTAAGGTGCGAGTACTCATCATACATCGTATTTGCCGATTCCGTCAAGACGTTCTTTTTGAAGTCCTTTTTCGCGACTTAAGTATCTCAGCTCATATAAGCCCTACATGCTTTTTCCCCTTCAGAACAAAAAATGTGCTCTTGAAAATCGGATAAGAATCTTACATAGTTTGAATCAATTTCATATATTTTTAAACTGTACATATTCCTCCAACAAAAAACAGGGACAAGAATACTTGTCCCTGCTAATAACTTGCTCACTTATAAGGCTGTGCATCACCTGCTCTTAACTCGCTCATTTATAAGGCTGTGCATCACCTGCTTACCTATAGTATACACAAATGGACAAATCATTCAAGTGTCAGATTGGCATGGAGCCATATATGGATCTATCTCCCTATCCTCAATAAATTCCATAAATATCTATCCTCTTTTTCCGCATCCAAAATAACACTAAGCGTATCCTTCATAAGTACCCTCCTCAATTTTCCCATAATTATCCTTGCGCACGGATCATCTGTTTGGTAGAATATAACCGTTGGTTACTATAAATTATCATAACCAATGGTTATTGTCAATAAGGAGTTACATATGTATTTGAATCCTCAACGATTGATTTCTGTCCGTGAATCAATGGGATTAAACAAGGCAGAAGCAGCAAAAATATTGAATATGTCAGCAATGGGATATGGCCGATACGAAAGTGGACAAAGATCTCCTTCTTATCAAACAATTAGTTTTATGGCCCAATCTTTCAATACTTCTATAGAATATCTCTGTGGTTTAACATCTGATTCCAGTCCAGAGACAATATTGATTGATAAAAACACAGACGCAAGCATATATGAGTTGGTTGATTCTTTAAAAAAGGATGATGAAATAGCCAATCGACTCTTATCATATTTTAATGAATTGAAGACAAAAAAATGGACTCCATAAAAGGAGTCCATTTTTTGTATCATTATCTCTTGCTAAACTGCGGAGCGCGTCTAGCTTTCTTGAGACCGTACTTCTTTCTTTCCTTCATACGAGGATCTCTTGTTAAGTAACCGGCCTTTTTAAGTACAGGTCTGAAGTCTGCATCTACGGTAAGAAGTGCTCTTGCGATACCGTGACGAACAGCTCCTGCCTGGCCTGTGAATCCGCCACCCTTTACAGTGATGACTGCGTCATACTTATCAACTGTTTCGGTAGCTACGAGAGGCTGACGAACGATAACCTTTAAAGTCTCAAGACCGAAGTAATCGTCGATGTCTCTTTTATTGATTGTGATATTTCCCTTACCGGGAACTAAGTAAACACGTGCGATAGAGGACTTTCTTCTACCGGTGCCATAATACTTTACTGCTTTTGCTGCTTTAGCCTTAGCCATTGTCTTATTCTCCTTTCAGTCCTCTTAGAATGTCAATACTTCAGGCTTCTGAGCCTCATGCTTGTGATCAGGTCCTGCGTATACGAAAAGCTTCTTGAGCATCTGACGACCCAAAGGTCCCTTGGGAAGCATTCCCTTTACTGCATGCTCGATAACTTCTTCGGGCTTTGTAGCAAGTTTCTCACGAAGAGTAACTTCGCTAACACCGCCAACATAATCAGAGTGACGGAAGTATGTCTTCTGATCAAGTTTCTTTCCTGTTACGGAAATCTTCTCTGCATTGACAACGATCACATAATCGCCTGTGTCAATGAAAGGAGTAAATGTAGGTTTATTCTTGCCTCTTAAAACTTTGGCAACTTCACTTGCCATACGTCCGAGAGTCATATCTGTAGCGTCAACCACATACCACTTTCTTTCGATGGTAGCGGGACTGGCCATAAATGTCTTCATTGTAGTTCCTCCATGCTATTTTAAGGTAACAAGCGATCCGATCGACCTGCCGTACCGGGGCATTGGAATGGGCATAGTAATCTCGTCGCACCGAATGATTATATTACAGTGTTTATAACAGTGTCAAGGCTTTTTTCTGTATTTACGCGCTTTTTCACGCTTAACGCTGCGAAACGGCCTTTTTGTTTGGTCTTGCCTTAGCAAATACTATACACAGTGAGATCACTGCGCAGCAAAAATAGAATGCGAATCTGACATACAACGGTAACCTTTCACTGTCAATACCCTTAAAAACAGCGCGTGATCTCCCAAATAACCTTACAACACGTAACAAAGCTGCGACTCCGACGCACGATGTGATCGCATATACTATCGAAGCGAGCACTCCTGTCACTGTCCTGACGGCGCCCTTTGAAAAAACGGCTGACGTAAACAAAACAAAAGCGACAGGGACCAAAACTATCATGATCAATCTTAAGGAATTTGGATGTATTATCAATCTTACGGCATAAAAATCGAACAATTTTTTGTAAACTATAATATCGTAAAATGTCCAGACCAATATCGGAATAAAAGGTATCCACTTGGCAACTTTGAACAGCAGACATGAAACCAGCAAAAGAGCCGATAATCCTACCAGAACATATACCTCTCCGGCAAGCATGAGATGCAATCGTAAACGTCCCAGACAGCCTGCCACCGCAAAACAAAACGTTATCAATGCAAATATGCTCGACATGATCACTGAACCCACGCCTACGCCGACTTTTCCGGTCTGCATCGGCACAGGTGCAAAGGGCGCATATTGAACCGGCTGAGGCTGCGGTGCAACAGTTGGTGCAACATTTTGAACCGGCTGAGGTGCCGCGCTTTGTACGGGTGTAACACCCTGCGCATTCACCGGAGTTCCGCACTTATGGCAGAACATAGAACCGTCATTTAACTTTTCTCCACAATTACTGCAAAACATTTTGTACCCTCCTTCTCAAAAACATTGATCCAAAAATTCATATTTGATGAGCATAAGCCCTCTTGCCGGTGCGGTGGGTCCCGCTGAACGTCTGTCCAGAGCGTCCAGGGCTGCTTTGGTAAACCCTTCTGCTCTTCGGCCAAGCCCCACATCTATAAGCGTCCCGGCTATTATCCTGACCATATTGTACAAAAAACCCGTTCCGCTCACTGTTATCTTAACATAAGAGCCTTCCCTCCGCACGTCTATATCGGTGATGGTGCGCACCGTAGTCTCCGCAGTTGTGTAAACGGAAGCAAAACTCTTAAAATCATGCTCCCCCACCAGACATTTTGCTTCTTTTTCCATGATTGCAACATCCAGTTTGTCCTTCACATGGTAAGCATAAAGCCTTTCCGTGGGTGGCATTATGGGTTCGTTATAGATCGTATATTCATATGTTTTAACGGTATTTGTGTGACGGGGATGAAAGTCGGGTGCGACCTCTCGCGACCACACTACTTTAATATCCTCGGGAAGAACGGTATTCAGGGCAAAAGAAACCTTTTCGGCCGGCATGCGTGCGTCGGTATCATATACTGCCATGTTGCAAAGCGCATGAACGCCCGCATCGGTACGGCTTGCACCGATGACTGCGATCTCTTCGCCGTGAAGATCAGACAAAGCTTTATTCAATTCTCCTTCGATGGTGGGAGCGTTGTCCTGAAGCTGCCACCCCGAATAGTTCGTGCCGTCGTATGCGACACAGAGAAGTATTCTTTTCATCAGAAGATTACTCTTGTGGCGATGATTGCGCCAAGGTAAACAAATATGACAAGATAAGCGACCGCATCGTTTGAATGATACTTAAGAGGCTTCATCTTGGTACGTCCTTCGCCCCCTCTGTATCCTCTCGCTTCCATTGCCATCGCAAGATCGTTGGCACGTCTGAAAGCCGATACGAAGAGCGGAACGAGAAGCGGGATGAGGCTCTTTACCTTCCTTACGATGTTGCCCGATTCAAAATCCGCGCCCCTTGCCATCTGTGCCTTCATTATCTTATCGGTTTCTTCCACCAGTATGGGAATAAACCTGAGCGCGATCGACATCATCATCGCGATGTCGTGAACGGGCACTTTGAATATCTTCAAAAACGAAAGTCCTTTTTCAAGACCGTCCGTTAAATGGTTGGGCGTAGTAGTAAGCGTCATTATCGACGAACCGATGACAAGAAACGAAAGTCTGATCGCCATAAATCCGGCCGTCTTTATACCCTGTTTCGTGATGCTTAACTTCCAGAAAGAAAAAACAACGTCTCCTCTGGCCATAAAAAGGTTGCAGATCACCGAGAAAAGTAACAGGAAGAGAATCGCACGCATACCCTTTACCATGTACTTAAAAGGCACCTTTGAAAGCGCGATCACGGTGACGAGAAAAGCTATCGCCGGAATATACCCTATGAAATTGTCGGTTATGAAGAGTGAAATGAGGAATATCATCGTTCCGAACAGTTTCACTCTCGGGTCAAGCCTGTGAATTGCCGAATCCACAGGATAATACTGACCGAGTGTTATATCCCGAAGCATTTGGAAATCGTCTCCACGCCGTCACGGACGTTCACACAGGAAACGTCAACGTTAAAGCCTTCTTCTTTAAGTTTCTTAAGCGCCCTTGTTACCTCCGGCGCACATAATCCCATATTTTCAAGCTCCTTCGAGAATTTGAAAACTTCTGCGGGTGTATCGTCAAATACGATGGAGCCTTTGTTCATTACTATTATACGATCGGCGTACTCCGCCACATCTTCCATGGAATGGCTGACAAGCACTATGCTGCATCCCCGCTCTTTTCGAATGTTGGATAACATACCGAGTATCTCGTCTCGTCCTGCGGGGTCAAGTCCCGCCGTGGGCTCGTCGAGTACCAGTACTTCAGGTTCCATTGCCAGCACCCCGGCTATGGCCACTCTTCGCTTCTGTCCGCCGGAAAGATCGAAAGGCGACTGATAGAAGTATTCATCTTCTATACCTACCTGCTTAAGGGCGCTGAAGGCTCTCAGTTCGGCTTCTTTCTTACTTAATCCCTTATTGATGGGACCGAAGCACACATCCGAGAACACATCGGCTTCAAAAAGCTGATGCTCGGGATACTGGAACACAAGTCCCACCTTGCCTCTTAAATCTTTTCTTGAAAACTCCGGATCCGAAATGTCAGCACCGTTAAAGTAGACCTCTCCCGAAGTGGGAAGCAAAAGTCCGTTTAAATGCTGCACCAGGGTAGACTTGCCCGAACCGGTATGTCCGATGAGTCCCAAAAACTCGCCGTCGTTTATCTTTAAGTTTATATCGTTGAGTGCCCTGCTCTCCATAGGTGTACCCGGATTGTATACGTAGGACACGTGATTAAGTATCATCGACATTTCTTCAGTGCCTCCGTAAGTTCATCTATGGTAAGTATGCCTGCGGGAATGGGGAGTCCCCGCTTCTTAAGCTCGTATGCGATCTCAGTTACCTGGGGTACGCACAGGCGAAGTTCTTTTAAGCGTTCAACCTTCGAGAAAATCTCTCTGGGGGTTCCCTCCATCTCGATATGACCTTTATCCATCACAAAAACACGGTCCGCATGTACTATCTCGTCCATGTTGTGAGTGATGAGTATTATCGTTATCTTTTCAACATCGTTAAGACCGCGCACGGCATCGATGACTTCTTTGCGCCCGATGGGATCCAGCATCGCCGTGGGCTCGTCCAGCACTATACACTTGGGGTGCATTGCCAAAACCCCCGCGATGGAAACACGCTGCTTTTGTCCGCCGGAAAGTCTGTTGGGGGAAGACTTCCTGTACTCGTACATGCCCACTACCTTAAGGCTTTCCTCAACGCGCTCCCATATCTCTTTTGTGGAAACGCCCATGTTCTCGGGTCCGAATCCCACGTCCTCTTCCACTATCTGACCGATTATCTGGTTGTCGGGATTTTGAAAAACCATACCCGCCGTATTTCTTACGGTCCAAAGGTTATCGAGATCCTTCGTATCAAGACCGTTCACCCACACCGTTCCCTCGGTGGGGAAGAGTATCGCATTGAGGTGCTTTGCGAGGGTAGACTTGCCCGAACCGTTGTGTCCCAGTATCGCTATGAACTCGCCTTGCTTAACGTCTATCGAAACGTTATCCACGGCCGTGGTGATGCCTTCCACGTTATCGTTTTCATCGCGCCTTATATATTCAAATGTAAGATTTTCCGTTTTTACTATTTCCATCTTTCTTACACCAAAAAAATGCGGTATTATCTACATAGGCAATAAAGCCTTAATCCACAAAATTTTACCCTAACATAACGCAAAACACAAGGTTTATGAAAGACAAGCTTAAAGATTTCATCGCCAAATTGTATACTTTTCTGAAACCGTACAAAAATACGATCATCATCCCGGTTCTTAAGATACTCGGGATAATCATCATCTGTGCTCTTTTGGTCCGGTTCATAGGCGGTCATGAAACGCTTAAACAATACGCCGACAAAAACCCCGACATAGCCTATCAGACTACGTCAACCGACGATAAGTAATTATGGTACAAAGAAAAACCACGCCTGCACGACACTTATGTGCAGGCGTTTTGTTGTCACTCTATCACCACGGCCTGTGAATAAAACTGCTTAAAGCGCTTTATAAACAGCGTCATGTCATATTCTTCCGTCGCTCTCATGGGGTCGTCCACGATGACCGTATGCTTCTCCGTGTCGAATCCCTTCAACACTACGCAGTGAAGGTTTGCCTTCCATACAAGATACTCTCCGTCTACGACCCATTTCGTCGTATAGCCGGGGTCTTCGTTGATATAGCATGTCGTCCATACTATAACGGGCTTTCCCTTCTCTACAAGCTCAAGAAGCGTCTTAAAATCGCTTCCGGTATAGTCCACTGCCTTATAGGAACTTCCCTGTGAAGCAAGATACGAATTGGCCGCGTTCACTATCGCTCCGGCGTAGCAGCCGTATGAATCTTCGTTTCGGGGATTGCCCACAAACTCTTTATAGAAGTTTGCTTTTCCTATCTTGGCTTTCGGAAGATAATTGTCCGAAAGATTTTCTTTCGTAACGTCAAACCCCAGCTTGTTAAGAACCATCGCAAGACTTGTTATCTCACAGCCGTTGGGAAGCGTGGGATTCTGATTTAGGTGATCTATCTCAAGTTCGATTCGTTCCGCAGGCATGTTTATCGTCTCGGTTAAAGGCATATCCTCACGGTATCGCCTGAAATGCTCTCCGTTTGAATAAAGGATGCGTCCTTCCCCCGTCACGAGCTGATAGCAGCCGTTCTCGGCTATTCCCACGCGTTTGAACTCTTCCCACTGCCCCGCCGTCTTTACCGCGTTTATGTAAGAGGGGGAATCGAACAGTTTGACACATGCCGCCGAATATACGTATTCGTCGCAAGGTCTGAAAGTAACCCCGTCGACACTCTCCAAAATAAGCATGTAGCTCATGGTCGGATTTCCGTCTTCATCGGTAAAAGAACGGGTCACATATCTCGAACCGTCGGAAGCGGTCAGAACAACTCCGTTCTGCTCGCTTATCAGTGCCAGCTCCTCGCTTGAGAACGACCGTGTCTTGATAAGCTCCTCCGTATCGAGAACGAGAGGCTCCTCCGCCTGCACCTCAACAGGTGCCGAGCTTTGCTGCTCTTCAAGCTTCTTCGCTTCTTTTGCAAGCCGTTTCGCTTCACGCTTTTCTTCGCGCTCAGCGATCCTCTCAGCCTTCCTCTCGGCGCGGACTGCTTTTCTTTCGACACTGTGTTCTTTGTACTCTTCTATTTTAACCACCGCATTGTCGCGGCACTTTAGGGCGAACTCACCAAGGGGCTTTCGGTAGTAAACACACAATAGCAATATTAAGATCGCTGCGCTCACCAAAAGCACTTTGTTGTCCTTTAATTTCCTCATAAATCCTCAAAGCGGAAGTACAAGCCGCTTAATCCCATTTAAGATTTATATCATCATAACTTATATCTATATCTATGAATCCCGCAGCGTAAGGTCCCATCTGGTAAGGCTGGTAATCGATGTAAAGACCGTCCTCGTTAAATCCGATGGGTACAAGATCGAATGCCGCACCTTCATATGCGCTGTCATAAACTTCGTCAGCATCCGCCGCATAGTAAGGCGAGTACTCGGGATCCTCAAAACTTAAGAAATGCTCTTTAACCTTTGTCGCGATGAGTTCTTTGAACTGCTCTTCCGTACCGTCAAAGAGATCCGCCATGGTAACTTCCTTACCGGTGTTAAGGTCAAACAGGTAATGCCCCGTAAAAGGAAGGCCATGAGCGCCGCCCATGTACATATATCCGTCCATGTCCACCGTAAGGTAATGGTCTTTAATGATCTTCGCGTCAAATAGAGTATGCTCGTAAGAAGACATGCCCATATAAGTACCGTGGAATTCACATTCATCGTCCTCTGCGGGGATATACGGATCGGTTGCCGCGTAGTGTTCTCCGTTAGACATGCAAACAGCGTAAAGCGCATCGTTTATTTCTTTCGCATAAGGGCTTAAGTCTGAGTTTAACACAAAGTACTCTTCGTAGTATTCTTCAACCTTCTTGCCGCAGTTTGCGCAGTAGCTTTCGTTATAAACCGCCTGAACCGAACCTATCTCTTTCCACTTATGCTCTCTTATGGGATCGGTGGCTATCTTTTCGGTAGCGCCTGCACCGCCCAAAGACTTGAGTGTATGGCACCATACGATCTTGCCGTAATCACATTCGGCGTAGAAATAACCGTTCTCACAGGGCGTGAATGTCGCGATGGCGTTGAAGTATTCCGAAGTACCCGGAGTTCTCTTCATCGTAACCGCCTCGCCGGTCTCAAATGTGTTGAGATCCATATAGTAAACGTGATACTTTGTTTCTCCGTTACTTTCCTTTTCGCGCTCATACCAGAAAAATTCTCTGTCGTATACTGCCAGGGTTCCCTGATACTTTTCGCTTACCACCGTAGTGGTCGCATCCTTGATGTCATATCTTAAAAGCGTGCTCATGCCGTCATAATCCGACACCGTATTCACAAACACCGACGTTTCGTCCCAGTAGACAGTTTCGCTTATATCTTTCGGAAGACTTAATGCCACGATGGCATCCTTGTCGTACATATAAGTCCTGTCGGTATCGTACAAAAGAATGTATCCCGCCTCATCAAAGGATCTTTGTGAACAAACTTTGTAATCATAGTCATGGCGTGCGGAATACTTTTCAAGCACATCCGATATCTCGGTATTCTCTTTTATTTCACCGGTATTTACATCCGCATAGAACTCTTTGTAAAAAGTCCCTCCGTTGGTAGAAAGAAACCAGATCTTTCCATCGTAATAAGTCATAAAGCTTCCAAACTCTATACGGCATATCTCTTTTTCGGACTTGGTCTTTACATCATAAGAACATAAGACTTCCTTTTCGGGACCGTCATAATAAGCATCGTACACATAATAATATACGGTAAATCCGTCAAATCCGATTATCGTCGAATATTCCGGAATCTCATATTTACCCTCAACCGTTCCGTCCGGACGTACATAAGTTACCTCTTTGTCGTTTCCGAACATAAGCGGTATGGGCTCCGTATCCGCCGTTTCGATCTCTGTATCCGCATCATCCTTTTGCGGTATCTTATAAACGTCATCAGGCGTTGTTTCGGGCTCCTCTGCGCTCACCAGCATGTCCATGTCCTTATCCAGAACTTTCGTGATGGAACAGCCCTGCATAAGCATCAAAGTCGATAAACATAACAATAAAGCCAAAAGTCGTTTTTTCATGTCATTTCCTCTTTTTAAAACTTATATACAGTATACTTTAAATGCATAAAAGTATAAAGAAAAAAGTCCGACACCGAAGTGCCGGACCTAAGATCAACTTATACAAGCTCAAGAAGAACTTCCATAGCTGCGTCGCCCTTACGCTGACCGATCTTTACGATTCTGGTGTAACCACCGTTACGGTTAGCATACTTGGGAGCGATGTCATTGAATAACTTGTTGGTCTCATCAACATATAAAACCTTAAGCATCTGACGTCTTGCATGAAGTCTTGAAGGAAGGTCTTTCTTGATTTCCTTCTGGATCTCTTCATAAACGGTAACTTTCTTGCCGTCCTTCTCTTCCTTAACGCGCTTGCCGTCCTTGTCCTTCTTGGGAACCTTAGCGGTAACGGTTACGGTTTCGAAGTTGTCTTTTTCTTTAACCGCCAAAGCAATGATGCCTTCAACGATCTTCTGAACTTCCTTAGCCTTAGACTCGGTAGTAACGATCTTGCCGTTCTGGATAAGAGAAGTTACCTGGCCTCTTAAGAGAGCCTTTCTCTGGGAAGCTGTTCTTCCTAATTTTCTGTACTTTGCCATTTTTAATTTCCTTTCTCAACACAATGGTGTATCATCTGCCGCTCATCGGGCTTACGCAGACAACGCATGGTTTCCATTTATGAGTTAACACGGACGCGCTCGTCGGTCTTACCGTCCATGCCATCATACTTTTATCAGTCCTCGCTGTTGTGAAGTTCAAGACCAAGCTCTTTGAGCTTAAGTAAAACTTCATCAAGAGACTTACGTCCGAGGTTACGAACCTTCATCATCTCATCGGGTGTCTTGTTAACAAGCTCTGCTACGGTATTGATACCTGCTCTCTTAAGACAGTTGTAAGAACGAACGGAAAGTTCAAGTTCGTCGATGCTCATGTCTACTGCGCTGGTACCTGTTGTCTCAGGCTTCTCGTCAAGAACGGTAAGAGACTTTCCTGAATCGGAAAGGTCGATGAAAAGACTTAAGTGCTCGCTTAATACCTTGGCTGCAAGGCTTACTGCCTCTTCGGGAGCAAGTGTACCGTTTGTATGAACGTCAAGAGTTAACTTGTCGAAATCGGTAACCTGACCTACACGGGTATTCTCAACGGTCATGTTTACACGCTCAACGGGAGTGTAAACAGAGTCGATAGCGATAACGCCGATGGGAAGATCTTCGTTCTTGTTCTTATCTGCGCTAACGTATCCGCGTCCCTTGGTAATTGTAAGTTCCATATAGAACTTTGTATTCTTGTCACCGCATACCGTTGCGATCGTCTGGTCGGGATTCATGATCACGATATCGGGATCTACCTGGATATCGGATGCTTTGATGATTCCTTCGCCCGTGAAATCGATATAAGCGGTCTTGGGCTCGTTGGAGTCACTTGTGTTCTTAATAGCGAGCTTCTTAACGTTAAGAATGATCTCGGTAACGTCTTCTTTAACGCCCGGTATGGAACTGAATTCATGAAGAACGCCTTCGATCTTAACCTGGCTGACTGCTGCGCCGGGGAGCGAAGAAAGCATGATTCTTCTTAAAGAGTTGCCGAGAGTGATACCATATCCTCTCTCCAAAGGCTCTGCAACGAATCTGCCGTACTTCTTATCTTCAGATTGATCCAACACTTTAATTTCGGGTCTTTCAAAATCAAACACAGGATATTTCCTCCTTCATCATTAAGATAAAATACTTTAAAGTCTTTATTATTTGGAATATAACTCGACGATAAGCATTTCGTTTACGGGAACATCGATCATTTCTCTTGTGGGAAGGTTCTTTACTGTACCCTTGAAGTTGTCCTGATCTACATCGATCCACTCGGGAACGATTCTTCCGCCCGTAACTTCAATGATGTTTTTGTATCTCTGTAATTCCTTGGCCTTATCGGAAAGAGTGATAACGTCTCCTGCCTTGATAAGGTATGAAGGAATGTTGATGCACTTTCCGTTTACAAGAACGTGCTTGTGACCAACTACCTGTCTTGCTTCTCTTCTTGTACGAGCAAATCCCATACGGAATACTACGTTGTCAAGTCTTGACTCAAGCATGGTCATGAGGTTTTCACCGGTCATGCCCTTCATGCGATCAGCTTTCTCATAGTAGTTTCTGAAGGGCTTCTCAAGCACACCGTAGATGAATTTAGCCTTCTGCTTCTCTCTGAGCTGAAGACCGTACTCACTCATCTTCTTGCCTGCTCTTGCGCTCTTTCTTTTTGATTTCTTGTCATAACCTAAGAATGTGGGATCCAAGTCAAGGGATCTGCATCTTTTTAACACAGGTGTTCTGTTTACTGCCATTTTTTATTATCCTTTCTGAATATAGTTTACAGCCTTAAGGCCTTCTTCCTACTTAATTAACACTATACACGACGTCTCTTGGGAGGACGGCATCCGTTATGAGGTACGGGAGTTACGTCTCTGATAGAAACTACTTCCAAACCACTTGCTGCCAACGCACGGATTGCTGCTTCGCGACCCGAACCGGGTCCCTTTACGAATACGTCAACATATTTCAAGCCATGTACAAGAGCAGCCTTTGTAGCTGTCTCTGCTGCCATCTGTGCAGCATAGGGAGTAGATTTCTTTGAACCTCTAAATCCAAGACCACCGGCACTTGCCCAACTTAAAGCATTTCCTTCAGCATCTGTAAGTGTAACGATAGTGTTGTTAAAAGATGCCTGGATATGTGCCTGTCCACGTTCAACGTTTTTCTTAACGCGCTTTTTTGTTACTTTTTTTGCAACTTTAGCCATGATAAACTAACCTACTTTCAACCTTTCATTCACAATTATTTCTTCTTGTTAGCTACTGTACGCTTCGGACCCTTTCTGGTACGAGCGTTTGTCTTGGTCTTCTGACCACGAACGGGAAGACCTTTACGGTGACGGATACCTCTGTAGCATCCGATTTCCTGAAGTCTCTTGATGTTAAGAGCTGTCTCACGGCGAAGATCACCTTCTACCATGTAATGCTCCTCGATAACTTCACTGATCTTCTTAACTTCTTCGTCTGTAAGGTCTCTAACACGAGTGTCAGGGTTAACCTTTGCAGCTTCCAAAATCTTGTTTGAGCTTGTTCTTCCTATTCCGTAGATATAGGTAAGTCCGATCTCAACACGTTTTTCTCTGGGTAAGTCAATACCTGCGATACGAGCCATTTACGTTTCCTCCATTTCTTTGCGCGGCTACACGCTATGTTCGCCAATTGGCGCGGCACTTATGTGCCATACTGATTGATTGGGGATTTACATCCCGGCCGGATCGGCATCCGGCTTTTCCGACAAGGTACGAGCTCCCGTATTATGAGCTCTTGCGGTATCAAAAGTATCTTATACGTAGGCTCGCTACGATATATATACTTTAAATCCGTTGTGTTACCGGATTCGGATTAGCCCTGAACCTGTTTGTGCTTGGGATTTTCACAGATGATTCTGATCTTTCCCTTGCGCTTGATAACTTTACACTTGTCGCAAATCGGTTTAACTGAAGATCTTACTTTCATAGTTGCCTCCTTTCAGTTCTCCAAGTTACGTGCTCTTTTCCGCTTAAAAAGGGCATAATACCCCCTCTACGCACGAAAAAGGCCGAGTATTAGTGTACCACGGCCTTTTGCTTAATGCAACAATTATTTTTTGTTTTTTACAACTTTTTTACTTATCTCTCCAAATGATCCTTCCCTTGGTAAGATCGTAGGGTGAAAGTTCCAGTGTAACTTTGTCACCGGGAAGAATTCTGATGAAGTTCTGACGAAGCTTACCGCTGATGTGGGCAAGCACCTGATGTCCGTTTTCAAGTTCAACCTTGAACATTGTGTTGGGAAGTTTTTCGACTACGGTTCCTTCAATTTCAATTACGTCTGATTTCGACATGCATTACTCCTTATATATATTTGCTGGTTATCATTGTCTGAGTGTAAGTATTTCGGGCTCGCCGTCCGTTATTAAGATCGTGTTCTCATAATGTGCGGAAAGGCTTCCGTCTTCGGTAACGACCGTCCAGTCGTCATCGAGCCAGCATACTTCCCAGCCGCCCATATTGATCATCGGTTCGATTGCAAGCGTCATTCCCGCCTCAAGTTTTATACCCTTTCTGTTTTGTCTGAAGTTTGGTATCTGAGGATCTTCATGAAGCTTTGTTCCTATACCGTGGCCTACAAGATCTTTTACTATTCCGTATCCGAAGGGTGTTACATAATCGTCAATGGCCGCGGAGATGTCATAAAGATGATTTCCGGCCTTAGCCATCTTGATACCTTCAAAGAAAGCCTGTTTTGTAACGTCAAGAAGCTGCTGCGCCTCGGGAGATATCTTTCCTACCGGATATGTTCTTGCCATGTCGGAGTGATATCCTTTATAGATAAGACCACAGTCAAGGCTTACGATATCGCCTTCTTTTATCTTGTGATTCTTATTGGGTATACCGTGAACGACCTCGTCATTTACCGATACACACACCGAAGCGGGATAACCGTTGTAGTGAAGGAAGTTCGGAATGCAACCTCTGCTCCTTATAAGCCTCTCGCCTTCTTTATCAATGTCGAGTGTAGAGATACCGGGCTCGATCATCTTGCCCATCTCTTCATATACTTCGCTTAAAATCCTGCACGATTCTCTCATAAGTTCAATCTCGTGAGGCGATTTAATTGAAACTGACATTCCTAATCCTCTCTTAACCCAGGATGGCAACAATGTTATTAAAGACATCGTTCATCGACACCGTCCCATCCACTTCTTTTAAGATGTTCTTCTTTGAGTAGAACTCAATAAGAGGCTGGGTCTGCTTGTGATATACATCAAGTCTGCTCTTAACTGTTTCGGGCTTGTCGTCGTCACGAAGAATAAGTTTTTCTCCGCACTTGTCGCAAATGCCTTCAACCTTGGTGGGTGCGTATACAACATGGTATGTGGCACCGCAGTTTACGCATGCGCGTCTTCCGGACATACGATTGATGATGTTCTCATCGGGAACTTCAACGTTGATCGCATAGTCGATCTTGTCGCCAAGTTTGTTAAGTGCCTCTTCAAGTACTTCAGCCTGAGGAATGGTGCGGGGGAAACCGTCAAGCACGTAACCGTTCTTGCAGTCATCCTGTGCCACTCTGTCAAGCAATATCTTTACGGTAAGTTCATCGGGAACGAGCTGTCCCTTATCCATATATTGTTTAGCTTCCTTACCAAGCTCTGTTCCGTTCTTGATGTTCGCACGGAAGATGTCGCCTGTTGAAACGTGAGGTAAGCCATATTTTTCACAGATCATTTCAGCCTGGGTACCTTTACCTGCACCCGGAGCCCCTAACATAATAATTTTCATTCTCTTCTCCTGTTTAACGCAAAAGCCTCGGGGCAGGAAAACCCTGCTCCGAGATTATATGCATTACTGATTTAAAAATCCCTTGTAATTTCTTACAAGCATCATACTCTCAATCTGATTAAGTGTTTCAATGATAACACTTACGATAATGATAAGGCTGGTGCCGAGGAATGTAACCTCTGCTTTGAACAGACCGTAGAAAATGTAGGGAAGAATACCTACGATAACAAGGCCTATACCGCCGATGAATATGATGGCGTTCAATATCGTTGTAAGATAGTCGCTGGTGGGCTTACCGGGTCTGATACCGGGGATAAAGCCGTTGGACTTCTTTAAGTTGTCCGCAAACTCAATAGGGTTAAATGTAATTGATGTGTAGAAGTATGCAAATACGATTACGAGCAAGCAATATACAAGTAAACCGATGGAATATACGGGCTGTGTTTTGTCTACCCAGTATCTTGAGCTTAAGAACTTAAGAATCGTGTTCCAAGCGCCCGTTCCCGAGTAGCCTGCAAATCTGGAGATGATTCCCGGTGTCTGCATAAGTGATGATGCAAAAATTATCGGGATAACTCCGGCGGTATTGATTCTGATGGGAAGGTTCGAAGCCGTTCCTCCGCCCATCTTGCCGCCTGCCTGCGATCTTCTTGCGTACTGTACGGGGATCTTTCTAAGACCCGAGTTAAGAAGTACTACAAGCATGATCATAAGAACCAAAATGGCTATGATGATCGCAGCCGAAAGTATTGCGGTTGCAATTCTCTTTCCGTTTACAAACTGAGCAAACAATGCCGACATATCCTGAGGGATACGTGAAATAATGTTGACAAGAAGGATAATGGAGATACCGTTACCGATACCCTTTTCCGTTATTCTCTCGCCGATCCACATTACGAATGCACTGCCTGCGGTAAGTGCCATGATTGCAGTGATGACGTTCAATGCATTGAATTTCTGCAAAAGTCCCGAACTGCCGAATGAGATCGTCATGGCTGTGGATTCGATAAGTGCAAGAGCAACCGTCACATAACGTGTTATGGACGCAATCTTCTTACGACCTTCTCCGCCTTCTTTCTGCATCTCTTCAAGTGCCGGAATGGCAATTGTAAGAAGCTGCATGATGATCGAAGAAGTAATGTAAGGTGTAATGTTAAGTGCCAATAATGACATACTTAAAAACGAACCACCAGTGAATGCATCCAAAAAGTTAAAAGCGTCGCCGGTCTGCTGTGAGAACCAGCTTGCAAAATAGCCTCTGTCAACGCCGGGAACCGGAAGCTGACATCCGATACGTACTATGATGATCATAAGTAACGTATATAAAAGCTTTTCTCTGATTTCTTTAATCTTTAATGCATCTCTAAGTGTCTTAATCATCAGATCACCTCAGCTGTTCCACCAAGTTTCTCAATCTTCTCTTTAGCTGACTCACTAAAAGCGTTTACCTTAACATTGAGTTTTTTGGTAAGTTCACCGTTTCCGAGAATCTTAACACCGTCAGCGGGATCTTTGATGATTCCCTTAGCGATAAGTGCTTCTACGTCAACTGTTGCGCCGTCATCAAAGCTATCAAGCACACTTAAATTGATTGCTACGATCTCCTTGTGGTTTCTGTTCTTGAAACCTCTCTTGGGGATACGTCTGTAAAGTGGCATCTGACCACCTTCGAAACCGATTCTGGGAGCACCGGAACGAGCCTTCTGACCCTTGTGTCCCTTGCCTGCGGTCTTTCCGTTTCCTGAACCGTGACCACGGCCTCTTCTAAAATTATCACTGTGTTTGGAGCCTTCAGCGGGCTGTAAGTTAGATAATTCCATTGTGTGACACCTCCTTCTTATGCTTCTTCTACTTTAACTAAGTGCTTTACCTGATTAACCATTCCTCTTGTAGCATCGTTGTCAGGAAGTTCCACAGTCTTGTTAAGCTTATGGAGGCCCAAAGCTTCAACAGTAGCTCTATGCTTCGGAATTGCTCCTATAGTAGATTTAACCAATGTAACTTTAATCTTTTTAACTTTCTTCGTTGCCATGTTTAAGTCCTCCTTACGCCATTACTTCGTCGACGGATTTACCACGATTTAAAGCAACCTGTTCGGGAGTCTTTAACTGGCTTAAACCTGCGATGGTAGCAAGAACACCGTTCTGCTTGTTGTTTGAACCAAGTGACTTTGTACGGATGTTCTTAAAGCCTGCAAGC
>JAGCTJ010000086.1 GCA_017963665.1 Lachnospiraceae bacterium | reverse complement strand
AGTACATTATCTTGGCCGGTAAAAATGCCAGAACCGTCACAAAAGTCTGCGATGACTTAGTGGCTAAAGATTATGATATACAAACAGGTGACGAGCTTATATCGATAAACGGCGAAGTGATCGAAGATATTTTTGATTACAGATACGCGATACTCAATTCTCATCTTGAAATAGTGCTTAAACGTGGCGAAGAAACCGTTAACGTTATCATTGATAAAGACGAGACCGAAGACCTTGGACTTGAGTTTTCCGAAGGCCTTATGGACGAATACAGAAGGTGCAGGAATAACTGTATTTTCTGCTTTATCGATCAGATGCCTCCGGGCATGAGAGAGACACTGTATTTTAAAGACGATGATTCCCGTCTTTCATTTTTGCAGGGAAACTATGTTACATTGACCAACCTTTCGGAAAACGATGTCAATCGTATCATCAGATTCAGAATGGAGCCGATCAACATATCTTTTCAGACCACAAATCCCGAGCTTCGTTGCAAGATGTTGAACAACAGATTTGCAGGAGACTGTTTAAAGATTGTCGATCGATTCTTTGAAGCCGAGATAACCATGAACGGCCAGATTGTTCTTTGCAAAGGAATTAATGACAAAGAAGAGCTTAAACGTTCCATCGAGGATCTGTCAAAATATCTTCCCGTACTTGAAAGCGTTTCCGTGGTTCCGGTGGGCCTTACAAAGTATAGAGACGGTCTTTATCCTCTTGAGCCTTTTGGCAAAGAAGATGCCATCAAGGTAATCGATCTTATCGAATCGTATCAGGAAAAGTTTTACGAGCAATACGGTCTTCATTTTATACACGCAAGTGATGAGTGGTATATACTGGCTGGTCGTGAAATGCCCGAAGAGAGTCGATATGACGGATATCTTCAGCTTGAGAACGGCGTCGGAATGATCAGACTGTTTTCCGATGAGTTTAACAATGCTTTCAAGAAATATGCGATCACGGGACTTAAAAAGAAGTTTATGAAGAAGTCCGAATGTACGATAGTTACGGGAAAACTTGCGTTTCCCATGCTTAAAAAGTTTGCAGACATGGTGAACAACGAGTATCCGAAAGTGCATGTTGACGTCAGAGCCATAAGAAATGATTTCTTCGGAGAAAGGATCACCGTTGCCGGTCTTATAACGGGACAGGACATAATCAAACAATTACAGGGAAATATATGCGGTAATCGTATACTTATACCTCAGAATATGCTTCGCGCTACAGAAAACGTATTTTTGGATGATCTTACTGTGGATGATGTGGCAAAATCTTTACAAGTAAAGGTGGATATTGTAAAATCAAGCGGACGTGATCTGCTTTTAAAGATGTTGAAAGACGGTACGGATTAAATGGATATAAAGAAGCGTAAGCCGATAGTTGCTGTGGTGGGTAGACCCAACGTGGGTAAATCCACCCTGTTTAATGCATTGGCAGGTGAAAAAATTTCAATAGTTAAAGATACTCCGGGAATAACGAGAGATCGTATCTATGCGGACATCAACTGGCTGGATTACAATTTTACGCTGGTTGATACGGGCGGTATTGAGCCCGACAGTAACGATGTCATCTTAAAACAGATGAGAGATCAGGCTGAGATCGCGATAGAGACCGCCGACGTTATTCTTTTTATGGTGGATGTAAAACAGGGACTTGTGGATTCCGATTCAAAGGTCTGCGATATGTTAAGAAAGTCGCATAAGCCTGTTTTGCTTGTTGTGAACAAAGTAGACGATTTCAATAAGTATATGACCGATGTCTATGAGTTTTACAATCTCGGTATCGGTGATCCATATCCCGTTTCAAGCGCTAATATGCTTGGAATAGGCGATCTTTTGGATGAGGTTGTTAAACATTTCCCCGAAGAATGCGGTGAGGAAGAGGAAGACGATCGTATAAAAGTTGCGGTAGTCGGAAAGCCCAATGTGGGTAAGAGTTCTCTTATCAATAAGATCCTAGGACAGAACAGACTCATCGTTTCGGATATCGCGGGAACAACTCGAGATGCCGTTGATACCGACGTTAAGTTTAATGACAGGGAATATGTCTTTATAGATACCGCCGGCGTCAGAAGGAAGAACAAGATCAAAGAAGATCTTGAGCATTATATGATAATAAGAACCGTTTCGGCCGTTGAACGTGCGGACGTTGTGGTTCTTATGATAGATGCAACAAACGGCGTTACCGAACAGGATGCAAAGATTGCCGGTATCGCTCATGACAGGGGCAAAGCAACTATCATAGCCGTGAACAAATGGGACGCGGTTGAAAAAGATGATAAGACTATTTACAAATTTACCGAAGAAGTAAAGAAGGTTCTTTCGTTTATGCCTTATGCAGAGATAATCTTTATTTCGGCAATGACCGGACAGCGAATCAACAAGCTGTTTGAGATAATCGATGCTGTAAACGAAAATCATAATATGCGTGTCGGAACGGGCGTTTTAAACGAGATCATGACAAGAGCGGTCTCCATGCAGCAGCCCCCCACGGATAAAGGAAAGCGACTTAAACTTTTCTATATCACTCAGACAGGCGTTAAGCCGCCTACTTTCGTTATTTTTGTTAACGACAAAGAATTGATGCATTTTTCATATGTCAGATATATTGAGAATCAGATAAGAGATACATTCGGGTTTAACGGAACTCCTCTTAAATTCATTATCAGAGAAAGAAAGGAAGATGAGTAACTATGATAAGAGTTGTTTGTCTTTTGATCGGATATTCCCTCGGTTCACTTCAGACGGCATATATACTTGGAAGGATAAAGGGTATAGACATTCGTGAGCATGGCAGCGGAAACGCAGGCACTACGAACACATTGCGTGTTCTCGGAACAAAAGCGGGTTTGATCGTTTTTGTCGGAGACCTCATGAAATCGATAATCGCGATCTTGCTTACAAGAGTTTTGTTTGCGGACAAATATGCGGATATAGCTCCGCTCATTATGATATATACGGGTGCGGGTTGTGTCCTCGGACATAATTTTCCCTTCTATCTTAAGTTTAAAGGCGGTAAAGGAATAGCTACGACAGGCGGTATGATGATAGCCGCACATTGGCTTTATATTCCTTTCGGTCTTTTGGTATTTTTCGGTAATTTCTTTATCACACATATAGTTTCCATAGGTTCCCTTCTTTTATATCTTTGTTTCTTTGTTGAAACGATCATTTTGGGACAGCTAGGTATTTTCGGAGTTGAACAGCCTGTTTTAAATGAACTGTATGTCATTGTTTTTCTTCTTACCGTACTGGCATTTTATATGCACAGAGCAAACATTAAGCGTTTACTCGCCAAATCGGAGAGAAAAACGTATCTGCTTAAGAAGAACAAGATGGATATAGAAACAAACAGTGATGCTCGTGATTATAAGGGCGAAGGAGAGGACAAAAATTGAAGATAGGTATAATAGGTGCAGGTTCGTGGGGAATCGCCCTTGCGGCTCTGCTTACAAATAACGGTTGTGATGTTACGGTCTGGTCGATTCTTGAAGACGAGATCGAAATGCTTAAGAAAGAACATGAACATACTACAAAACTCCCCGGAGTAAAACTCTCGGAAAGCATTAAGTTTACGACTGATCTTGAATCGACGGTTAAGGATAACGAAGTTCTTGTTTTGGCAGTTCCTTCACCTTTCATAAGAAAGACTTCCGCAGACATGAGCAAGTTCGTTAAGTATGGTCAGATAATCGTAAATGTTGCCAAAGGTCTTGAAGAAGAAACACTTATGAGACTTTCGGAAGTGATCAAAGAAGAGATTCCTCAGTGTAAGGTAGCCGTTATGTGCGGACCTTCACATGCCGAAGAAGTAGGGCGCGGTCTTCCCACGACAATCGTTGTTGGCAGTGAGGATATCAAGACGGCCGAATTTATTCAAAACATATTTATGTGTGAGACTTTCAGAGTTTACACATCCACCGATATGCTGGGTATGGAGATCGGTGCCGCACTTAAAAACGTTGTTGCTCTTGCCGCAGGTATAGCCGACGGTTTGGGATACGGAGATAACACTAAGGCGGCTCTTATTACAAGAGGTATTACCGAGATCGGAAGACTCGGAATAAAGATGGGCGGTAAATTTGAGACCTTTGCCGGTCTTACAGGTATAGGCGATCTTATAGTTACATGTGCTTCAATGCATTCAAGAAACCGCAGAGCCGGTATTCTCATCGGTCAGGGCAAGACGATGAAAGAAGCCATGGACGAAGTGAAGATGGTCGTTGAAGGTGTTTACAGTGCCAAAGCCGCCATGGGACTTGCAAAGAAATATGATGTGGAGCTTCCCATCATTGAAGAGGTTAACAAGATACTGTTTGATAACGTTCCCGCAAAAGATGCATTAAAGGCGCTTATGTTAAGGGACAAGAAAATGGAGACGGGAGACAACATTGGCTGATAATTTTAATTCCACAGAACAATATATCGCATCAGAAGAACTTATGATGTCCGTAAACATTGCAATGCAGCTTGAGAAGCCTTTGCTTATTAAAGGTGAGCCCGGCACGGGTAAAACGATGCTTGCAAAGGCTGTAAGCGAATCTTTGGGCAAAAAGCTTATCGTATGGAACATCAAATCAACCACAAAGGCACAGGAAGGCCTTTATACTTACGATACCATTCAAAGACTTTACGATTCCCAGTTCGGTAATGAAGGCGTAGATGATATTGCCAACTATATTAAACTCGGAAAACTCGGTGAAGCTTTTGAAAGTGAAGAACAGGTTGTTCTTCTTATCGATGAGATCGACAAGGCGGATCTTGAGTTCCCCAACGATCTTCTTTGGGAGTTGGATCAGATGGAGTTCTACATTTATGAGACGAAGAGGACCGTTAAGGCCAAAGTTCGTCCCATAGTTATCATTACTTCAAATGCCGAAAAAGAACTTCCGGATGCATTCCTCAGAAGATGTATTTTCCATTATATCGATTTTCCCGACAGAGAACTTATGGAAGAGATTGTTAAGACTCACATTCCCGATATCGAGGAAAATCTGTTAAAGAATGCCATGGACACATTCTATGAGATCAGAACCTATTCCCAGCTTCGCAAAAAGCCTGCCACCAGTGAACTTATTGATTGGCTCAATGCTTTGATGATAGGCGGTATCGATCCCGATATTATAAAAAGAGAGCTTCCTTTTGTGGGTGTTTTGATAAAGAAAGACGAAGACCTTGAAGTTTTGAGAAAAAGGGTAGAATAATTGTTCACAACATTCTTTTATACGTTAAAGGCCAAAGGATTGGACGTTTCTCTTACGGAATGGCTCAATCTTATGAAGGCTTTGAGCGTCAATCTGAATAATTCTTCCCTTACGGGATTTTATTATACGGCCAGAGCGATCTTAGTCAAAAACGAAACGGATTATGACAAGTTTGACATGGCTTTCGAAGAGTGCTTCAAAGGGATAAAAACCGAGAATCAGATAACGGATACCATGCTTCGCTGGCTTGATAAGTCCGAAGAGATGGAGCGTATCTTCGATGAAGAAAAGTTTTGGCTTAATCAACAGGAAGAACTCCAGATCAATCGTGATGATGTTGAACAGAAATTCAAAGAACGCCTCAAAGACCAGGATTCCGAGCATAACGGAGGAAGTTATTGGATAGGAACGATGGGAAAGACGAGCTTCGGTAACATGGGCGGAAACGTCGGCGGAGTCAGAGTCGGCGGAAAGACCGGTTATCAGTCGGCTTTCAGTGTTGTGGGAGCCAGAAAGTACAGAGATTTCCGTGACGACAGAATGCTTGATAACAGACAGTTTCAGCTTGCGTTCAGAAAGCTTCGTCAGTTTTCTTCCAAACTTGATATTCCGAAGACCGAACTTGATATTAACGGAACCATCGATTCCACCTGCAAAAATGGCGGTTATTTGAAGATCGAGATGGAAAAACCTCGCAAGAATGCGATAAAGCTTTTGCTTTTGATGGATTCGGGCGGAACGATGATCCCGTTTTCGAATCTTCTTAACGAGCTTTTCCAGGCCATACACAAGTCGAATCACTACAAAGACGTTAAAACATACTATTTCCATAATTGCATTTATTCAAAGCTTTACAAAACACCTGAATGTGAGAACGGTGAGTGGATAGATACCGAGTGGATGTTCAGGAATCTTGACAGCGATTATAAAGTTATCGTTGTGGGAGATGCGGCAATGGCTCCGGAAGAGCTGTATTCGGACTCGGGAAACTACAGAGGTCCAAACGGAGGACTCAGCGGAGAGCAATGGCTTTTACTGTTAAAACAGCATTACAAAAAGGTCGTTTGGCTCAATCCCAAAATGGCTCCGGGCAAAGCTCCCTGGAGAGAAGCGGAGACGAGGATCAAAGAGATCTTTCCGATGTACAAACTGACCATTGAAGGTTTAAACGAAGCCATGGTCAAATTAATGACAAGATAATACTGTATATTAATAAAAATGAGCGAGTATTTTACAGAAAAAGTACTCGCTTTTTTATGTATTTATCATATACTTAAAGTATCTAACAAAATGTTATTTGTTTTCCTGTAGAATTAAACGGATTCTTATTGTAAAACGAGGAGATTCTTATGGAAAAGGTGATGATCGTTGACGACAATATGGCGAATCTCATTATGGCACGTAAAACCTTGGAAGACGTGTATGAGGTGATCCCGGTTTCTTCGGGTATTTCTGCGCTCGAATGTCTTAACGACATGCCCGAACTTCCCGTTTTGGTCCTTCTTGATATCGATATGCCGAACGTTAACGGCTTTCAGGTTATTTCCGAGATGAAAAACAAAGAAAAGCTCGCCGATATTCCCATTATCTTTCTGACTGCGCAGGACGATGACATTACGGAGCTTGAAGGCTACAATCTCGGTGCCGCTGATTATATCAAAAAACCTTACACCGCGAATCTTTTAAGAAAGCGTGTCGATATTCAGATTCAGCTTATAAATCAAAAGAAAAAGCTTGATGAATATAATCAGAATCTTCAATCGTCGATTCAGGAGAAAGTTAAACGTCTTGCCGAACTCCAATATTCCATCGTTCAGATGTTTGTCGATGTACTTGGCAAGAGAAGCCATGAGTTTTCCGAACATGCCGTAAGAGTCGAGAAATACATGAACGTTTACCTTACTCATTTAAGGCATAAAGAAAAAGTTGAATTTACATCAGAAAACTGTGCAACTATCTGTTTTGCGTCCAAGATCCACGATCTTGGCAAGATATGCATTAAAGACAGATTTCTTCAGTTGAAAGAAGATTCTTATACAAAACTTAAACCCTTTGAAGTCGGAACTCTTCAAAACCATACCACTCTGGGTGCCGATATCATTTCGGAGATAACGCAGCTTTCATCCGGTTCTTCGAATTTTATGACCTATGCTCTCAATATGTGCAAATACCATCATGAGAACTGGGACGGATCGGGATATCCCGACAAACTTGCGGGTGAAAAGATCCCCCTTGAAGCCAGAATACTGGCGATTGTGAACATGTACGACAATTTCAGGAACAATGAAGTTGACGGCAAGGTTTTGTCCCATTCCGAAGCGATCATGAAACTTAAGTTTTTGAAATTTACCATGCTGGATCCTGAACTCGTCGATGAATTTGTGGCCTGTGAACGTGAAATTGAAAAGCTGAATTTTGATTAAGAGGTCAAAGAGCACAATTGAAGGAATTTTTCGAGAAGTATTTTTTGAATGATGAAATTCCCGAATCTGTAAGACTGTTTTACCTTGTGTCCATATTAAGCAGTTCTTTCAGCCTTCTTTTTGCGCTTGTGGGAACCATACTTCGAGTTGAAAGACTGGTTCTTGTCATTTCGCTTTTAATGTCTTTGCTGTGCCTGTCTTTGTTTTTCTTAAAAAGAAGATATCCGGATAAGAAATGTTTTACAAACATCTTATTGATCGTTTGCAATTTTTTCGCTTTCCCCATAGCACTTATTTTTTCAAAAAAGAGTTTCGTCGAGATACCCGTTTATTTCATAATCGGCATCACATTCGGACTTGTAATGTACAAAAAGCACAGAAGGATCATATATACCGCGCTGTTGCTCATTGTTGACATTGTGAGCATAATCTATGCTTTTTACTTAAGGACCCCCATTGAGAGCTATTATCTCGATCCGACCGATTCGGATTATATAAGGATCGGATTTGCGATACTGGCTACGGGCATGATATGCGGAACCGTTATCGGTTTTCGAAACACACTTTTGCTCGGTGAGATAAAAGAACGTAAAAATGCGAGTCTGCAGGCGGAACAGGTCAGCTTCGCAAAAGATATGTTTTTGGTAAATATTTCGCATGAGATAATAACACCTCTCAATGCGATCATCGGTACAACGGATATACTTCTTGACAGCGATGTTTCTCCCCATATAAAAGAAATGGCTTCCAATATTTCCAATTCGAGCCATGCTCTTTTGTCTATCACTTCAGATCTTTTGGATTTTTCAAGAATGAATCTGGAAGATGTTGTCATTAACGAAGAAGAATACGATATTTCCGCGCTTTTAAACGATGTTATAAACTTAATGAGCGTACGTTTGCTCGATTCGAATGTAAACTTTTACGTTAAAGTAAATCCGGGTCTTAAAAAGATTCTTATCGGCGATTCGAACAAGATAAGGCAGATATTCGTTAACCTGCTTTCCAATGCCATCAAATATACCAAGAAGGGTTCGATCACATTCGAGGTGGATTTCGATGTCATATCCGAAGACACTTTGAAATTGAAGATTCGTGTTCTTGATACCGGTATAGGTATCAAACCCGAAAACCTTGAACTCATCTTCGAATCGCGTCACAGATCGGGAACGATCGAGACGGACAGAACGTTTGAAGGCAACGGTCTGGGACTTGCATATTGCAGAAAATTGTCCGATGCAATGGGAGGCAGTCTGTGGGCCGACAGCGTTTACGGAGAAGGATCGGCTTTCCATTTTGAAGCAATTCAGAAATTTCATATCGATGATGACAGATTTTGCGGAACCGTAAACGATATGAACATAAAAGTGTTGTATTACCTCGACAACGGTCTTGAAGATAAAGCATTAAACGATATCCTCATTTCGATGAACGTAAACTTTGAACGAGCTCACAAAGCCGATGAATTCCTCGAAAGAGTTACCGACGATTCATTTGATTTTTACATGATAGACGGATTTACTTATGACAGGATCAAAGAAAAGCTGTATGCCGATAAGATCGATTACAAAAAGATCGTCGTGATCTCGGCATGTAACTATTCCTATTCGGGAGAACCGTTCGAATATGTACTTACGACTCCGTTATCGTGTCTTAATGTGGCGGATCTTCTAAACAGGACTTCAAACTATTCGGTTCGAAGAAAAGCATTTCAGGGTTCTTTTGAGATGCCCGATGTCACAGTTCTTGTTATCGATGACAATCTGGTAAATCTCGGTGTCGCAAAAGAGATGATCCAAAGATACGGTTCGAACATTTTAACGGCCGCATCGGGTAGAGAAGGTCTTATATGTCTTAAACAGGAAGATATCGATATCGTATTTTTGGATTATATGATGCCCGATATGGACGGTATAGATACTCTTAAAAAGATACGCGGTTCAAAAGAGATCAAAAACCCGGATCTGCCTGTCGTTGCACTTACCGCTAATGTTGTCAGTGGTGCAAAAGAGATGTTTATCAATGCCGGTTTTGACGATTATCTGCCAAAACCCATAAATGTAGATCAATTGGAAAAAATACTGATTAAACTGTTACCCGCGGATCGCATCAAAGTCAAAGTGGACAAAGCATGAATCTCTTAAGACAAAGAAAACTAAACAGGATCAATTACGACATCCAAAAAGATGCCTTTATTTTGGTGCTTCGTATCGTGATCGCGTTTTCTTTTCTTTCTTCCGTTATAACAGCATTTATAAATGATATTCCCCGTCCGGTCATTACGATCACATTTGCCACGCTCGTCATATCGGCCGGTACATATTATTGCTTCAAAAAGGGACGTGATTATAAGACACTTTCCATCTTTTTAGCGCTCTTTGTAAACTGCATTCTCGTTCCCGTATACATACTTTACGGTACATCCGTCAATTCAGGGGCACCCATATGGTTTGCTGCCGCGATCGTGATGATATTCTTCATGATCGAGGTCAGAAAGCATATATGGATACTTTTACTCGTGGTCTATGTCGACATCTATTTCTTTATAAAGAAATTCTCGTGGGGCGGACCGCAGGATCTTTCAATACCGCCGAGACAGTTCATGATCGGTGTTTTGTTTGCTTTTATCTCGACAGCGCTTACGTTTACGCTTGTTATCGTTTATCAGGAGATAAATCTTAACAGGGAAAAGAAAGAGATAGATCAAAGCCGTGACCATGAAAGAAGAGCAGGTGAAGCAAAAGCTCGATTTTTGGCCAATATGTCGCATGAGATAAGAACACCCATGAATTCGATCATAGGTCTTTCCGAGCTTATCTTAAAGGACGAAATGGATGATGTCACAAAGCAGGAAGTCATGATCATAAAGGATTCGGCTTACGATCTTTTGGATATCATCGATGATGTTTTGATGTATTCAAAACTTGACGCAGGAAAACTTAACCTTGTAAATGCACCTTTTAACATCTCGAAAATGTTAAAAACCATGATCGATACCGTCTCGGTAATGATCTCCGACAAGAAGCTTAAGATGAGGATCAAGATCGATCATAACATTCCGAAGGTCATTCTCGGCGATGAACTTCATATAAGGCAGATATTTTCAAGGATCCTTTTAGTCTCGATCGCTCTTACCGAAAACGGCAGGATCATGATGGAAGTTAAGGCTAAAAAGGACAAAGAAAACAATAAGGTAAAGCTTGAATGTAAGATATCCGATACGGGAATGGGCCTTGCCGAGGCGGATCTCAATGCCGTTTTCGGAGCATACGATACGTACGATTCCAGACAGAACTCCAATCTTAAAGGAATCGGATTAAAGTATTCCGTCTGCAGAGAACTTTTAAAGCTTATGGGCGGTGAGCTCGAGATATTGAGCATAGAAGGTGTGGGACTTGAAGTAAAGTTTGACTTTGTATGCGATATTGTAGATCCGAGTCCGATGATAAGTCTTGAAAATACCGATGCCAAAAGAGTCCTTATATATATTTCCGACAACCGAGAACTGGGAGTATGGAAAAATATCATGGAAGGTTTTGAGGTACGGCCCGAGTACGTCAATTCGCTCTTTAAATTCGATGCCGAGATACATAACAGAGAATTTGATTATATATTTGTGCCCGAAGAGATGTATCCGGCTGTGGCGTCGATCCTTTCTTTGTACAAGGTTGACAAGAAAACATATGTGATATGCGATCCGAAGCGCTGTTACGGTGAATATGACAAATGCCGTATCATAAGACATCCCGTTTCATGTCTTGGTGTTGCTGATATTCTTAACAACAAGTGGGATCCGGAAGATTACAGCCTTAAGCTTAACGTATTTTCTTATGACGGCAGCAAGGCAAAGATACTGGTGGTCGATGACAACGGCGTAAATATTAAGGTTGCGATAGGTATATTTAAGCAATATAAGATCGATATCGACATTGCCAAATCAGGTGCAGAGTGTCTTGAAAAGATGGCGGTCACTCATTACGATCTTGTTTTTATGGATATGGTAATGCCCGAGATGAGCGGTGTTGATACGCTTTTAAAGATCAGAGCATCGGAGAACGAGAACTTCAAAAATGTTCCGGTCATCGCGCTTACGGCCGAGTCGGGCGGAAACGTTAAGGAACAGATACTCGCGGAAGGCTTCTCGGAATATCTTGCAAAGCCGATAAAGTCCAAATACCTTACGAATATGCTTATTGATTTCCTGCCGAACGGAGTGTTCAAAGTCATTAAGAACAACAATCCTTCAAATGACGGAATCAATCTTACGGAAAAGACCAATGAGCTTAATATCAATAAAGGGCTTGCGAATATCGCACACAACGAAGAATCGTATTGTGCGATACTGAACACATATTATTCGGAAGGCGTAAGGAAAGTCGCCGAACTTCCGGGATTACTTAAGAGCGGCGAGATATCCGCATTTACGACCGACGTTCACGGTATAAAATCTTCGAGTGCGAGTATCGGTGCCGATACCGTTTCGCTTATGTTCAAAGAACTTGAGATAGCAGGTAAAGAAGGCAATCTTGACTATATCAACGAAAGATACGAAGAATACCTGAATTCTTTTGTAAAGATACTTGACGATGTTAAGAGTTATCTTGAGGAAAAAGGACAGTTCAACTATCTTAAAGACGCAAATGTTCCTGTTTTATCAAACGGTGAAGAAACTGAGCTTTCTTTGGATTTATTAAAAGAATTCAAAGAAAATGTCGATAAGATGGATCTTAAGAAATGTGATACTTTCATAGAAGAAGTCAAAGGAAAGAATTACGGCAGCAATATCAATGAGAGCCTGACGAAATTGATCCAGGCGTATGAGATGTTTGATTTCCATACCGTTAAGCTTGAATGTTCAAATCTTTTGTCTTTTATGATTGACAATAATAATTAACTTGTTATAATGATACCAAGTTAAAGGCAATGAAGAGAACAAGTACCTTTTAACAACACTACAGAGAGTTGCCGGCAGGTGAGAGGCGCAGTCAATTGTTAAAAAGGGAATACATCTCGGAGCTGTGCACCGAATCAAGTAGGCTGCAACGGCAGACGACCGTTATCCTGTCAGGGTATGATGCGTACCCGTTGAGGCCGTGTGTGTGAGCATACGGTGAATGTAAGGTGGTAACACGATTTATTCGTCCTTCGCAGATTAATTGCGAAGGACTTTTTTATTTTTCGTTTTCTTTTTTCGCATCAAAAGAAAGCAAAAACAGAACAGAACAGGAGGAAAACAAAATGGCAGGAATTTTTGAAGAACTTAAAAGAAGAGGATTACTTGCTCAGCTTACCGATGAAGATGAGATAAGAGAGCTTGTAAACAACGGTAAAGCAGTATTCTATATCGGTTTTGATCCTACCGCAGACAGTCTTCATGTAGGTCACTTTATGGCACTTTGCCTTATGAAGAGATTACAGGAAGCCGGAAACAGACCTATCGCTTTGATCGGCGGAGGTACCGCAATGATCGGCGATCCTACCGGAAGAAGCGATATGCGTACAATGATGACCAAAGAAACCATCGATCATAACGTGGCATGCTTTAAGGAACAGATGTCAAAGTTTATCGATTTCGGTGAGGGAAAGGCCATGCTCGTCAACAACGCTGATTGGCTTCTTGATCTTAACTATGTTGAATTTATAAGAGATATCGGACCTCACTTCTCGGTAAACAACATGTTAAGAGCAGAATGCTACAAACAGCGTATGGAAAAGGGACTTTCTTTCCTTGAGTTTAACTACATGCTGATGCAAAGTTACGACTTCCTTGAACTATTCAAGAGATACGGATGTAACATGCAGTTCGGTGGAGACGATCAGTGGAGCAACATGCTCGGCGGCACCGAACTTATCAGAAAGAAACTCGGTAAAGACGCATATGCCATGACGATTACGCTTCTTCTTAATTCTGAAGGCAAGAAGATGGGTAAGACTCAGAAAGGTGCCGTATGGCTTGACGCAAACAAGACTACTCCTTACGAGTTCTTCCAGTACTGGAGAAACGTCGATGACGCCGATGTTATTAAGTGCCTTAAGATGCTTACATTTCTTCCCATTGAAGAGATCGAGGCTATGGAATCATGGCAGGGTAGCGAACTTAACAAAGCAAAAGAGATCCTTGGATTTGAACTTACCAAACTCGTACACGGTGAGGAAGAAGCAAAGAAGGCTCTCGATGCAGCAAAAGGTCTTTTCGGCGGCGGAGATACAGAGAACATTCCCGAGCATAAGCTTGGGGAGGAAGATTTCAGAGACGGAGTCGTTGACCTTATCCAGATACTTGCAAGTTCGGGCCTCGTAGCTTCGAGAAGCGAAGGCAGACGCGCCATCGAGCAAGGCGGTGTTACCGTTAACGATGAAAAGATAGTCGATGTAAAGAAATCTTATACCAAAGATGCTTTCACTTCCGATTTCGTTGTAAGACGCGGAAAGAAAAACTTCAAAAAGATAGTGCTTTAATAATTTCTTAATTGGTATATCCTTAAAAAACATATATAATGTTTTTCGGAGGGTAGATCGATGGAAAACAAAAAACTGATAGATCTTGCGATCGAAGCACGAAAGAATTCATACTGCCCCTACTCAAATTTTGCCGTAGGGGCAGCTTTATTATGTAAAAATGGGAAAGTCTATACCGGATGCAATATTGAAAATGCCGCTTTCGGACCGGGAAACTGCGCCGAAAGGACCGCAATATTCAAAGCCGTAAGCGAAGGCGACAGAGCTTTTGAAAAGATTGCCATAGCAGGTTCACCGAAGGGAAAGGACATAACCGGTCCCGCACATCCTTGCGGAGTATGCAGACAGGTTATGCAGGAATTTGTTAACCCTGCGGAATTTAAGATATTGGTGGCTTACGATAACGAAAACTATAAGGAGTATACGCTTAAGGAACTGTTTCCCGAAGGATTCGGTCCCGACAACCTGTAAATTATGGAATATGTAACTGTAGCGGTCGTTTTGCTGGCTTTGTTTGCAGGATTTATGCTTAAAGGCTGGTTTGACGAGAAAAGATTTTATAAAAGAATAGCATCCAAACTTTCCGATGAGTTCGGCAAAGTACCAAAGCGTGAATATACCGCCGACGATATGGTAAATATCAAGAAGCATTTTTACAGAGATCCCGCAGAATCTCATATCGATGACATCACTGCCGACGATCTTGCGCTTGACGATGTTTATAAAAGAATGAACTATTCTCAAAGCACAATGGGCGATTCCATGCTCTATAAAATGCTTCGTGAGCCTTTGACGGATGCGGATAAAATAAAAGATCGCGGCAAAAAGATTCAATGGTTTTACGAAAATAAAGATGAAACATCATCCCTTCGTTTTTTCTTTTTCAAGATAGGCAGAATGAACAAGGTAAGCTTTTTTGATTGTATCGACTATTTCGACACGATAGGCGAGAAAAAGTGCTTTAAAGACTATCTTTGTTTTGTGTTCGCTGCGATTTCGATCGCGCTGATCTTTTTCTTCCCCATGGTGGGAATCCTGCTTCTTGTTTCAACATTTGCATATAATATCGTTTCTTACTATTCTGCAAGAGGAACGATTGAACCTTATGTTCTTACATTTACATTTATCAATAAGT
>JAGCTJ010000085.1 GCA_017963665.1 Lachnospiraceae bacterium | reverse complement strand
AGCACAGATCACATGCTGAACTCATGCCTTAAGCCTTGCGCTTTCCGCAAACCTGCGCCCCGGAGATGAATTGTTAAGCCCCGCGGGAAAGCCCTATGACACACTGGAAGAAGTGATCGGAATACGAGAATCAAAAGGATCGTTAAAAGAATACGGGATCACATATCGTCAGGTTGATCTTTTGCCCGGTGATAAATTTGATCTTGAAGGTATAAAGAACGCTATCAATGAACGAACCAAGCTTGTAACGATTCAAAGATCAAAAGGTTATCAGACAAGAAAGTCTTTTTCGGTTAAAGAAATTGCGGAACTTATAAAATTTCTAAAAGACGTAAAACCCCGTCTTAAAGTAATGGTCGACAACTGTTACGGAGAATTTACCGATGTTTGCGAACCGTCCGAATTTGGGGCTGATATGACCGTCGGTTCTCTTATCAAAAATCCCGGCGGAGGTCTGGCGCCTATCGGCGGTTATATCGTCGGAACAAAGGAATGTATCGAAAATATCGCATACAGACTTACAAGCCCGGGCCTCGGAAGAGAAGTGGGTGCCTCCCTAGATACACTTAAAAGCTTTTATCAGGGATTGTTTCTTTCTCCCACAGTGTCCGCATCTGCTCTCAAAGGAGCCATATTTGCTGCCGGTATATACGAAAAACTCGGATTCAAATGCGTGCCCGGATTTAAGGGAGAAAGAAACGACATCATTCAGGCCGTTACTTTCGGCGATCCGAAGAAACTTATAGCTTTCTGTGAAGCAATACAGGCAGCTTCTCCCATAGATTCCTTCGTCAATCCGGAACCCTGGGATATGCCCGGATACGATTCTCAGGTGATCATGGCGGCGGGTACGTTTGTTTCGGGAGCAAGCATAGAACTGTCTGCCGACGGTCCATTACGCGAGCCTTATGCCGCATATTTTCAAGGCGGAATAACTTGGCCACATGTTAAGATCGGTATACTTAACACCGTACAGGCACTTAAGAACAAAGGTCTCATAGATATAAAATAAGCGTATTTTTTGTTTCAAAAAACGCTCGATTATGATATTATATTTATTCAGTAACATTACAGTAAGAACGGAGAATTGAATGAACACTCATTCTTTCGGTATCGATCTCGGTACCAGTAACATAAAAATATATAATCGCCTTGATGACAAGATCTTCATTGAAAAAAACATGATCGCAATCATGAACAAAAAGCAGGTATTCGCTTACGGCGATTCCGCTTTTGAAATGTACGAGAAAGCACCCGGGAACATAAAGATATCATATCCTTTGTGCAACGGTGTTATCGCAGACATCCAAAACATGAAGATACTTATAAAGTACTTTATGAACGGTCTTATGAAGAGCAATGTTAAGCCCGGCGATTTCTTTATAGCCGTTCCCACCGATATTACCGAAGTTGAAAAACGTGCTTTCTATGATCTCATCAAAGAATCCGAAGTAAAAGCCAGAAGGATCATGGTTGTTGAAAAGGCTTTGGCAAACGGTCTCGGAATGGACATTGACGTAAAGAACGCACAGGGTGTTCTTATTGTCGACGTAGGATACAATACAACGGATATTTCAATCGTATCTCTCGGCGGTATCGTAATAAGCAAGATGATAAAGTGCGGCGGTCTTACGTTTGATGAAACGATTAAGAACGTTATAAGAAACGAACTTTGTTTGTATATCGGCGGAAAATCCGCGGAAAACGTTAAAATGATGCTTCGCGACATCGAAACCCAGCACGCAGATGCGGTAGTTTACGGTCGTGATATCGTTACCGGACTTCCCGTGGAACGTATCATTCCCACAAAGAGCATCGATACGGCTTTACTTGATAACTTCAATACTATTGTTGACAATATCAAGATCGTTCTTGAGAGAACGCCTCCGGAACTTTCTGCGGACATTTACAGAAACGGTATATACTTAACAGGTGGCGGCAGCCTTGTAAACAATCTTGCCAAAACGATTGAAAAGGAGACCGGCCTTAAGGTTAATCATGCCGAAGATCCGCTTTTAAGCGTTGCCGAAGGTCTTTCAAGAGTCATTAACAATGAGAATTTCGCTTCGGTAGCATATTCCATAGAAGGAATGGGTAAATGAGTCCTATAATAAAACCCCAAAGGGAGAAATTTACCCTACCCGGTAAATATCTCCTTTTTATTTTGACAATCATATGCTGCATTCTGATGGTGTTAACTTTCACCACGGAAGTGTTCAATAAACCCCTCAATTACGTAGTGGGTTATATTATTGTGCCTTATCAGAAGGGTATATCCGCAATCGGAAGCTATCTTTCCGACAAAAAAGATTCCCTCGTAAATGTTTACGATCTTATTAATGAGAACGAAGAACTCAAAAACAGAATCGCCGAACTTGAAGATGAAAACACGAAACTTGTTCAGGACAAATATGAGCTGGATTCTTTAAAAGAACTTTACGAACTGGATATGCAGTATGAATCTTATGACAAGATCGGTGCCAAGATCATTTACAAGGACGCCGGAAACTGGTTTTCGACCTTCATTGTGGATAAAGGATATAAAGACGGCATCGAACCGGATATGAACGTAATATGCGGGAACGGTCTCGTAGGAAGAATATCTGTTGTAGGTCCGAATTGGAGTCGTATCACTTCAATTATCTCAGACAATTCAAATGTCAGCGCAACCGTTTTAAAATCTCAGGATAATATAATTGTCACCGGAAATCTTGAAACGATCGAGTCCAACAGCATCCCTTTTTCTCAACTTCTCGACGAAGAAGATAAGGTAAAAGAAGGAGATAAGATTGTTACCAGTTCAATAAGCGACAAATATCTTCCCGGCATACTGATCGGATATGTGCAGACAATAACAAACGATCCAAACAATCTTACCAAATCGGGAACAATACTCCCGGCCGTAGATTTTAAGCATATTGATAACGTTCTTATAATAACCCAGTTAAAGCAGAACGTTTCAGCGGAAGAAATGAAAGCAGGCTTTAATACGCTTACTTTCTCGGAAGAAGCCGTTAATGAAGCCGAAAAGAACAAAGACGATGAGGGAAAATGATCATGAAAAGATTTCTTGTCACCGTTTTTTTGATAATAACATTGTTCGTTCTTCAGGGAACGTTGTTTAAAGAGATCAATTTTGCCGATACCGTACCTAACCTTTTGCTTATCTTAACGGTTTCTCTCGGACTTATGAGAGGTGATAAGGAAGGTATGCTAATCGGATTTTTCTCAGGACTTATCCTTGACATATTCTCAGGTCAGACTGTGGGGCTTTATGCTTTGATCTTAATGTATATAGGTTATCTTAACGGCGGTTTTTCAAAGATATTCTTTCCCGAAGATGTTAAACTTCCGATGATAATGATCATTGTAAGTGACTTTATTTACGGGTTTTGCATTTATGTCATTTTATTCCTGTTACGCGGCAAAACTGATTTTGCGTTCTATCTTAAACAGGTAATAATTCCCGAAGGTATCTATACCATCGTTGTTACGATCCTTTTGTATCCGCTCATTATGCGAATAAATAAATTGCTTGAAAAAGACGAGATGAGAAAGGCACGTAAGTTTGTTTCATAAGCAGAAAGAATTT
>JAGCTJ010000084.1 GCA_017963665.1 Lachnospiraceae bacterium | reverse complement strand
GAGTACAGATGTTTACCAAAGTCCGCTTTCGGAAAGATATGCCAGTAAGGAGATGCAGTATGTCTTTTCACCCGACATGAAATTCAGAACATGGAGAAGATTGTGGATAGCGCTGGCAGAGACCGAAAAGGAACTGGGTCTTAATATCACAGACGAGCAGATAGAAGAGTTAAAGGCTCACAAAGACGACATCAATTACGATGTTGCCAAAGCACGCGAAAAGGAAGTGCGTCACGACGTAATGAGCCACGTTTACGCATACGGTCAGCAGTGCCCCAAAGCAAAAGGTATCATCCACCTTGGCGCAACGAGCTGCTATGTGGGTGACAATACCGACATCATCGTAATGAACGAGGCTTTAAAGATCGTAAGAAAGAAGCTTGTAAACGTCATAGCAGAGCTTGCGAAGTTTTCGATGGAAAACAAAGACCGCCCCACTCTCGCGTTCACACATTTCCAGCCCGCTCAGCCTACAACAGTAGGAAAGAGAGCGACTCTTTGGACACAGGAATTTTTGATGGATCTTGAAGATCTTGAATATGTTCAGTCCACCCTTAAACTTCTCGGTTCAAAAGGAACTACCGGAACACAGGCTTCCTTCAAGGAACTTTTTGAAGGCGATGATGAGAAGATCGACAAGATCGATCCCATGATAGCTGAGAAGATGGGCTTTAAGGCTTGCTATCCCGTATCCGGACAGACTTATTCCAGAAAAGTGGATACGAGAGTAATGAACATTCTTGCCGGTATCGCGGCAAGTGCTCACAAGATGAGTAACGATATAAGACTTCTTCAGCACTTAAAGGAAGTTGAGGAGCCTTTTGAGAAGAGCCAGATCGGTTCCTCCGCAATGGCATACAAGAGAAATCCCATGAGAAGCGAGCGTATTGCTTCACTTTCCCGTTACGTTATGATCGACGCGCTTAACCCCGCGATCACAAGCGCAACCCAGTGGTTTGAAAGAACCCTGGACGATTCCGCTAACAAGCGAATCTCCATACCCGAAGGTTTCCTTGCCATAGACGGAATACTGGATCTTTGCTTAAACGTTGTTGACGGACTTGTTGTTTATCCCAACGTTATCAACAAACGACTTTTAAGCGAACTTCCTTTCATGGCTACTGAAAACATCATGATGGATGCGGTAAAAGCCGGCGGAGACAGACAGGAACTTCATGAGAAGATAAGAACTCTTTCCATGGAAGCGGGAAAGAACGTTAAGGTAGAAGGAAAAGACAACAACCTTCTTGAACTCATCGCCAAAGATGAATCTTTCGGTCTTTCGTACGAAGATCTGTTAAAGACGATGGATCCTTCGAAGTATACCGGACGTGCCGCATTGCAGACGGAACGTTTTGTAAAAGATGTTGTGGATCCGATACTCGAAGAAAGAAAAGATCTTCTCGGCGTGACTGCGACCATCAACGTTTAAGGCGGTACAAAGAGTGATTAAGAACATTGTTTTTGATATAGGAAACGTTTTGGTGGATTTCGGATGGAAAGGTTTCTTCGAGAAGTTTCACCTTACCGACGAACAGTTTAAGCGTGTTGCAATGGCAACCGTCTATTCTCCGGTATGGAACGACATGGACATGGGCGTTTATTCCGAAGAGGCACTGCTTGAGAAATTCATTGAAAACGATCCCGGAATAGAAGATATTTTACGGGAAATATATGTGGACTTTAAGGGGCTGCTGGTACAGTTTGACTATGCAAAGCCCTGGATAAAAGAACTGGGCGACAACGGATTTAAGGTATACTGCCTTTCTAACATGTCCCACAAATCGGTCAGAGAAAATGCCGATGCACTTGATTTTATCGCCATGCTGGACGGTTCGGTATTAAGCTGCCATTGCAAGTTATGTAAACCGGACAGAGCGATATACGAGCTTTTGTTCAAACGCTATGAACTTAATCCGGAAGAGTGCATATTTATCGATGATCTTGAAAGAAATGTAAATGCCGCAATCGCTTGCGGCATGAAAGGTATCTTATTTAAAAACAGAGAAGATGCCATAAAAGAGATCGAAAGGATAGTGAAAGAAGAAGGTTAGTTTTCTTTCTCCCCCGATTCCTTATTGTCGGCAATCTTTGAAATGTCCAACGTGATGGCGGGATCGTGAGAAGTGGGAACGCCGGCGATATCAAGATCGGCGATGGTGTGCTTGTGAAATACTTTGCCGAACAGCCAAAGGTTGACCCAGATAAGTATCGGCACCACGAGAGCACAGCCTATGCAACCTTTTGCGGCTGCCGGGGCCCATTCGGTCTTAATAAGTGAAAAGATAAGGGCACATAAGAAAAGACATACCAAAAGTATGACTCCGATGAGTGCCATAATGCGTTGCAGTTTTGTGTATTTCGATCCTTCGTTGCCTGATTTATTCATGATGATCCCTCGTATGATTGGTTCAATTCATGATAACAAGCGCGGAATATTCGGTCAAGGTTGAAAAAGCGTGACGCATGTGTTACACTACGAAAGCACATCCGTAGCATGTATGCTAAATCCAAAACGGATGCGTAAATACGGAAATTATTATGACATTACTTGAAAAATGGCGTAAGGCTGCTTACAACGAACAGGAAGACTCACAGAAACTCAAAGAACTTTGGGATGACTATTTCAAGAAAGAAAAGAGTATCTATGAAAAGATATTGAAGAATCCCGATGATGTTGTAACGGGAACCGTTGCTGAGCTTGCCAAGAAATATAAGGTTTCTCAAATGATCATGACAGGATTTTTGGACGGTATCAACGATTCGCTCGTTAAGCCCAATCCTATCGAGACAATGGAAGCCGACACGGAAGTGAACCTTGGATTCGACAAGGCACTTCTTTATAAGAACATGGTCGCTGCAGGTGCAGATTGGCTTTATTCTCTTCCCGAGTGGAACAACATCTTCTCCGAGGAAGAGCAGAAAGAACTTTACAAAGAGCAGAAGCGTTCACAGACCGTTCGTAAGGCGAATAAGATTTATCCCAACGATCCCTGCCCTTGCGGTTCAGGTAAGAAGTACAAGAAGTGCTGCGGAAAGAACGCATAACTTTAAGAAGAAAAAAGATTGACATAAGCGTAACTGTGTGATATTTTACTAAAGTACGTTTATCAAATACAATGAAGAGTATCCGCTCTCACCCCGTGGCAACAGGCTTAACGGGCGTCAACATATGTAAGTTAAGGCACAGCCTTTTTATGTATAAAAGTGGATACTTGTGTATTCACTTTTTTATTATTTTTGGAGGGTACGACTATTAGCGAATTAATGATTAACGAACAGATCCGTGACAAAGAAGTCAGGGTCATCGGAGCAGACAACGAACAACTTGGTATCATGTCGGTTAAAGAAGCAATGGCACTCGCTGAAGAAGCGGGCG
>JAGCTJ010000083.1 GCA_017963665.1 Lachnospiraceae bacterium | reverse complement strand
TAAGCACACCGACGGTGTCGATACCCGAATTGATACAATTAGACAGCGGGAAGTCAATGATACGGTACTTGCCGCCAAAGGATACTGCAGGTTTTGCCATCTTAGAGGTAAGCACGCCCAGTCTGCTCCCCTGGCCTCCGGCCAAAAGCATGGCAATCATTTCCTTCTTAATCATAAGTAAAATTCCTCACTTTTTATTCTCACAGGGTATATTTCCTGCGGATTTTATGTATACTAAGTTTAGTTTAACCTATGTTTACCCAATTTTCAATGATTTTGGAGGGATTTACTTTTTATTTTTCGGTGTTAAAATTTATGTGTTAAGGAGACATTATATGGAGATCAGATTTGACAGACCAATGCATATATATTTTATAGGAATCGGCGGCGTAAGCATGTCGAGTCTTGCCGAGATCCTGATAAAAGAAAACTTCACCGTTTCGGGTTCCGATTCAAAAGAAAGTGAAGCCGTTACGCATTTAAGGAGTATGGGCGCGACCGTTTACATCGGACAGGAAGTCTCACATATCGGAAAAGACGTGGATCTTTGCGTTTATACCGCCGCCATTCATCCCGACAATCCCGAAATGATTTATATAAAAGAACACAACGTTCCTTCCATGACAAGAGGCGAATTTCTGGGGCTTTTAATGAAAAACTATGAGGTCCCGATAGCAATAAGCGGAACTCACGGAAAGACCACGACCACTTCCATGATAAGCGAGATCCTTTTAAAAGCGGGAATGGATCCCACGATCTCCGTCGGTGGTATACTAAAGAGCCAGGGGACAGGCACGGTCATCGGCGGCAATGATTATTTCGTGTTCGAAGCCTGCGAGTACACAAACAGTTTTTTAAGCTTCTTTCCAAAGATCAGCCTTATCTTAAATGTAGAAGAAGATCACCTTGATTTCTTTAAAGATATTGATGATATAAGAAATTCTTTCAACACCTTCGCAAAGATCCTTCCAAAGGACGGTCTTCTTATAATAAACGGAGAGATCGAGGCTTTTGATAAGATCGTTGAAAACATCAGGTGTCCGTATGTTACTTACGGATCCGGCAGCAGGTTCGATTACTACCCCGAAGATATAACATTTGACGATGACGGGCATCCTTCTTTTACCTGCGTCATTAAAAAAACAGGAAAAAAGATCCCGATAAAGCTCCACCTTACCGGTATCCACAATGTATATAACGCCGTAGCGGCGATCGCGGTTTCCGACTATCTTAATATAGCCGAAGAACACATTATAAAGGCGCTCGACGAATGTTCCGGCTCAAAGCGCAGATTCGAAGACCGCGGAAGCTTTAACGGAGTTAAGGTGATCGACGATTACGCGCATCACCCGACTGAGATAGCGGCAACCTTAAATGCCGCAAGAAAGACCAAATACAACAAACTGTGGTGTGTTTTCCAGCCTCACACCTATACCCGCACAAAGGCATTTTTGCATGAATTTGCCGATGCATTGTCTTTAGCCGATCATGTGGTGCTTGCCGATGTATATCCCGCAAGAGAACAGGATATTTACGGTTGCAATTCTTCCAATTTATACGAAGAACTTATCAAAAAAGGATGCGATTGCACATACTTAAAATCTTTTGAAGCCATTGAGGAATTTTTATACAAAAATTGTATCAACGGAGATTTGTTAATAACTATGGGTGCCGGAGATATCGTTAAAATCGCCGATAAACTCGGCTCAAAATAACTTATCCACTTTATCCACTTTTTTTATGTGTTTTATGTAACTTAAAAAAAGTGGATATTTAGTTTTATAAAACACCGTATTTTACGGCACTCTTGTTTTTTATCCACATTTTCCACATTTTTGACCGTTTAAGACAAATCCAGTATCCGTCACGTTTTTCGGCATTTTCCCTATTTGCTTTTTATATATTCTTTGTTACAATTCCGAATGTTCAAAGATTACTATAAGGGTGTGTTTTAAATGGATTTATTTGTTTCAAGGGATGACGCCGCATCCGCTACCGTCGTTTCGAATCTCTTCATTGACGAATATATGAAGGATGCGAACGACGCGCAGATAAAGGTGTATCTCTACTTATTGAGAATGATGAGTGCGGGGCTTTCTACGGACATTCCAAAAATGGCCGATCTGTTCAATCATACCGAGAGAGATATTTTGCGTGCCCTCAAATACTGGGAGCAAAAAGGTCTTTTAAGGCTTGAGTATGACGACTTGAATTCTCTTTCAGGAATCAAATTCCTTAAACCCAATACACCGGGCAGCAAACCTAAAATTCCTTCCCCTGTATCGTCTTCGGTGCCTGTCACCTTAAAGGTCGTTCCCGAAGAAGAGGATGTTCCCAAGTTCAGGGAAAATGTTTCTTATTCCAAGGAACAGATCAAGGAATTCAAGGAAGCCGAAGATACTTCTCAAATTGTTTTTGTTGCCGAACAGTATCTTAAACGGACCCTTTCCGCTTCGGACATCCAGTCATTGTATTTCATCGTTGATGAACTTAAATTCACCTGCGAAATGACGGATTATCTTCTTCAGTATTGTCTCGACCGCGGCAAGGAAAGCTTCTCATATATCAAAAAAGTAGCGATATCCTGGGCTCAGTCCGGTATATCGACGCCCAAGCAGGCCAAGGCGCTCGCAGGCACACGCTATGAGAAGTATGTTTACACGGTGTTGAAGGCTCTGGGG
>JAGCTJ010000082.1 GCA_017963665.1 Lachnospiraceae bacterium | reverse complement strand
GCGGCAGCCTCTGAAGCATATCCTTTCTTTCTGTATTTCTTATTAATGATCCATCCGAGAGTAGCGTAAGATCTGTCTTCACTATGTCCGAGATCACAATCACATCCCCCGATGATTATTCCGTCCAAAATTATCACAAATTCAAAGTTCGTCTGGTCTTCCGAATTCCACTCCTCTGCGTTCTTTTTGACAAAATCGACGGTTTCTTCAAAAGTGTCATTTGGCAGCCAATACATCATGGTAAGTTCTTTATCACCGGCATATTCATGTACCTCTTTTTCATCACCTATACGAATCGATCTGAGTATCAAACGTTTTGTTTTTATTTCCATTTCATTTCCCTTTTCTGACGTAAACCAGTAGAAAATTCAGTATGTCATATAACCCTTTATCCAAAAAGTCCTTATCTCTTAGACCATATTCATGTCCCGATTCAAACCATTCCTGCCATGCGATGTCATAACACTCTGCTTCTTTGACATCGATACTGCAGCAGTCACCGCATTCTTTGTTTAACAAGTCTGACCACCATTTGGCGGTTTTAAAGAGTTCGGAATCATCGCCTTCGGCCCATGTTTCAAACAGCTGCTTTATCTCGCCCTGCGGCCTCTCTTTCAATCCAGGAATGGCGATCATCACATAACCGTCTTCCTTGACGAACGGCAGGATCTTCTCTGCAAATACTCCTTCCTTACACCCAAAATAATGATAAGAGTCCACACTGACAATGCTATCGAAATAATCCTCTGCAAATGGCATATCCATTGCGTCACCATGGATCGGTATGATCTTATCCTCGAGTCCGTTATCCTTTATCCTTGTATAGTTTTCGGTTGCTGGAACCCATAGATCAAACGCATAAACGTGATTTGCATCTGTTTCATTGGCAATAAAAAGCGATGTTAATGCATATCCGCATCCCAGATCCAAAGTGCGGTCAAATTTCACGTCTTCCGGGCATCTTCTGATCAATTCATCAAGCAGTCTGAAAGAATTCGGCCCCATCAAATATTCCTTAGTAAAATACTTCTTATACTTTTCTATATCACCCATTTCAACCTCCATATTCCTTTTTAAACCTTATCTTTACAATCAATCATTCTTTGCATCTTTGATTCTGTAATAGTCCTCGGCATCTATACCTATTTGCACATAGTCTTTCGGCTTCGAATAATTATTACTCAAAGAAACTACAACTTCGACGTCGTTTTCTATGGGCAACAAAAACTCAATTATAGAATGTCTGCGTCTTTGTATCCCTTAGACTGAAGTATGGTGTATTTACCCGGAAATACTTCCTTACAGATTGTCAGTTCCAACTCCTGCCTGTGAGAAAAATGCTTTAGCATATCCGCCTCACCGGATAATCCGTTTTTCTTTGCATATGGCGATTCATTGAAATATCCAAGCATCAGCGGAAACCACGTTTCCCGCCCCTGATCATCCGAGCGTTCTTTCCTGATCACATCGATATTTGAGCGGATATCTTCGCTCAAAAGATATACAATATGATAATCCCGTCTGCCCAGAACTTTTTTGATCTCTCTGTAAAATGCAATAATCTCCGCATCGGAAGCATTTTGAAACAGGATCATATCCTCTACGATATTCTGGAATAGAGAACATTCGAATATATTTCCGTCCGTATTCCAGTTTGCAAGCCTGGTCAGAATTATATTCTTGAAGACTTCCTGCGATACACGATTATTATATATCTCGTATTGTTCAAGATACTTGTGGAATCCCGGTATATCCGTGATGATCTGCGTGTAGCAGATGATTATATGTTCATCTTCCTCGTAACTTTTTATAGCTATCTCATTTTGAATATCCGCATATTTTTTAAGGATTGATGAGTATGTATCCTTGGAAACGTATGCGCACCATGCCAGCTCTGTGGGCGAATAATCTCCCTCATGAAACACCTTGTATTCCGGGTGTTTATCGGACATTCTTTTGACAAGAGTACTTTTTCCACTCCCCTGCAATCCTTCAATAAAAAAATTCATGCCTATCCCTTCCCGTTTTCTTCCAAAATCCTCAGAGCTTCTTTATAGTCCTGCCCTAGGATTTCCTGCACTTTCTGAAAAACATATTTCTCATGCAGTCTTGTCTGGACTTTTAGAAAATCCTTCTTTCCGTACTTCCTGATATAAAGAGATTGGGCTTTAGCCGCATTTGCTCCGTCATTTGATGGCGCAAAGAATCCCTTCTCGCATGTTTCAATTTCCCTGCATTCGTAACATCCATCTATGTTCTTCTCATTACAGCACTTTACATTTGGACAAATTCTTCCCTCGGAACATGTAGCAAAAGAACATGTGTTGTACTCAGTCCTGCAGCCTCCGCACCATTCACCAAGGAAACAATGGTTGCAGGATAATCCGCATATAGCGACGGGATCAACACCCTTTCTCGCAATCTTACATAGCCGGTTCTTTATGCGCTGCATTGCTTCAATATGCATGATCCAGTGGCGCGAAAAAGGCATCTGAATTAAGCCTTTAACATCCTTGCCACACCAATAGTCTATCAGCCAGAATGCATTTTCATCCTCACTGACACACTTGCTTTCTATCAGTTTTTGCTTCGTATCTTCATTAAACTTTCTCTTTAGATCTTTGTATCGTAATTGTAAAAGAAGCTGATCTGTTGAGTCCTTAACAGCTTTTGCATAAAGGTAAAGTTCCTGAACATTCAGTTTTTCTGAAAAGTCGACAATCTCTTTCCCTTTAAGTTCATTCCCCGTTGTGATGATGAAAGAAGCGGTCTTTTGTTGAAACTTTTCACGAAACAGGATCTGCTCATCCCCTTCGATCATCTCATGGGCCACGATATCCTCTATCCTGAATATATGCCATATGGAATAGGCAAGTGTCTTGCTGTGATATCCCTTCGCACCCTCAAACGGCATTTGATAAAATGCCCTCTCGGGATAGCCATCTACAATCCAGGTAATCTGTTGGAACAGTTCATTCCTGAATTCGAGCAGTTTCCCTACAGCTTCGTCAAAGGTGGCTTCTTTTGACAACAGATTCTGTATTTGCTTATTCTTCTGTGACCAATCCTCGTTCATAAGCTTTTTCCGATTCCTTCTCTGAATTCTTGATCCTATAGTAATCCTCAGCATTCACTCCGATCTCGACATAATCCTTTGGCTTCACATTTTTCTTGCCCAAGCAGCAAACCGTCTCTGTATTCGCCGTCCAAGGAAATTGATCCACGCAGGCGGCACGGGTTACCTCATAGCCGTACATCTTGATAAGTTCAAGATCACGCACCAGGCTCGTAGGTTTACAAGAGATGTAAATGAGCCTGTCTACGCCGTATTCCATAATCTTCTTAAGTGCCTTCGGGTGTATTCCGTCTCTTGGCGGATCGAGAATTATGAAATCGGGCTTCTCGGTAATATCATCAAGCGCTTTCAGTACGTCGCCACATATAAATTCAACGTTGTCTATGCCGTTGTGCGCAGCGTTTTCTTTCGCCGCCTCTACCGCTTCGGCCACGATCTCGACTCCGATGACCTTCTTCGAAACAGGCGCCATAAGCTGGGTTATTGTGCCGGTTCCGGAATATAGATCGAACACGACCGCCTTCTCGCCGTCTTTTCCGTTAATATCTCCGATAAACTCTCTGGCGGTCTCGTAAAGCACCTCCGCACCTGCTGAGTTAGTCTGGAAGAAAGAAAACTCGCTGATCTTAAAATTCAGACCCAAAAGTTTTTCGTTTATATAATCGCGGCCGTAAAGTATGTCCGTGCGGTCGCTTTGCACGACGTCGGAAAGAGAATCGTTCACGGTATGAAGAATGCTCACGATCTTACCTTTAACCGGAAGCGAAAGGAGCATATCGGTGAAAGGCTTTAAATCTTCGTTTATCTCGCTTGTGGTAACCAGTGCGACCATTATCTCACCGGTAAACCGTGCCTTTCTTACAAGAAGATGCCTGAGATAACCGGTATGTCTCATCTTGTGATAGTATGCGTAGCCTTTTTCTTTGTAATAATCAAGAACGGCTTTGATCACAATCCGATAGTCTTCATCGCAGATGTAACATTCGTCGGTGAGAACAACATCGTAGAAGCTGCCTCTTTTATGCATACCAAGGGACAAGGGTCCGTCTTTATACTCATCGCCGAAAGAAAACTCCATTTTATTGCGGTAGCCTTCGAAGAGCGGGCTTCCCTTGATTCCTTCCCACTTATAACCGTCGGGTTCGAGCACTCCGTCGAGTAGTTTTTTTATCTGACGCTCTTTGAGTTTCAACTCATCTTCGTACTTCATTGTAAGATAAGTACAGCCGCCGCATATGTTAAAGTGAGGGCACTGAGCCTCAATACATTCCGGTGCCTTTTCCTCAACGGCTATTATGTTGGCTTCGGGCTTTCCTTTTCTTACTTTGCTTATGCGAACCTTTACCGTGTCTCCCGGAATACCGTTCTTGGCACTCACCAAGCCTTCCTCGGTATCGATTATCGCTTTGTTGGGAAAAAGCACATCAATGACTTTTCCCGTAAGTTCCTGTCCTTTTTTCATTAGGGTAAAAAAATAGGAGTGTCTCTGTGAGGCACTCCCAATCCTTTCATAATCAATCGATCATTCGTCGCCTTCAAGATCATCACTCTCGTCAACGTCGTCAAAGTCTTCGAAGTCATCAAAGTCCTCAAAATCTTCTGAATCCTCGGGTACAAGGAAATAATAAACAGCATAAGCGATCGCTGCAACGGCTGCAATTGCACCAAGAACAGCAAGAACAATAACTACGGGGTTAGTCTTCTTATCTTCGTCTTTACGAGGCATCAAATTGCTGGCCAAAACTAAATCCTTTAATTCTTCTATTCTGTTATGCATACTATTTCCTCCGTTTCTTCATATTATCCGACAACAAACCATCGGATGAAGTACTTTTATGATAACACTTTTTCCCCTTTAATGCACACCTTTTTTGCAATTATTTCATCGTTTTAAATTAAGGGTTTTGATAAAAACTGTTATTTTATTCTCAAACTTTTACAAGCCTTGCGAAGGACGCGTACATGACCCTTACTCCTGCTGTATCGAACTGCACGGTCACCTTTTTGTCGTTCCCACCGTCTTCGATCTTCAAAACCGTTCCCGTTCCGAATTTGACGTGACTTACTTTATCGCCCACACCGTACCCAAGCGATCCCGAGCCTGCAAGCTCCGAGCCTTTCTTTACCGTACTCATGGTGGCAATAAAAGGCTTTGTGCTCACTTTCGGTTCTTCGTCTTTTACGCGTTTAAAGCCCGCATATGACTCCTGTGAATAGGGCTTATGGGAGAAAGAAAACGGCTTCTTATCATAGTCGTCATAGTCATCGAAATCGACTCTTCTCTTCGCTGTCCTGGGAGCGATATCAAACAGTTCTCTCGGAATCTCCCTTACAAAACGGCTTACCGGATTGTACTGTGTTTCGCCGTGGTTCATTCGCTGTTTTGCGGTGGTTATCGTAAGATCGTCCTTAGCCCGGGTAATGGCTACGTAAGCGAGTCTTCTTTCTTCTTCCACCTCGTTATCACCGGTGGATATCGACATATAACTGGGGAAAAGACCGTCTTCCATACCCACAAGATATACGTTTTTAAATTCAAGGCCTTTGGCGGAATGGATGGTCATAAGAAGAACTCTGTCGTCGTTGCCGTCCACGGTGTCTATGTCTGCAATGAGCGCAACCTCTTCAAGGAAAGAAGAAAGGGTAGGCTCATCGTTTTCTTCGATGAAAAGAGCCAGTTTGCTCCTAAGTTCTTCGATGTTTTCGATCCTCTCTTCGGCTTCTTCTTCCGATTCCACATCCATCTGGTTTATATAGTCGGTCCGATCGAGCACATCGTCAAGAATGCTCTCCATGCCTTTTTCTTCGACTCTTGCCCTGAAAAGCAGGATCATGTTAACAAAATTATGAAGTTTTTCCCCTGCGGTTCCTCTCACACCCGTAAGATCCGGTCTGTCGAGGGCATCAAAAAACGATATCCCGTGAGCATCGGCCGCTTCCTGGACTTTAGTAACCGTAGTGGCACCTATACCGCGTTTGGGAACGTTGATTATACGACGTACCGCAAGATCGTCGCGACCGTTGTCTATAGTCTTAAGATATGCCAGGAGATCCTTGATCTCGCGTCTTGAATAGAAATTAACGCCGCCCACAATCTTGTAGGGAACGTTGTCTTTGACCATACGCTCTTCAAAACTTCGAGACTGTGCGTTTGTTCTGTACAAAACGGCATTGTCTTTATAATCTGCAAAGCCTTCTCTGACCGTCTGCTTTATCTCCGTGGAAACGTATTCCGCCTCCTCGTACGCGTTGTCGAACTCTCTGAAATGGATCTTGTTTCCCGCATCACGCTCGGACCAAAGAGACTTGCTCTTTCTGGCGGAGTTGTTTCTGATCACCGCATTGGCAGCGTCCAAAATGTTCTGGCAAGATCTGTAATTCTGCTCAAGTTTGATCACTTTGGCTTCGGGATAGTAATGCTCAAAGTCAAGGATATTGCTTATGTTTGCACCTCTGAACTTATAAATGGACTGATCGTCGTCGCCGACAACGCAAAGATTGTGTGTCGCTCCGGCCAGAAGTCTTATAAGTTCAAATTGAGCGGTGTTCGTGTCCTGATACTCGTCAACCATGATGTACTGCCAACGTCTTTGATAGTTTTCCAGCACATCCGGATTGGACTTAAACAGTTCCACCGTCATCATAAGAAGATCGTCAAAATCGAAAGCGTTGTTCTTTTTAAGATTCTGCTGATATTCCCTGTAGCATGAAGAAAGCTTTTGACGCTTGAAATCACCTGCAGAAGAAATAGCAAACTCATCAAAAGTGATCAGTTCGTCTTTGCAGCTTGAGATAGTGTTCATGATCTCACGCTCTTTTATCATCTTCGTATCGATCTCAAGTTTTTTGCATACTTCTTTGATAACGTGCTTCTGATCGTCTGTATCGTATATGGTGAAATTTGAGTCGTAACCGATTCTGTCGGCAAAACGACGCAAAATGCGAACGCACATGGAGTGAAATGTCGAAACGTGTATCTGCTCTGAGCCGAAACCAACGAGTTTATCCACTCGGTCTCTCATTTCCTCGGCAGCTTTATTGGTAAATGTTATGGCAAGGATGTTGTATGGATTTACTCCCGCTTCATCGATAAGATAAGCCACTCTGTGTGTGAGTACGCTGGTCTTGCCACTGCCTGCGCCGGCGAGTATGAGAACCGGTCCGTCTACGGTAAATACCGCTTCTTTTTGTTGTTCGTTAAGGTTATCGTATTTACTCATAAAACTCCTTGAAAAGCGGACACCCCTAAAAGGGATGTCCGCTATAATAATACCAAACCTTTGTTCGGGTGTCTACGGGAAAAAGAAAAAATTATCGCTGAACTCTTCCCGATGCATCTCCCCCGGCAAGTGTCTCAACTTCTTTTCTGGAAGCGAAGTTGAAATCTCCGGGAATGGTGTGTTTAAGAGCAGATGCAGCCACACCGTATTCAAGTGCGCTCTTGAAATCTTTTCCGTCAAGCAATCCGCAGATCACGCCGCCTGCAAATGAATCGCCTCCGCCCACACGGTCAACGATGGGATGAAGTCTGTATTTCTTTGAGTGGTAAAACTCTCCGGTTTTACCGTTGTATATGCAAGCAGACCAACCGTTGTCGGATGCCGACTTGCTTTCTCTTAAGGAAGATACGCAATATTCGAAATTATAATCTTTAACCATCTGTTCAAAGATCGACTTGTAACCCTGAAGCTCAAGTTCTCCGCTTGTAACATCTGTCTTGCCGGGCTTGTATCCCAGCACAAGTTCCGCATCCTCTTCGTTACCGATGCAAACGTCCACATACTGCATAAGGTCTTTCATGACCGACTGAGCTTTCTCGGAACTCCAAAGTTTCTTTCTGAAGTTAAGATCAACGGAAACCTTCACGCCATGCTTCTTTGCCGCGATAAGCGCTTCTTTCGTAAGCTTTGCAGCGCTGTCGGAAAGAGCGGGAGTTATTCCGGTAAAATGAAACCAGTCCGCACCCTCAAATATTGCGTCGAAGTCAAAATTATCTTTTGTGGCGGTAGATATGGATGAATGCGCTCTGTCGTAAACGACCTTCGAAGGTCTTACGCTGGAACCGCTCTCAAGGTAGTAGATACCGAGTCTTTCACCGCATCTTGCGATGAACTTTGTACCAACGTTGTATTTTCTTAATGCTGCAACGGCACATTCACCGAGCTCATTGTCTGGAACAGCCGTAACAAACTCAGCGTCATGACCGTAGTTTGCAAGCGATACCGCTACATTGGCCTCTCCGCCGCCGTAGTTGATATCAAACTCGTCTGCCTGAATGAATTTTTCAAAATTGGGGGTGGAAAGTCTTAACATGATCTCACCCATTGTGATTACTTTAGCCATTTCTTCTCCTTTGGGGCTTATATTTTCTTATTACTATTTAAGCACGAGATGTATTGCAAATCCGCCTATCTCGCCTTCAAGATAGATAAGATTGAGTTTACCGTCTTTATACGTCTTTGAGCTTTCGACAAACTTTACTCCCTTAACGGTCTCAAGATAATTGACCGCTCTTTCTGTAGAGTTCGTACCGATCGCTATATGGCCGTGGGTTCCGGGACCGGGCTCGTTCATTACTTCGATCTGTCCGCCTGCGAAGGATGATATCGGTATTGACCTTGTCGTAAATCCGAATAGATTCTCGAAAGTCTTGCATGTATTGTATGCGTCGTCTTTACTGTTTAAGTTGATTCCCACATGCTTAACGTAGAAACCGAGCATCGTACGAACCGCTTCTTCGGTAAGCGCTCTGATCTCATCGAATTTGCCTTCTTTTACCAGGTCTTTCTTAACCATCCATGATCCGCCGCATGCAATGATCTTGTCAAAAGAAAGATAATCGCAGATGTTGTCGGCATTGATACCGCCGGTAGGCATGAACTTTAAGTTAACGTAGGGAGCTGCCAAAGCCTTGATCATCTTGATGCCGCCGCTTTGCTCTGCGGGGAAGAATTTGACTGCGTCAAGTCCGAGTGAAAGTGCAGCCTCGATGTCCGAAGGATTGTTAACCCCGGGAACCATGGGGATGCCTTTGTCGATACAATACTTAACAACTGTCGGATTGAGACCCGGAGCAACAATGAACTTTGCTCCCGCAGCTATCGCTCTGTCTGCCTGCTCTGTCGTAAGAACGGTGCCTGCTCCGACCAGCATATCCGGATATTCGCTTGTCATTATTTTAATGGATTCCTCGGCCGCATCGGTTCTGAAAGTAACCTCCGCACAGGGAAGACCTCCGTCGATAAGCGCTTTTGCCAGAGGCTTCGCGTCTTTTGCATCGTCAAGCACCACTACGGGAACGATACCGATCTTTTGAATCTTTGACAAAACTTCATTCATTTTCTTTATCTCCCTTAATTGTTATCTTTTTCTCCGTCTTCTTTGAGGACTTAATGGCTTTTGAAGCCTCATCGAACTTCTCTTTTACTTCAGTCTTTACCAGATCTTTTGCTATTTCAAAATACGATCTTATAAGCCCCTGCAAAAACTCTTTTGTGCTGTCGTCCACGTCTTTCGCCCTTTTGATGACGTTGCCCGCGCTTTTAAATATCTGACCGGTCAGCTCTCTTGTGGTGGAAGCTTCGGTGGCGTCCAGAACTTCGCAGAAAAGTCGCACAAAGCGCTCAAGATGGGCTTCATCCAAAGAGAAAAGCCATTCGTTGAAAGTCGCAATAAGAAGTTTATGCTGCTCGGATATCTCCGTACGTACAAATCTTCCGTTCTTTATTACCCAATAATATGGATTGTGCTGCATAACGCCCACGGCGTGTGAATTGACCACTATACTGTCTTTGCCCGTATCCAGCAGAAGACCCACAAGAGATGATTGGGGAATAACGGAGACCATACGGTCTACCATGTCTTCCCCGTGATATTCCTTTATCACTTCCGGCCTGAATCCGGGGCCGTCGAAAGAAAACACGTTTATTATCCGCTCTTTGGCCGAAGGATCGGCATTCATGGACGAAAAAACCGCGTGGTTTCCGCCCTTTGAATGACCTCCCGTATAAAGTCTTCCGACAGTGTTTGCCGCAACCTCGTTAACATAGTCCACCGATAAGGATCTTCCCGCATGAGGTATGTCCAGAGCCAGCATAAAGTCTTCCTGCCAGCCCACTATGGATTCATCCGTTCCGCGAAAAGCCAGAAACAGATCTCCCGTGGGAAGTGTATATGTTACAGCCGCAAACTGCGTCTCATTTTCAACTTCAATCTTGTTAATGTAAAAAGAAAACGCTATATCACCAAAACGCTTTGACGCTAAAGCCGCATTAAACAGTTTCTCGTAATCCTTTCCGTATTTGGGATCGGAAAACATGTTCCGGGAATTGTCTTTTGAGGCAAGTTCCTTTATTGAAACGGGTTCTTTGCTCATAGGTTCAAGCAATCCATCAAACTTAAGATATGAAAGTTCACACAAAACCAAAGCGTCTTCGATTGATAACGCCTGTTCTTTGAATGTTAAATCACAATTTAATTTTGCGTAATCTACTATGTTTGCCATATGGATTCTTCTCGGACAAATGTCCTTTTTATGCGCCTTTACAAAGTTAAATCATCGTTCGGTCAGAATTTTGCGCTTATATTTCCGATGTTTCTTATATGAAGGGATATCGTTCCGTCGGAATTTGTAATAAACTCAACGTTATCATCTTCATATTGCATCATGGGAATCTTAATCTCTATTCCCGTATCGGTAACAAGACACTGCTTTGCGTATTTCTTTACCGTATTCTCGCTTACGGGATTAACTTCTTCTCTTACGAGATTGTAGCGTTCCATCCTGTCCGTATATTCGCTCTTAAGATCGGGTCTGTCTTCAAAGACAAGTTCTCCTATCCTCTCGACGGTAAATCCCCCGTTCTTCTCAAGTTCGGTATTGATTATTTGCTTTGCCTTCATCTGAGGTTCGTAGCAGTTGGACTCTTCGTAAGCTTTGGCGTTTACGCTTTCGATCGCCTTAGTTACCACTGCAAGTTTCTTCTTGTCGCTCATCTTTGCGGAACATCTAAGGAAATACTCACTGAAATAGTCTTCTTTCTTTCCGTTTATCTCCGCTTTCTTTTCCACTACCCAGACTGCAAGGTCGGTAAGTCTTATGATTGCCGCCTCAGAAAGTTTCTGAGATCCTGCAGGTAAGATTTCTTTGTACCTGAATACCTCATTAACCATACGATCGTCTACGGGGTAGCATCTGTGAGTGTACTGAGGCTTGAAGTTCATCTTAAGAAGGCCCAGATATTCAAGGGAATCGCTTGAGAAACGAACCACAAACAGATCTGCCGGAGGTATGTCTATGTTGGCGTTCATGATGGAATAAAGCGTACTTGCAAGTTCTTTGGAAATATCAACGAAATTCTCATCGTCGTACTCATTAAGGATTGAATAAACTTCCGATTCTTTCTTGTGAAACTCGCACTTTTTGCTGTCGTCTCCGCCGAAGATGTTTCCGATATGGCTTTTTATAAAGTCCGAAAGATCGGCATTCACCTCAAGCGGCTCCTCGGAAAGCATAGGCTGTCCGGTTGTGGAATCAAGAATGTGAAGTATTACTTTTCTTAAGTTTATCTCTTCTTTTACAAGTGCCATTTCTTTATGTCCTTAACTAATTTCTTTTCCAGGTGCCCGCATACATAAGTACAAAGAGCGGGAATATTTCAAGACGTCCTGCCAGCATGTCAAACACAAGGACAAGCTTCGAGAATTGGCTGTACGCCGCAAAGTTCTGTGCCGGTCCTACACCCGCAAGACCGGGACCTACATTGCCAAGGGTTGTAAGTACGCTGGTGATGGTAGTCGTAAAGTCAAATCCGTTAACGGAAAGAAGCAAAAACGAAACGATAACGGTAACTACATAAGCTATCAGAAAAGCTTCAACCGACTTAACGGTTTCTTCGGACACCGCCTGACCGTTAAGATTGACCTTTCTTACGCTTCTGGGGTGAGTAAGATGGTCAAGCTCGCGCTTTAGCGTCTTTATCATGATAAGTATTCTTGATATCTTGATACCGCCCGCCGTCGAGCCTGCGGAAGCTCCCACTATCGTAAAGAATATGAGTATGAACTTTGCCGTTGAAGGCCATACTTCATAGTCGGTTATGGTAAAACCGGTCGTTGTTATGATGGAAGCCGTATGGAACGTAGCCTTATGGAATGCTTCATACAACGTGGGATACAAATGTCTTATGGATAACGTGATCGATGCTACACCGAGGATGATGAACAAAAAGTATGCTCTGACCTCTTCGATCTTAAACACTTCTTTGGGCTTTCTCATAAAAATGAGGAAATATGCGTTAAAGTTGATACCGCACATGATCATAAATACGATGGTAATGATCTGAACCGGATGGGAAAAGGCTCCCAGACTTGCATTGGTACGAGTAAATCCGCCGGTTCCCACGGTAGAGAACATGAGGATCAATGCATCGTAAAAGTTAAGTCCGGCAATCATGAGTGAGATAACCATCGAAACCGAAAGAGTGATATATATTCCGTACAATATTTTTGCGGTGTTCTTTACTTTTGGAACAAGCTTTCCAACTTCCGCGCCGGTACTTTCCGCTCTCATAAGGTGCATGTTGTAGCTTCCCGACAGAGGGAGTATCGACATGATAAATACAAGCACTCCCATACCGCCTACCCATATGATAAAGCAGCGCCAGAACTGAACCGTCTTGCTTAAGTATTCAACGTCGGTAAGAATGGTGGATCCTGTGGTGGTAAAACCGGAAACCGTTTCAAACAACGCATCTACGTAGTTCGGAATCTCTTTTGTAAGTACAAAAGGTATGGCTCCCACGAGTGAAAGAAGTATCCATGAAAGGGATACGGTAACAAAGCCCTCACGCGCATAAAAAACGTTGCTTACGGGCTTAAAGAATGAGCCGAATGTTCCGAGAGCGAACACACAGACTCCCAGAGCAAAGAAAATGATACCTACTTTTTCTTTATGTATGAGGGATACTATGCAAGGCAGTAACAAGAAAACGCCTTCAAACTGAAGCACCTTGCAAAGTATGTATCTTATCATCGATTTATTCATAACTGTCCTTTGTATGTACCTTTATCTCATCACATCAAAATATCCGAAATATCGGTAAATCCCGTATCGGTGGTAACCACGATGACCGTATCGCCGACAGATATCTTGGACTGACCGCCGGGTGTCTCGATCATGCCGTTATGGATGATACAGCAGATGATGACGTCTTTTCTCAACGGAATATCCATAAGAGGGACGCCTACAATCTTCTCATGATGCTCTTTTACTTTAAACTCCAGTGCTTCCACACGTCCCGAATTCATCTTGTAAAGAGTCTCTATGTTGCTTCCGAGAGAGTTCTGCATTGAACGGACATACTTGATCATATCTTCGCCGGCCAAAAGCTTGGGGTTAATGATACTTCCGATGTTCATATCGTCGATTATGTCGTCGTATGTACTTCTGTGAACCTTCGTAATCAGTTTTGCCTTGGGATTAACTTTCTTGCAGTAAATGGACATCATTACGTTTGCTTCATCGAAGTTGGTAAGTGTAACCACGCTGTCCGTGTTCTTTATACCCTCTTCTCCCAAAAGTCCCTTGTCCTGGCCGTCTCCGTATATTACTACGGCGCCGGGCAAACGCTCTGCGATGGCATCGCAACGAGCCTTGTCACGCTCGATGATCTTGACTTCAACACCGTCCGAGATGAGTTTTTGCGCAAGATAAAAGGCAGTGTCGCCCGCGCCGATAATGGTACACGACCTTACACGACCCTGATTGAGATTGATTTCTTTAAAGAACTGTGTAGCCTTCTTGGAAGAAGCGACGAAAGAAACCTTATCGCCTTCCCATAAAGTGAAATCACCCTTGGGAACGATGACCTTATTGCCTCTTTCAACTATACATATGAGCACGTTTGTTTTAACGACCGTATGCAGATCTTTAAGTGCTATTCCGCAGATGGGACACTCTTTGGTAACTTCGAACTTAAGAAGGTCGACTCTTCCTCTGGCGAAAGTATCGATCTCGATGGCAGAAGGGAAACGAAGAAGTCTTGCGATCTCTTCCGCTGCGGCAAGTTCGGGATTAACAAACATGGAAAGACCCAGGTCGTTCTTAATAAGTTCGATCTCGTCTCTGTATTCGGGATTTCTTACTCTTGCAATCGTATGGGCTGCGCCTGCCTTTTTGCCCATAAGACAGCAAAGAAGGTTCTTCTCATCGGAGTCGGTAACCGCGATCAAAAGATCCGCTTCTTCAACTCCCGCGTCTTTAAGTATCTGTATGGATGCGCCGGTACCTACGATACCCATTACATCCCAGCCGTCGCAAATTTTACGAACAGCCATTTCATTGGTATCGATTATCGTTATGTTGTGTCCTTCAACGCTTAACTGCTTTGCAATTGTTGAACCGACGTTTCCGCTGCCTACTATGATTATCTTCATTGAATTCTTTTATCCGCTCTTGGCGGGTTCTCCTTATTCGGGTACTACCAGTCCTTCTTCCAGGGCTCTGGTCATACATCCTTCTTTAGCATTTCCTATTTCGCATATCGTGGGAGTATCTTCTTCGATACAGCTCTGACATGCGGGACACGGCATCGAAATGCCGCATATATCTCTCGGAACGGCTTTACCGAGGGCGTTGTGCTTACAATCGCTGCACCAGCATTTCGAGCATTGCTTGAAATTCATCACACCCGATCCGCCTTCCGAAGTTTTTGCCTTCGGGATGGGTTTCGGTTTTACCGTTTCTTTTTCCTTTTGTTCTTCCCTTGGTGCTTCCTTTGGTTCTTTCTTGGGCTCTTCCTTGAGCACTTCCTTTGGTTCTTCCTTGACCTCTTCCTTTACCTCTTCCTTGACCTCTGCCACAGGTTCTGCCTTGACTTCCTTTACCGTAAAATCCAGTTCAAACTGTTCCGGTGCGGGAGGCGGAATGGGTTTGGATCTTTTAACACCGGGATTGCGCACTTTTACATGTGCTCCCTGATCGTCCGTATATTCACTTATAAGGCCCAGAAAATCAAGCTGGCCGTCCATGTCTTTATAGCTCATTCATCACCTTCGCATAAGTGTACACACTTCCTATTAAAATACCACATTTTGTCTCAAAAGACAATCGATCGGGAGTTATTTATGAAAGCGCTTACATTTTTATTTCGTACGAAAAAAGCCGGCACAAAAGTGCCGACTTGTCTATTCGTTTTCTTCCTCCCGTATTGCATTGGGATCGTATTCAAGAATGTCACCGGGTTGACAGGAAAGTGCATCGCATATCGCTTCGAGCGTCGAAAAACGTATCGCACTTATCTTCCCGGTCTTCATCTTCGAAAGATTTACATTCGTAATGCCTACTTTCTCGGCCAGATCGTTTAAGCTTATCTTACGGTCGGCCATCACACGGTCAAGTCTAAGTATTATTTTACCCATGTAATCCCTCCCTATAAAGTCTCATCCGATTCTTTTTGCAAAACCGCTCCGTATTTAAAGATATAAGCCAAAGCAAATATTACCAGCACGGTGAAGATAACGGCCAGATTGATCGATAAAGTTACCTTCGGAGCGCCGCTCATAAAAGTAAGCATCAAGTTTCCCAGCATTGAAAACAACGACCACGGAAGCAGCGATATTGCAAACAGCCTCATTCTTTTAATGACGATTTCATCAAAAGGAGAAACACATTTTGCAAATGCTTTGCATAAAAGGCCCGCGCAAAAGAAAGTACAAAAAGTAAAGATGCACAGAATGGCCAAAAAAACAAAGACAGCCACAAGATTTTTTATCGTGACCGTAGCGGTTTCGCCTATCGAAGTAAATGTAACTTTGTCACCGTCTATCTCATAATCATTTATTCTGTAATCATCGCCTGCCATCATAAAATAGATGGAATTATTTTTCAAAGCGTCAAGCGATTCCTCTATCGCGTCCGGATCCAGATCCGAGTCCAATTTGGAATAGTCTAGTGTTCCTTTTACGACTATGGAAGTCTCATACGAATAAAAATCTTTGGGCACAACGCCTACCGAAAACGATCCAAAGACTGAAAGCGCAAATAAGGCAACTGTCAGCACCTGAAGTATTATCGCTATCACATAGCCGACTTTTCCCGCTTTATTAATTTTCTTGACTGCTTTTTCTTTATCCATTTTCATATCATATCCCCTTAAGGCAAACGATAAACATTTATCGTTTATCGATAATTTGATTATGCCACTATTTTTTAACAATGTCAATGAAAAACGGGCAGGTTTGATGATTCCTGCCCGAAATTTCATTTAAAAGAAGGATTTGTTAAATTAGGAATTAATTATCGCTCTGAACAACGTCGTCGGGAAGCGCAATCTTCTCTTCGACGACTTTCTTCTTATCGTAGCATTTGAATGAATAATCGATCTCGCCTTTATCAAGCTTGGGTGTGATAAGTGATACGAGGGGAACAACGATAAGACCGCCGACCATCGAGATCGCACCTGCGTTGATGGGGTTAAACCAGTTCGTAAACATGTTAACAACGGTAATACCTACGCCGTATACGAAGCCGGCCCAAACACCGAGTCTCGTAACGCCCTTCCAGTAAAGGCCGTAAAGAAGCGGTGCAAGGAATGCGCCTGCCAGTGCGCCCCAGGAAATACCCATGAGCTGAGCGATGAACATAGGAGGATTCATTGCTATAACTACGGATACGATAATGAATATTGCAATGAATATTCTCATGACAAGAAGCTGTTTCTTCTCTGACATATTCTTTACGATGTTGCCTTTGATAAGGTCGATGGTAACGGTTGAGCTTGATGTAAGTACAAGACTTGAAAGAGTTGACATCGAAGCGGAAAGAACCAATACCACAACAACACCGATAAGGATATCGGGAAGTTTTGAAAGCATGTTGGGGATTACCGCATCGTATGCAATCTTTCCGTTAACGGTTATCTCGTTTACATCGTTAAGTCTTGCAAAACCACCGAGGAAGTAGCATCCGCCGGCGATGATGATCGCAAAGAATGTGGAAATGATGGTACCGGTCTTGATAGCCTTCTCATCTTTGATGGCATAGAACTTCTGAACCATCTGAGGAAGTCCCCATGTACCCAGTGATGTAAGGATAACAACACCGAGAAGGTTTGCGGGATCGGGGCCGAAGAAGGAAACGAATGCACCCTGAAGCCCCTGTGTAACCGGAACATCGCTCTCCATCTGTGAAAGAGTCGTATAAGCAGCCATGAATCCGCCGTTTGAATTAAGAACCGAAACGATAACGGCAATGATTCCCACAAGCATTATGATTCCCTGAATGAAATCGTTGATTGCCGTAGCCATGTAACCGCCGAGTATAACGTAAAGACCTGTAAGAAGTGCCATTACGATAACGCAAACGGTGTAAGGAATGTTGAACGCCATTCCGAAAAGTCTTGAAAGACCGTTATATACCGAAGCGGTATAAGGAATAAGGAAAATAAACGAGATGAGTGCCGCAACGATCCTTATCGACTTTGAGTGATATCTTCTTCCGAAGAAATCAGGCATCGTAGCTGTATCAAGATGCTTACTCATAACTCTCGTACGTCTTCCGAGAACGACCCATGCAAGTAACGATCCGATGATCGCATTTCCCAGTCCGATCCATGTTGTGGAAAGACCGTATTTATATCCGAACTGTCCGGCGTAACCTACGAACACAACGGCACTGAAGTAAGATGTACCGTATGCAAAAGCCGTAAGCCAGGGACCTACGCTTCTTCCGCCGAGTACGAATCCGTTAACATCGGTGGAAGCTTTTCTCGCATAAAGGCCTACGCAGACCATTACGCTAAAAAATAACACAAGTAATATAATTTTGATCAGCATTTTCTTTCTCCTTACTTTCGCGCTTAAACGCGCTTATGCGTAAACGCTTTAAAGTTTTAAAGCGTCAAAAGCATTATAAAACTCCCGCCGACGGTTTGTCAACAGGAGTTTTACAATGTTTGAGTGAGAGAACACTCTTCGCATATATTGGGAAAAAAAAGCTTTTATTCGTATCTTAAGGCTTCTATCGGGTCCATCTTTGCGGCTTTGTTTGCCGGATAATATCCGAAGAACACGCCTATGCCCATCGAGAATAGAAGGGATCCTATTATGCTTGAAACCGAAGGAGTTGCAACTCCCTTCATTATCTTGACTATCAAAGCACCAAGTCCGATGCCTCCGAGGACGCCTATCAGACCGCCGATAAGACAAATGACTACGGCTTCCACGATGAACTGCGTTCTTATCGAAGAATTGGGAGCACCCAAAGCCTTTCTCGTTCCGATCTCTCTCGTTCGCTCGGTTATGGATACGAGCATGATGTTCATAACGCCGATACCGCCTACCAAAAGCGCGATGCCGGCGATGACAGAAATACCCATCGTAAGTTTGTTCATAAGTGAGTTCATCTCATCGGCAAGGGAAGCAAGGCTGTATGCATCCACCATGATGGTGCGGTTGTTTCTGTAATAAGCAGAGAAGAAACTCTTTGCTTCATCAACAAATTTGTTGACATCCACTCCCGAATTGATCACCACCGAAAAAGATGCGTAAGTCTCAGTGTGAGTAATGCTCTGGGCAGCTTTAAGCGGGATATAAACATCCGTAGCCTGATTGCCCATTCCCATAAGTGCCGTCAACGAGCCTGCACTTCCATCGGTCTTATATACACCCACCACGGTAAATGTGTAATCCTTTCCTTCACCGTCAACCACCAGCGTTTCACCGATAACATCTTCCGGGGAATCGTAAAGCTTGTTTGCATACTTCTCCGAAACCAGTGCAAGCATCTTTCCCTCTATCATTTCATCGGCGTTGAATATTCTGCCTGCGGAAGTCTTGATGTTTTTTTCGACAAAATATCCCGCACTTATACCGATAACGTTAACGGCCGCGCTGTTTTTTCCTACCGTTGAGGTGCCCGAAGAAACTACCGTCTGATTTGCCGAAATGGCGTAAACTTCATCGGGATATGCTGCCTTAAACTCTCTTATCATCTCGTCGGTAAGCAGTTCTTCATCCATAACTTTGCTGCCCACACCGGCATTGTTTGTAGACTTGAAGATATAGCCTTCTTCGGTGGTTTCATCCTTCTCTTCTTTTAAAGTCAGATAAACCGTTATGTTGTTCGCACCGATGGAAGTCATCGAGTCGGAAAGGGATGAGGCAAGTGAATTACCTACCGTCACTATCGCGATAACCGAGGAAATACCTATGATAATACCAAGCATCGTAAGCAACGAACGCATCTTATTTGCTTTAAGACTCGAAAACGCAAGTCGTATGTTTTCCAAAAAGAGCATCATTACGCTTCCACCGCCTTTCCGCTGCCTTTTCTTTCTCCCGTGATCTTGCCGTCTTTAATGGAGATGATCCTGTCTGTCTCTTCGGCAAGTTCAGGGGAGTGAGTGATGAGTATCACCGTTTTGTGCTGTTCTTTGTTAAGTTTATGGAAGATGTCCATTACCATTCGACCGGTCTTGGAATCCAGCGCTCCGGTAGGCTCGTCCGCCAGGATGATGGAAGGATCGTTGCTCATGGCTCTTGCGATGGCAACTCTTTGCTTCTGACCACCCGAAAGTTCTTCCGGAAGATGCTTCATACGCTCTCCCATCCCGACTTCTTCCAAAAGCAGTTTTGCTCTCTCAACACGCTGTTTTGCGGGAATACCTGCGTAAAGCATGGGCATCTCCACATTTTTCAGCGCATTTGTCTTTGAGATAAGATTGTAGGTCTGAAAAACAAACCCTATCTTTCGATTTCTTATTGCGGATAGTTCGTCGTCCTTTGCCGCCGAAACATCCACACCGTCGAGGGAATAATGTCCCTCGGTGGGACGATCCAGGGCTCCGATTATGTTCATTAAGGTAGACTTTCCCGAACCTGAAGCTCCCACTATGGCAACGAACTCTCCGTCGTATATATCTATATCCACACCGTCCAGTGCAGCGAGCTCATTGGGTGTACCGATGAAGTATTTCTTTACGATACCTCTTAACTCAATGCATTTTTCTTTGGTTTCGCTCACTTTAGAATCCTCCGCCGTCATCAACCGCTATCATCATCGAGCTAAGATCCAGCGCGTCGCTTGGATCTCTCGGTACTTTTATCTCGGTTCCTTCTTTGATGTTGCCGGCCGTTATCTCGATATAAAAGTCGTTGGCAATACCCGTCGTCACATCTTCTCTTTCATACGTACCGTCTTCTTTTTTCACTTCTACATAAGAAATGCCGTCGGTATCGTACTGTACCGCTTCGTAAGGAACGGTCAGAACGTTCTTCTTTTCATTTATGATGATGCTTAACTTTGCGGTCATATCAAGTCTCAAATTGTCGTTCTTTGTATCAACCGCAACAACAACCTTATATGAAACAGCGCCGTTTGCGCTCTCGCCTCTGGGGCTTACTGATTTAACGTGTCCGTCAAGGATCTCGTCCCCCGTACCGTTTGTCTTGATAACTGCTTTCTGACCGACTTCGATCTTACTGATGTCATACTCGTCGATCATTGTGACAATTTCGTATGAAGAAACGTCTTCGATGAGCATAATTGCCGAACCGGCGTACTTATCGCCTTCATTGACCAGTATCTTTGTTACGACACCCGAGATCGGTGAATATACGTTACAAGCCTCGATCTGCTTTTCAAGATTCTCAACACTCTTCTCCGCCGTCATAAGAGAATTGTCTTTTGAAATGTTGGCCGTGGAAACGCTGTCTTTACTTGATGCGATCTTGGATTCGGCGCTTCTTGCCGCATCCTCGTTGGACTGCTTAATGGTATCATAAGAACCTTCAAGTTCGTTTATTGTAGCCACCAGCGAGTTGTAATTTGCCAGATGCTGAGAAGCTGCGGACTGTGCTGCGGAATATGCTGCCGAAAGAGTCTCAAGTTCTTTTCTTGCAGCGGTAAGTTCAACGTTTGCGTCAACAAGTTCTCCGCCTGATACATCGGTGGTGGCAAGTGCCTTTGTAAGATCGTCAACCTTTTTCTGAGCCTCTTTTACGAGTTTTTCGTATTTACCCGCTTCAGCTATGGCGTTTGCGTACATATCCCCGGACTGATTTTTGAGATTCTCGTAATCTTCAACTTTCTTCTTGGAATCGGAAAGTTTCTTGTCATTTCTTTCTTTATTGATAGCGACGTCTGTCTGAACTTCCGAAAGCGTACGGCTTGCAGATCTTACCGAGATATTGGTGCTGGACTGAGTATTCTTAAGCGTTCTGTTGGCATCTTCAAGATCTGCCACCAGGTCATCCGAACTCAAAACACATATCAGATCTCCTTCATTAACTCTGTCGCCTACGTTTACCGTTATCTTTTCTACTTTGTTGTTCATAACGTTGGCGATGGGCTGCTCTGAGGATACGCTGGAGATTGAGCCTACAGCCGCAACAACATTTGAAAGATCTCTGTCTTCGGCGATCGCCGTCTGTTCCTGCAAGCTCGCCAGAAGATCCTGTGCCTGCTTCATGACCTTCTTGACATAGAAACCCAGTGCTACAACCAACACGGCAACTATTACCAATGCGATCAATCCTTTTTTATGTTTGGTACAAAAGTTTTTCATATTTCTCTCCTCGATAATTATTTATCGTTTATCGATAACAAATATAATCGACTTAAATTCGTTTGTCAACAATTATTTATCGAAAAACGATAAAAAATTTATAAAATGAACCAAGGGGACGGTGGTGTTGGTCCATTTTGTGCAAATGTAAACCGCCGGTTGACAAATTGAAAGGGCGGATTGGTGGTATGCAACCCACCCAAAAAGTATGATCGACTTGTAAAACATATGGCAAGCGATTAAACTTAAATTGAACTTGCCTGAACAATTTTTCAGACGGGTTTTCCCGAGAAAGGATAAAAAATGATACTTGCAGACAAAATTATCAATGAAAGAAAGAAAAACGGTTGGTCACAGGAAGAACTTGCTCAGATGTTAAACGTTTCAAGGCAGTCGGTTTCAAAATGGGAAAGTGCACAGGCTGTTCCCGATCTTAACAGGATCATTCAGATGGCCAACATCTTTAACGTTTCCACAGATTACTTATTAAAAGATGAGATCGAAGCGGATACCACAAGCGTTCCCGCCGAATCCATCGATCCCGAATATGTAAATGTAAAGAAAGTTTCCTTGGAAGACGCAGACAGATATTTAAAAACGATCAAAAACAACACTCCCACAGCAATAATAGCAACTGTTCTTTTTGTGTTGTCCCCTGTTGTACTGTTATTCTTTTCGGGCTTGGCAGCTACGTCTCCCGAAACGTTCTCAGTCACAAGTGCCGTACTTATCGGTCTGTTATTCCTTTTTCTTGCCGTAGCAATCGGAATCGTTTTGTGGATCACTGTCGAAGCCAAAGAAAAGGAATTTACTTATATTAAAGAAGAACCTTTTGAAACTCTTTACGGTGTAGACGGTATGGTCAAAGAAAAGAGCAACGCTTTTGCTCCCAAAAAGACTCTTTTGACTTCCATCGCAGTACTCTCCTTTGTATTGAGCCCTATAGGCGTTATCACAAGCGCACTTCTTGGAGCGGATGGCTTCGTGATCATATGCTTTGTATGCCTCATCCTCATCTTTGTGGCTATAGGCGTGGGATTGTCTCTTTACGTTGCAAGGATCGACGGTTCATATACTTCCCTTATTGAGGAAGGAAGAAACAATATCGAACACAAGAAAGCCAACAAGGTACTCGAGAGACTTACCGGTTCATATTGGTGCATCGTTGTAGTCGTATTTCTTATCTGCGGACTTGCAAAAGGCAAATGGGACTGGGCAGGTATCATCTTCCCCATAGCAGGTGTCCTTTATGCTGCTGTTTTCGGTATCATCAAAGCATTTATGAATAAAGATTGATAAAAAGGTATAAACTCACATGACCATCAGAGAAAAGCTTTTTACATTTGAAGACCCCAAATACCGCGACTTTCAGTCAAAACTCGTTCCCAATATCGAAAAGGAAACGATCATTGGCGTCCGTACGCCCGACATGAAAAAGATCGCAAAAGAATTCGCCAAGGAAGAGTCCACCAAAGACTTCTTAAAAGATCTTCCTCACAAATACTATGAGGAAAATCTCGTTCACATTTTCATATTGTCGATGATAAAAGATTTTGACGAATGTGTTAAAGGACTGGAAGCATTCTTTCCTTACATCGACTGCTGGCCGGTATGCGATCAATCTTCCCCCGGGATCTTCAAAAAGAACCATGAAAAGGTACTTCCCCTTGTAAAAAAGTGGATCGATTCCGATCATGTCTATACTTCCCGTTACGGCATGCGCATACTCATGAACGAATTTCTCGGCGATGATTTTAAGCCTGAGTACCTTTCATGTGTCGCTTCAAAGAAAGGTGATGACTATTACCTTAAGATGATGGTCGCCTGGTACTTCGCCACCGCTTTGGCCAAGCAATACGATGAGAGTGTAAAGGTAATAGAGCTAAAAGAACTCGATCCCTGGACCCACAACAAAGCGATCCAAAAGGCATGTGAGAGCTTCCGCGTAAGCGATGAGCACAAAGAGTATTTAAAGACGTTAAAGATAAAGTAATCAAAGAGGAGGCACCCCACGGGGCTGCCTCCTTTTTTATATCTGTGTACAGGTTTCTTTGTACCGTTATTCAATATTTCTTACTATTCCGGAGAACAGTACCGAACCGTCTTCTGCCTTTACGATGAACATGAAGGGTCTGTCCAACACGATATCCACGCTCAGATCGACTATATAGGCTCCTTCGGTTATTGCAATTTCCGTGAAAGCGGCTCCCGTAACACCGTCCTCATCGATCTCAAGGACCGCTGTATGATCGACTTTCGACAGGAAAAGATCGCGATCCTCCTTTGTAAGAGGTGAGAAATCTGCGACCGAATCATCAAAAACATCGATCACACCCATCTTTGTCAGCGTATCGATAAGTTCCGTTTGTGCGGATACGTTAAACTTCGGAACGCTCATGTTTACAAAAGCATCTGTAGCTTTGTCGGGATTATTGCTTGCATATTCATGATGCAACACTTTAAGCACTTCTTCGTCCGAAGCAAGCTCATTTACATCGACACCTTCCTTTGGAAGGTAAAAGTACATTGAACCGGAATCAGTCATATCCAGGGCAAATGCTTCAAAAAGGTCGGTGGAATAGTATGTTGTCAATTCGCTGCTGTGCATCATATCCACCGTGGTATCGCCGTTTACGCCGTGGAATGTTTCTTTTTGCGTAAGGGACTTACTAAAAAAGTTGCTCCAGGCAGCCTTAAAGTAGATCGTGGAAACGAGCTCCATTACGGTATCTTCTTTGATCTCCATGCCTTCGGTGTAATCTTTCAAAAGATCGCCGGTATTGTAATTGGTCCACATGCGCAAAGCTTCGCTATACTCTTTTGAACCCGGTCGTCCGCTGAATGCAGATGCATAGTAATTGTCAGTAAGTGTCTTTATCGTATCCTTGTTATATTCAATGTCTTCGTTCATCCAAAGAGAGTTTGCAAGAACGCTCTTAAACACGGGGGTGTCCGCATAATTGCTCTCCCACAACAGCTTATTGGTCTTTCTAAGCTCCTGAATATCGTTACAGCCCAGCATATCAAGTATCTGTTTTCTTGAGTTACCCTCGGTGATCTCCGCAAGCATCGAGAAAGCGATATAAGTGTTAAGGGGAGAACATACAGTGTTTTCTTTATCGGAAACCAGAACATTCGACATAAGTTCAAGGTTATAGTCTTCCATGTCATAAGAAAGACCGTATGCCTTATTGATGCGATCTCTTAACTCGGTCCACCATGTGTAGCTTTCATCACTTTCCAAAAACTCTTCGGCAGTCATACCGACTCCGACGGCCTTGGGATAAACCGCCGCCATGGCAACGACTCCCTTGGGATAATCGGGCTGCGTGCCGGCAGGTTTCTTTGTAAGAAGCGGAGTCACGAACACCGCACTTATCAGTATTGCCGCACAAGCGACCAGTGATGTCCATCTGAGTATCGTTTTCTTTTTACCCGGATTGCTTTTTCTCGCTTCATTAATATATTTGTCGTCTATATCACCCAAGACTTCAAACAGTTCTTCTTTTTTCATAGGTCATAACCCCTTTCGGTTAGATAAGATTTAAGTTTGTTTCTCATTCGGTTAAGCGTAACCGAAACGTTGTTTTCGCCCGTCTCGAAACGTCTTGCAATGTCGATCACACTGTCTGCGTACCAATATCTTAAGACGAACATTCGCCTTCTTTCATCGGTCTCACCTTTGAGGAATTCGTTGATCTCTCTCTTTAACTCCTCTTCCTCAAAGTGATTTTCGACATCGTCTTTCCCGGACACGATTTCGGAAAGCTCATCAAGCACAAGATCGATATTTCTTCCTCCACGCTTTTCGCGGTGAAGTCTCTTATAAAGATCAAAAGATATGTTGCGTGTTATCTTCCCGAGAAATGTCGACAATACGTTTGGCTTATTGGGCGGCATAGCGTTCCATGCATGCAGCCACGTGTCGTTGACGCACTCTTCTGCGTCGGATTGGTCGAACAAAATGTTTTTCGCGATGGAATGACAATAAGCCCCATATTTGCCTGATGATTCCGTAATGGCCTGTTCGTTTCTGTCCCAATACAGACGGACGATATTTTCATCAGTCATCGGTTGTACCTCCTTCCATCCTTATACACGACGTTTAAACTTAAATCTTACAAATGACCTACAAATATTTTATGCGATGGGTTGCGATCACTGTCTTGTTGTTACATGTTACCACACTGATGACGTTTTTACAGTAAGAAACAACCGGCCCTGCAAACATCAATTCTTCTATTTTGAAGTCTCCGTAAACTGAGGGTATATCGGCTTTGGTCAGGTTTGTTACGCTGTAATCGCTGGTTTTTCCTTTAAAACCCATTATACCCGCAAGACTGTCGGCGACTTTATCATCGTACAGCCCCGAGGGAATCAGATTCACCGCATCAACCAAAGTCGGCTTAAGACTTGACATGAAATCCAAAACGTAAGAGGCTTCTTTATCCTCTTCTATACGCTTTAAAAATTCCTTTTGAATAGCCACGGCATTTTCATAAATGCTCTTGGAACCGTTATATTTATGCTTTATGGAAATACCCGAAGCCTGATTTCCCATGGACCGGTTGTCGTCATGTCTGTAATTTACGGCATAACCGATCTCTTTTACTCCGGCATCGTCTTTTATGAGCTTAGCGGTAAGGTAAGCCGTAAACTTGGCTCCTACCTTTCTGCACTCGGAAAGTATCTCATCCATCTCATCTTTTTCGATGATCTCGATCTCGATGTCGGTAGTCTTATCCTTCCAATAATTGTCGTACGCTTTTTGCATGTCTTCGAAAGTAAAAACCTTGTCACACCACTTTTTATTGTAGCTTTTCGATACTGCGTTGCTCAAAAATGCCTTCAGTTTGGGCGAAACGAAAGGTTTTGTCTCTACCGTTCTTATCTTTTTAAACTGCTTCTCACCACCGGACAGAAAGGTCAGGAAATCTTCAATAAAGTATAAAGAAGACTCTCCGTCACCTGCCATATGATGAATGAGCAGCATGATCCGGGTTTTACCCCCTTCGGACTTTGCGAAGGCCCTTATATATTCCCCTTCTTCCAAATGAAAACGCTTCTTTTCTTCAGCTTTTCTTATGGTTTCAAAGTCGCCTTCCGTTACGGTTATGGATGACCCCGGCTCAACGGGTCCTTCATAAAAGGCCGAGCCGTCCTCCTCGATCTTAATGGCCGTATTCAGTATCTCATTGACACCCACCGCCTTATCAAAAGCATCCTTGATCGCCGTTTCGGAAAACTCTTTGTCGATCTTAAAGATCATGGTGATGATCATGTTAACATCGAACAATTCCTGTCTTTCATATTTGATCGGATATCTCATAAATACTTTTTCACTCCTAAACACCACTGTTTCATAACTATGCTTGTAGGCGTAATTTTTGAATAACACCTGAAATATTTGGCAGAAAAGCCCGGCACCGACATGTCTTTTCCTTTTTTGCTGTCATGAAGCGCAAGCTTTACAACCTTCTTTGCCGATATAAGTCCCGCATATCTTATCTTCTTTCCGTCTTTGGTTTCGGGAAGCATCCCGGTGTCCACAAATCCGGGACATACGGCTGTCGATGTAATGCCTTTTGCCTTCAATTCAACATTTACCGCCCTGGACAGATTTCGTAAAAATACTTTGCTCGAAGAATAAAGACTAAGGTAGGGATTGGGTTGAAAAGATGAAGCGGAGGAGATATTAATGATCCGCGCCCCCCTGTTCATATAAGGCAAAGTTACGGAAATAAGTTCTGCCGGAACGGTGCAATTAACCTTTATGAACTTATCAATCTCTTCAGGTTTCATGTTTTCGAAAAGACCCATGTATGCCACGCCGGCGTTATTTACAAGTATCTTAACGTCAACTTCTTCAGACGAAAGTTTTTTCTTTATACATTCAATCCCGTCGTTTGCAAGGTCTGCTTCAACCGCCCGTACCTTTCCGTGATCTTTACAAAGATTTTCAAGTTTCTCTCTGTTTCTTCCTACGGCCCAGATTTCGTCAACTTCCTCAGTCTCTTCGATCCGGCTTACAAATTCTTCCCCTATACTGCCTGTAGCACCCGTCACTAATGCAATTCTTTTCATTTTAAACCTCCAGTAATCGAAGCAGTGTTTCCTCTTTCACCTGCTTATAATCAGCCACAAACAATTTTTTCAGAGCATACAGATAAACGGTTCCCCAATAAAGATCGGCGAGATACAAAGGGTCTCCCTCCACTACGGTCCCCTCTTTTTGCCCTTGCTTTATGATCTTTTCCATAGCCTTATACAGATTGTTAGAATATAACCCCTTTTCCTGCTCCAGCATCAACTGGGTAAGAATGGTGATCTTAACCGCATATCGATCATCGACCGCAAGCCTTTTCACGACTTCGGAGGATATCTTCTCGATCTTTTTCTCGGCGGGAAGAGGCATCTTTGAAAGCACCATAAGTCCTTGGATCTCTTCCGAGTTCTCGGCGCACTTTCTTATCTCATCAAACAGTTCTTCCTTGGACTTAAAATACATATACATGGTGCCCTGACCGATCCCGATATATTTGGCCAGATCCCCTATCTTAGTATCTCCGAATCCGTTTTTTGCGAAATACAGAGAAGATTTCTCGAGTATCTTACTTCGCATGTCCTCTCTCATCTTTTTGTATTGCTCTTCTGTTTTTGGCATTATGCTCTCCTTTTTGACTGAATGAATATTCATTCTATAGAGAAGATAGCACTCATCCTTCCGCATGTCAACAAAAAAAGAGGCGGAATTCCGCCTCTTTAAAAGACTAATTGTTATACGTTGAATCTGTCGGTAGTAACCTGTAGATTCGAAATGCTGTCCATAACTTCTTTGGCTTCGTATGAAACATTTGCACTTGATTCGGTAATGATCTGCATATTACCGGAGATGTCGTGTACAGCCTCTCCGAGTTCCTGCTGATCTTTTCCGATCTTTTCAAGCACTTTGCTGATGTCTGCTACTGCTGCGCTTACATCTTCGGCTCCCGATCCGAGACCTTCGCTGATGCTGCTGTAGTAGTTGGCATCTTCCATATAATTGTTTGCAAGTGTTTCGAGATTGTCATAATCTTTCAATACGTTGTCGGTTAAGAACTGTATGATCCTGTTACTTACTTTTGAAAGCGCATTGACATTCTCGGTTACTTCTTTTGTTAATGAGTTAACCTTATCAATCTCATTTCCGGTCGTTGTACTGAGACTGTTTATCTCATCGGCAACTACGGCAAAACCTCTTCCGGCTTCACCGGCTCTAGCTGCTTCGATTGAAGCATTAAGTGCAAGAAGATTTGTCTGGTTTGCGATTCCCTGAATGGCACTCGCAACATTTACGATCTGCTCTATAACCTGGATGCCTTTTAATGCCTCTTCAAGTTCAGCCTTCGTACTGTTAGTCATTTCAACGGCATGTTTCTTATTGGCAAGAATCTCGGGAACCATAGCTTTAACTCTTCCGATTATCTCATCGGTTCTTTCGCTCATCTGCTTGGTATCGGAAGTAAATGATTCGGTCACATCCATAACGTTTCCGCATATTCTCTCAATATTGTTAATGCTGTCCGTCTGGCTCTCTATGCCGCCCTCGGTACGCTGCATTGCAACATTGATCTCGGAAATGCTGTCATTGATACCTTTGATCTTATCGGATGCGGAAGTCATTTTATCTTTGATAAGGATCGATTCGTCTTTTGTCTTATGTATGGTATCAATAACCCGGCTCTCAAGTTCGTTCAGAAGATATCTGATCTCTTCTACTTCGGAACCCGTTTCCAAAACATTGTCCTCGCCGATGACTTTTTCTTTAACAAATGCCTTCATGTCTTCCATGGGTGCAAGCTGAACACCTATGAGCTTTGTCATGATAAGTATTACAGCCACTATAGCTGCCAAAGCGATCAACACACTGGTAATGATGAGTCTGTATACGATTCCCTTTACATTGCTTTCGGGAAGTGCCAGACCCAAAGACCATCCGCAGCTGTCGATAACGCCTGTTACTATATAGTTTTTCTCACCGTCATAGTCTTTTACAAGCACAATACCGCTTCCGGGATTGCTAACTATAGAAGAAATCTCGGGCAATACACTGAGGACCGAAGTTGCCACATCTTCACCCGGAAGAAAAGCCTTGTTCTCATGCGTAATATAATTGCCCGCAGCATCGATCATAAAGCCATACTCACCCTTGTCGTAAGGTATGCTGTTTACAACACTCATGATGTAATCAAGAGTAAAGTCCGCGCCGAGTACGCCTGCAAGCTGACCGTTTCTGTAGACGGGGGTTGCGATCGTAATACACATACCGCCTATCAAAACATCCATATATGGATCGGTAACTATTGTGGTTCCGGCTTCCTTGGCTGCCTTATACCAGCCTCTTGCCGTCGGATCGTATCCGTCCGGTACAGTCGCGTTTGGATCCATCTGAATATGCTGTTTATCCTCCATACCATAGTACAGATTCAAAAACTCGGGATGTCCGTTTGCTTCCGTTGTAACAATACTCTGGATATGATTTCTGTCGTAAGACGCATCGTGAAGTGCAGAAAAAGCAGCAGCACCCGCAGCATTGAGACCCTTTTCCATTTCTATCCAGCTGTTGATCGAATTTGCATATTTATCAGCATTGATCTGAAGCTCGTCTGTCAATTCCCCTGTGAGTTTTTTGCTGGATGTGCCTACTATGACAAATGTAGATACCAAAACCGTAGCTACGACTATCAGTATAACCGCCAATGTAAGCCTTCCTTTTATAGTGCCCTTCATACGTAAAAATCCTCCTGATATTACTTAAGTACTATAAAAAGTATTATGCATTAATATACATACGTTTTCAATATATCTGACAATTTGTCCAATATAATTTTTTGTTAACACAATTCGCTTCCCTACCCGCCTCCTACCCTTTTTTATACCATCATCTTATATATCTTTGCGGCATCTTCTTTGTCGATCTCGATAAAACCATTAAGTTTACCGTCACTTCCTTCAAAAAGGACATCGACGAGTTTAGGTATGTCTTCTTCTTTTGCTCCAAGTTCTTCAAGGTTTTTAGGCATTCCTATCGAGATAAGGAATTTTCTGAATGCCTCTATACCTTCTTTAGCTGTAACCTCGGGATGCGCAAAATCCATCTGACAGCCCCATACTCTGACCGCAACCTGTGCAAATCTCATAACATCATGCTCAAGCTCGTAAGTGAACACAGCGGGCATGGTAACGGCAAGTCCTGCCCCATGTGCGCAGTCATACAACGCCGACAATTCATGCTCTATCATATGACTCAGCCAGTCCTGCGAACGGCCGACGCCGCATGAATTGTTGTGTCCTACCATTCCCGCCCACATGATATTCGCTCTTGCCTCGTAATCATTGGAATTTGCAATCACCCTGGGCGCTTCGTGCTTCAGAGTGAGCAGCAACGCTTCTATAAGTCTGTCCGTGACCTCCACATCCTTGGTGTTTGTAAGATATCTTTCGTAAAGATGTGCCATTATATCGGTAATACCCGCAGCAGTTTGATACGGAGGCAAAGTTTGCGTAAGTGCGGGGTTTAAGATGCTGAATTTGGGGCGAAGTGCATCACTTCCCGTTCCTCTCTTAAGCATCCCCTCTTCTTTGGTGATAACCGAATCGCCGCTTCCTTCACTTCCTGCCGCTGCTATCGTGAGCACCGTACCTACGGGAAGTGCTCTCTCTACCGGTTTCCCCGAATAGAAATCCCAAAAATCTCCGTCGTATAAAGCACCCGCAGCTATAGCCTTCGACGAATCGATCGTACTTCCGCCGCCTACGGCAAGTATAAAATCAACACCTTCTCTCTTTACAAGGTCAATTCCTTCGTAAACGAGTCCGCTTCTCGGATTGGGCTTAACCCCTCCAAGCGCTGTGTATGCTAATCCCGCGCTTTCCAGCGATCTCTTAACTCGATCAAGAAGCCCGCTCCTTACAACGCTTCCGCCGCCATAATGTATCAAAACCTTTGTACCGCCAAATCTTTTAACAAGTTCTCCCGCTTTATCTTCGCTGTCTTTTCCAAAAGCAAAAAAAGTGGGCGAATAAAATGTAAAATTATTCATATCTGCCTCCTTCTCATTTTTCTTTGTACATCCAATATATTACTGTTTCAGGCAAAAAAATGATTGTATTCGAAATGACGGTAATTGTAGTTTTCTATTATGGAACAAAAAGACACCTTCCCCGATCGGAGAAGGTGCCGATATATCGCAAAATAATTAAAATGCCTTAACTTCTTCGTCTGTAACAAAGTCAAGATCAAGCGTCTTAACTGCGCTTATGGCAGCTTCTTTGTCAGCGGGCTTGATAACGATACATGCGTTAGCGTCCTTTGTGGAAAGGGCGTACATGTACTCTATCGAAATGCCTGCATCTGAGATTGTCTTAACAACGTTCTGCAAAGATCCTACGGTGTGAGGAAGCTTGATGGCAAGCACATCGGTGAGATGTGCTGAGATTCCCGCCTTCTTAAGGGCGTCTTTTGCACGCTCAGCGTCAGCGACGATCATACGAAGAACGCCGTAATCGCTGGAGTCGGCAAGACTTAAGGATACAATGTTAATGTTTTCTTCCTTGATCACTTCAAGTACTGACTGTAAACGTCCTGCGCTGTTTTCAAGAAAAACCGATACCTGTTTGATTAACATATTAAGCCCTCCTTTAGTCAAATACTCTGTTATCTATTACGTGAACGCTCTTGCCCTCATGACGCTCAAGCGTTTTCGGCTCAACAAGCTTAACCTTGACAACGATTCCGATTGCCTGCTTAAGAATGCTCTCAATCTTCTTTGTAAGTTTCTCGAGCTCTTTAATCTCATCGGAGAAGAATCTCTCTTCTACTTCTACCTGTACTTCAACGGTATCAAGGTTGTTCACACGATCTACGATGATCATGTAATGAGGAAGTGTCTCGCTCACTTCAAGAAGCGCTGCTTCGATCTGTGAAGGGAATACGTTTACGCCGCGAAGAATGAGCATATCGTCGGAACGTCCTCTGAAGCGTGATATACGAGCCGTTGTACGACCGCATTCGCAGGGAGTTCTGTCGATAGTCGTAAGATCCTTTGTACGATAACGGATGAGCGGTATGCCTTCCTTGGTAAGTGTCGTAAATACAAGCTCACCTTCCTCGCCGTCCGCAACGGGAGTAAGTGTCTTTGCGGAAATGATCTCGGGAAGGAAATGATCTTCCTGGATGTGAAGACCTTTATGGAATTCACAGTCGCATGCAACACCGGGTCCCATGATCTCAGAGAGACCATAGATGTCATGGCAGTTGATGTGAAGTTTCTCCTCTATCTGCAGTCGCATCTTCTCGGTCCAAGGCTCTGCGCCGCAGACTGCTGTTCTTAACTTGATCTTGTCAAGGTCGCCTCCTTCGATGATAGTCTCCGCTATATGAAGAAGGTATGAAGGAGTACACATGATACCGGTAGCACCGAAATCCTTCATCATCGTGATGAGCTTTTTTGTGTTACCCGTTGACATGGGTACGACCGTTGCTCCCGTATTCTCTACGCCGTAATGAGCGCCGAGACCGCCGGTGAATAGTCCGTAGCCGTATGCAACCTGAACGATATCGTTTTTACCTATACCGCACATGGAAAGTGCACGAGATACACACTCAGACCAAACATCGATATCACGGCGTGTATAGCCTACAACGGTAGCTTTTCCGGTTGTGCCGCTCGATGCATGTATACGCACTATCTCGGACTGGGGAACGGCGAAAAGGCCGAAAGGATAAGTATCTCTTAAATCGTCCTTTGTTGTATAGGGAAGTTTTGTGAGATCTTCAAGTCCTCTGATATCGCCGGGTTCAAGTCCTGCCTGCTGCATTTTCTTGCGATAGTGCTCTACGTTGTGATAAACGTAATCCACCATCTTCACCAGTCTTTTGCTCTGAAGGACGCTCATTTCGTCCCGTGACATGCATTCTTTTGATTCATTCCATATTTTATTCATTTTTATTTTCTCGCTTTCTTTTCCTGGGTTTATTGTTCGCGGGACAAATGAAACCCGGGTAAGGAATCCCTCTTAAATCCCTACCCGGGACCTAAAAGTCGAATCCTTTGATGAAAGCCTGTTTATTGATATCAATAGTTTTCGGGGGAACGGTCTTTTCTATAACGTCAAGCCATTCTTCCTTTGTGAAGTTCATATGCTTAGCGGCCATTCCGAGTACTATGATGTTAAATACTTTCGGATTGCCCATCTTGAGCGCTTCGCTCTGGGCATCGATCGAATAAACCTTATATTTCTTTGAAAGGTTCTCGATGATGTTCTCGGGGTACTGTGCCGCACCCGTAACTACGGGCATGGGATCAATCCTTTGATCGTTCACTATAAGTACACCGTCTTCTTTAAGATACTGAACATATCTCATTGCCTCAAGTCTTTCGAAAGCTATAAGCACGTCTGCCTGACCTTCTTCAACTATAGGCTCTGCAACCTTTTCGCCGTAACGAACGAAGGTTACTACCGATCCGCCTCTTTGAGCCATACCGTGAACTTCTGAAAGTTTTACGTCGTATCCTGCAGTAAGCATGATGGAACCGAGTATTCTGCTGGTAAGAAGTGTTCCCTGTCCGCCTACGCCGACGATCATGATATTTTTAGTCTCCATTGCCATCACCTCGCAACTTTCTCGATGGCGCCGAACTTACACATCTGCATGCAAAGTCCGCAACCGTTACACATCGTCATATTGATTGAAACGGTGCCGTCTTCATTCTTGGTAAGCGCGGGGCATCCGGGTCTTAAGCATGCGCCGCACTTCTTGCACTTATCACTTAAAGGCTTGCAAACATTGGGGAACTTAAGTCCCTTAAGAAGTGCGCAGGGAGCCTTGCAAATGATAACGCTTACCGCATCACGGTTAACTTCTTCTTTAATAACTTTATTGAGTGCTTCCTGATCGTAGGAATCAACCTCAACAACGTTCTCGATACCCATCGACTTGCAAAGATTGTAGATGTCGATAGCATATGTGGGCTCGCCCATAAGGGTCTTGCCCGTAGCGGCATGATCCTGATGTCCGGTCATACCCGTCGTTGAGTTGTCGAGTATCATGACCGTGCCGGTAGCCTTGTTGTATACCATATTCATAAGTGAATTCACACCTGTATGAAGAAAAGTCGAATCACCTATAACGGCAACCCAATCCTTTATGAACTCTCTGCCTTTTGCCTTCTCCATACCGTGAAGGGTGGAGATTGAAGAGCCCATACAAACTGCGGTGTCTACCACATTAAGAGGAGCAACGGCACCGAGGGTATAGCATCCGATATCGCCGGCTGCGTGGATCTTGAGAGTCTTAAGAGCCGTATATACGCTTCTGTGAGGACATCCGGGACAAAGAATCGGGGGTCTTGCAGGTACGTCTTCTGCCTTAACCTTGGGCTCTTCACCAAAAAGAACCTTTCTTAACATGTTGGCACTATACTCGCCCTGAACCGTAAAAGCTTCTTTACCGATGCACTCAATTCCGAGAGCCTTAACCTGCTCTTCGATAACGGGTTCAAGTTCTTCAAATATATAAAGCTTCTCAACGGATGCTGCGAAATCTTTGATAAGCTTCTTGGGTAACGGATGAACAAGTCCGAGTTTAAGAACACTTGCCTCGGGGCAAACTTCCTTAACATACTGATAAGCGATACCGCTTGTGATAAAGCCGATCTTGTTATCGCCTTTTTCCACTCTGTTGATTGCCATGTTATTTGCATCTTCGCTCATCTGCTTAAGACGCTTTTCTACATATAAATGTCTCTGCTTGGCCATACCGGGCATCATAACGTTCTTTGCCGCATTACGCTCGTAAGGCTTGTCCTCGGGAGTTACTCTGTCTTCAAGGGTTACAAGTCCCTGTGAATGGCCCAGTCTTGTGGTTGTACGCATGATAATGGGCGTATCGTATTTTTCGGAAAGTTCGAAAGCAAGTTTGATGTAATCCTTTGCTTCCTGCGAATCCGAAGGCTCGATAACGGGAGTCATCGAAGCACGACCGATCATCCTCGTGTCCTGCTCATTCTGTGATGAGTAAAGACCGGGATCGTCCGCAACAACAAGTACCATACCGCCGTTCACTCCGATGTAAGATGCGGTATATAAAGGATCCGATGCAACGTTAAGACCTACGTGCTTCATACTGCACATACTTCTTACTCCGCTCATCGAAGCACCGATAGCCACTTCGCAAGCCACCTTCTCATTGGGTGACCATTCGCAGTAGATCTCGGGATAATTTACCAAATTTTCGCTGATCTCTGTGCTGGGTGTTCCGGGATAGGCAGCGCTCACCTTAACTCCGGCTTCATATGCGCCTCTTGCGATGGCCGCATTTCCAAGCATTAATTTACGTTCCACTTTATTACTTCCTTATCTGAATCTTACACATTATTGTGCATTTTCTAATAATATCATCAATACTTTGCCACGTCAAACGGATAAAGTGAATTTTCCTTAAGTTCAATCCGTCGGCACAAAAAAGGCGCTTCGCCTAAGCGAAACGCCCGGGTAAACCAAGTATCAAACTGTTACTGGAAGAGTTTGGTCACCATGCTGTCCTCTTCTTCTTTCTTCTTTAAAAGAAGAGTCTGGTAATCGTTGATGACTTCGTTCTTCTTCTGTTCCGTTACTGCCTTGCCGATATCGAGATCTTCCATCTTGCTTCTGGAAGCAAGTACGTTCTCTGCGGTGTTGAGGTTCGACTTGTAAGCATACTCCAAAGCATTTGTCTGAGAACCGATGTCGCTTCTGTCCGAAGTGATCTTCTCAAGAGCATTGTCGATCTTGGTGATGTCAAAGTCGGGCTTTGTAACATCGTATCCGTCGATACCGAGAGCCGAAAGAGTGGCATTGTCCATCTTGATGCTCATGCCCTTGCCGTCGGGATTGGAAGCAACTTCCATGGTTGCAAATGATCCGTCGAGAAGGTTCTTCTCGTTGTACTGAGTATCCTTTGCGATCTCTTCGATACCTTCCATAAGGCCGCTTATCTCGGTCTGGATTGCTTCTTTTTCTTCGTCGCCGTTAAGACCGTTCATAGCTTTAACGCTGAGCTCTCTTATTCTCTGCAGATAATCGGTGATCTGAGCGAGTGCTCCGTCGGCGATCTTTAAACTGTCTTTCGCTTCATTTATGTTCTCTGCGCCCTGGTTGAGGCCTCTCTCTTCGGCTTCGAGCTTCTTGCCTATCGCAAGTTCGCTTGCTCCGTCAGCAGCCTTGTTAATGGCCTTTCCACTGGCTATCTCCCCATAATTACCAACTGATTGTACTCCGCTCATATCGGCTCCTTTCCCTGCAGCCTTCTTGGCCGCAACAGCTTTCATTGCCTTCACGTCTTCGACCGCAATCTCTATCGCCGCCAAAGTTCTCGGATCGGGTATTTCATTTTTGGCCATGTACTGTTCAACGGACAACGGCTTCGGTACATTAGCCATCGATAAACTTTCCGTGCCCATTTTCACACTCCTTTGCCCTTAAAAGGGACTTGGTCCGGTTACGTACAATAGTGTCAAATCAGTTAAAAGTAATTGCCTAAAAGGACTTTCATTATCCCATAGGTATAAGCATTATACATCATTCTGACAATTGATGCAAGTGTTTTGAATTGTCAGATTATTCGGTCCCTTCGGTAAGAAGAACACTCTCCTTCTCCTTCTCCTTCTTCTCTCTCATGAACATGTCATATATACACGGCACCACAACGAGCGTCATGAGCGTACCGTATACCATACCGCCGATAACGACGATGGCAAGAGGCCTGGACATATCGGCACCCATCTTGGTGGAGAAGGCCATCATGAGAAGTGCCAGTATCGTTGTAAGCGCGGTCATAAGAACCGGACGAAGTCTCGTCACACCGGCATCCACGATTGCATCTTTCTTGGAAAGACCCTCTTCTCTTCTTTGATTGATGTAATCCACCAGCACGATACCGTTGTTAACGATGATACCGGCAAGCATTACAAAACCGATCATCGCAACGATGCTGAGTTCGTATCCCGTAAAGAAAAGGGCAAGAAGTCCTCCCGAAAATGCCAGAGGCATCGTAAACATGATGATGAAAGGCGAGCCAAGGGACTGGAACTGTGCAACCATAATAAGGTAGATGAACACTACCGCCAGCACGAGCATGAGGGCAAGCTGTTTAAGCGCGTCCATGATCATCTCGTTCTCCCCCGCATATTCGATGGAACAACCTGCGGGTATCTTAAGTTTCTCCATGTTGTCTCTGACATCGTTTGAAACGAAGGTTATGTTGTAGCCTTCCTTGATGGTGGCATTTACGCTCACATATCTGGTCTGGCCTTTTCTGTTTATGGTCTGCATACCGATACCGTCCTCAAAATCGGCGATCTCGGAAAGCGCCACCGTCTGCTCTTTTCCGTCGTCATCGGTATATTTGACTTTGTAATTCTTTATGTCGTTACGTGTGTATGCCGACTTTTCTTCGTCGTCCACATATATGGAAATATCGTCCGTAGCGGTGGAAAGGTTCGTTGCCACCGAGGGCTCCTTAAGGTCGTTTGAGATCTGCATGAACACCGTAGCCACGGTAAGTCCCTTAAGTGCAGCTTTTTCTTTGTCCACATGTACCCTAAGTTCGGGATCGGCGTCCGATATGCTGCTCGATACTTCATCCACGCCTTCCGTGTTCCTGACGATCTCTTCGGCCTCGAGAGCAAGGTTGTAGAGGGTATCAAGATCGCGACCCTTAAGCTCTATGGAAATACCGCTGCCGCCAAGGGCCGACATATCCATCGTCGAAGTCTCCACCGACACGGTGATGCCTTCGAAATCATCGCTTAATTCATGTATCTTCTTAACAAGCTGGGAAGACGACATCTCACGCTTTTCCTTTGTGGTCACGTAAAGCGTCGCATTCGTAACGGTGTCAGAGCTGTCCGAAGCCCCCGAAAGCATTGAGATCGTTGTGGCACTGGCCGTCGCACCGATATCAACTATGTCGTCAACCTGCGTAAGCCTTTCAACCAACGTATCCGCCTGCTCCTTTATATCGGTAATTCCCGAATCTTCATTTGCCGAAAGGGTAACCGTTATCTGGGGCGACTCCATGTCGGGGAAGTAGGCGAAACCGTTTGTATATGCCAGATAGGCAGAAAGAAACAGCATCGCAACAGCAAGAAGTAACACAAGGGGTTTAACTTTAAGGGTCCCGCGAAGGAACTTCTCGTACCCTTTATGGAAAGCGGACTTTGTGCCGTTCTTTGTTTCTTTAACCATCTTAAGCATTCCCGAAGCCGCCGCGGGCACTACCGTAAGTGCCACCAGTAGGCTGGCCATAAGTGAGAATGCAATGGTAAGTCCCATGTCCGAGAAAAGCTGTCTTGTAAGACCTTCGGTAAATACGATGGGAAGGAATACGCAGACCGTCGTTAAAGTCGAAGCAAATATCGCACCCGCAACTTCCTTTGCGCCTTTGATGGCCGCTTCTTTGGGATCCGCCCCGAGATTTCTCAGTCTGTATATGTTCTCGATCACGACTATGGAGTTGTCCACAAGCATTCCGACTCCCAGGGCAAGACCGGAAAGTGAAATGATGTTAAGGGTAACCCCCGAGAAGTACATGCATACAACCGCCGCAACCAGACTGACAGGGATCGATATCGCAATGATGAGTGTAGGTCTTATATCACGTAAGAAGAAAATCAGTACGATGATCGCCAGCAATCCGCCGATGAGAACGTTCTCGAATATGGTGTTCATTACAAGGTCGATATAGACGCCCTGATCCATGAGAGAGATGATCGTTACATCGGGATATCTTTCTCTAAGTTCTTCGAATCTGTCTTCCAAAAGATCGGAAACGCTTCCTGTGGAGTAACCGGTCTGCTTTTGAACGGAAAGAACGATACCGTGTTTTCCGTTTACGTTCGTGTATACTTTGTCTTCGTTGTTTACGGTGAATATATCGCAAACATCCCCCAGGGTGATGATCTCGTCATCGCTCATGGGAATCTTTAAAAGAACAAGGTTCTTAAGTGCTTCCTCGTCTGTGGGTTTGTCGCCCACGCGCACAAGATAGGAACTGTTTTCTTCTTCCACATATCCCGCCGGCATTGAAAAGTTCTGTGCAGTAAGTAAGGAAGAAACCGTATCGACGGAAAGAACGCTTACCATATCGGCGGCTTTCTTTGCGTCTTCTTTCTTTTCTTCAAGTTCCGCTTTTCCGTCCGCGATCTGCTCTCTGGCGTCGGATAACTGTTTCTTGGTATCTTCTATCTTTGTCTTGCCTTCTTCAAGCTGAGCCTTGGAAGTGGCAAGCTGATAATCCGTAAGATCAAGCTTTGCTCCGCCGGTGGCAAATCCTATTATCGCCTGATACTCTCCCGCATAAACCTGAGAGATTCCCGCATCGACTTTGGCGGTGGATTCCGCGATGTTTGCAAGCACGCCGTTCTGGGTTGCCACATAATCCGCTTCGGAAAGTCCCATTGTGAGATTGTCGATGTTTTTCTGTATCTGTTCGATGCCCGCATCTATCTGGGTAATGCCTGAATCTATCTGGGTGATACCCGCATTTATCTGAGTCTCACCTGCAGTGATCTGAGCGATACCGTCGCTAAGAGCCTGTTTGCCGTTAATGTACTCTTCGTTTGTGGTAATACCGGTAACGAGCATTCCGTACTGGGTCTGAAGCATGGCGTTATCCACATCAAAGGTCATCATCGAGATCATTGCTCCGGCGTCCGTTGAAGCGAGGGCTGTTTGGATCTCTGCAAGCCTTGCGTTGGCATCGGTCTTTGAAAGAGTGCCCGCTCCGCCGTCATATTCCGCGAAAACAGCATCAATATCGTCCTTGGATCTTTCAGCCAGTGTTAACGCATCGTACTGAGTCTGCAAAGTTGTTTTCTGCGTGCCAAGGTCGGTAAGTTGCTTTGTAAGTTCTTCTTTTTGTTTGGTAAGTTCGGCTTTTTTTCCCTCTACCTCTTTCTTCGACGCATTAAGGGTATCCAGCGTCGTAAGGTTCGTGGTGATATTGGTCTTCGCCGCTTCAAGGTCCGACTTAAAGGTAAGAAGTTCAAGTTTTGCCTTTGCTATCTCCTCGGTAGTGGCCTGCTGCTTTTCCTCAAGCTCTTTCCTGCCGTTGTCTACCTGGCTTTGGGCATCCTTTAACTTCTTTTCGTTCTTTCTTATCTCACTTTCGGCGTCTCCCAGTCCCTTCTCGCCGTCTTCTATTTCTTTGTACCCGTCTTCTATCTTCTCGTAGGCTTCAAGAAACTTCTCATCTATAAGTTCGTAAACACGCGCGTTGACTTTGTCGAGTTTCTTCTTTGATATAACGGCGTGAATGCTTTCTTCCACCATACCGCTGGCACTTACAGAAGCCACGCCCTCGATCCTCTCGATCTCGGGCACGATGGATTCCTCGGCAAAACGGCTCGCCTCAGCCGGTGTCATGCCTTCAACACCGACAGCGGCTATCATCGTGGGAAGCATATTGGGGTTAAGTTTCATGATCATGGGACTTCCCACTTCATCTGGCCAATAACCTTCGAGTCGGTCAAGACTCTCACGTATGTCCAAAGAGACTGCATCCATATTGGTTTTCTGGGAAAATTCAAGGATGACTACGGAATAGTTCTCCGCAGACATAGACTGAATGCTTTCGATATTTGAAATGGTCGCCATGGACGCTTCCACCGGCGAAGAAACAACAGTCTCAACCGTTTCGGGACTGGCGCCGGGATAAGTGGTCATTACGATGACATAAGGAAGATTTATATCGGGAAGCAGGTCTGCAGACATCTTGGTAAAGGAAACAAAGCCCAATACCAGGATCAGAATGACACCTACAAGAACCGTATATCTTTTTTTAACGCTGAATGCGGATAACATGATTTTTCCTCTAATGAGATGTGACGGCGGTTTTAGAAAACCCAAAACCGAATTTGAGTGTTCGCTCTTATGAGTATATGTGTCCCTGTAAACCAAAGCAAATAAACTTTTTCTAAAATAATCGTAAAGAATCATATTAAAGCACTCTTAATGGTGTGTTAACGGTTTGACCTTAAAAGTGTATTGTTGTATCATCAAAAGGCATGAAAGGACTAATTTATGGATAAAGACAACAAAGTATTTGCTCTGCTCATCGATGCAGACAACGTATCACCCAAATATCTCGGAGCCATAATCGAAGAGATCACCACAAAATACGGCTCCTTATCATACAGAAGAATTTACGGCGATTTCACCGAAACAAGAAAAAAAGCCTGGAAAGATGTTTTAAGAGACAATTCCTTAACTCCCATCCAGCAATACGAGAACACCGTAGGCAAAAATTCCACCGACTCCGCCCTTATAATTGATGCGATGGATATTCTTTATACCGGCAACGTGTACGGTTTTTGCATCGTTTCAAGTGACGGCGATTTTACCCGCCTTGCCAGCAGACTTCGGGAATCGCAGAAATATGTGGTAGTAATGGGCGAAGAAAAAACTCCGCGATCCATACGTATGGCGTGTGATAAGTTCATAACCCTTGAAAACCTCATCGAACGCGACGATGAAAAGAGTGCTTCCAAGAAGAAAGGTTCGGGCAAACGCGTCGAAGTTCTCGATAAGAAGTTTGTTATCTCTCTCATGACGGATATCATAACCGACAATAACAACAACGGAAGAAACACTCACCTTGGTGAAATGGGAAGTAAGATAAACGCCCGTTACCCCGACTTCGACTCTCGTGACTACGGTTACTCCACTCTTTCAAAAATGGTGGAAGAAACGGAAGGCTTTCTTCTTGAAAAGAAAGGCACCGCTTACTACGTGACTCTTTCAAACACCGAGTCGAAAGGCGACATTTACGCATTTGCAAGAAATCTTATTGAAAAAGCGGGTTCAAAGGGCATGAACATTGCGGAGCTTTCAAATCAGCTTCACACAAAATACCCGTCATTTTCACCAAAGACTTACGGATATTCTCAGTTCCAGAAGTTTGTAAGTTCCATTCCCGGAACCGTTTTGTACAACGAAGAGCACGGAAAACGTGTAGTAGTTGAAGGCAAAAACGCATAAAGTAAAACCTGTTCGGAGGCTTCCATGCCGATAAATGCGACCAACGCATCAATAATCCTTTTATATATCGTCGATCTTTTCGTGATCGTACCTTTATATACGAAGAAAAAATACGACCACTCCACAAGACGCAATAAACTCATAGTAAAGGGAATTGCCATCGGTATCCCGCTTTTGATGCTTCTTTACAAGAGCTCATATACTTTGGCCTGCGGTTCTTACCACCCTTTCATTTGCATGCTCTCCCTCGGCATGCTTCTTTGTGCCTTCGGTGACATCTATCTCGAGATACGTTTCTTCAGAGGAGGTTGTTTCTTTCTCGCAGGCCACCTTGTTTACGTTATCTCGGTTATTGGAACATACAGAAACATTTCGTGGATCACCATCGCTTCGTTTGTGATACTTTGCTCTGCCGGAACTTATATCACCGTCACCAAACTCGACAAAAAGTACAGAGTTCCTCTTCTTATCTACAATCTTGTAATAAGCGCTTCTTTTGCCCTGGGATTAACCCTTGTGACCTCGCTTCTTCCCTTTGATGTGCTCTTGGGATCGGGCCTTATGCTGGTTGTCGTTTCGGTCTGGCTTCTTGCCCGTAACAAGCTTTACGGAAGCAACTTCAAGCGTTCTTTATTCTCTCTTGTGTGCTACTTCGGCGGACAGATACTCATCTCCTCTTTGGTATTATTCATATAAAAAAGACAACTCTTTTGTGAATTTTTAACAATCAATCAACACTTTACTTTAGTAGAGTGTTGCTATTTTACATTGACAGAGTAGGCCAATTGGGGCAATATTCATGTATGATGTTTTTATTAGGAGGACTATTATGAAAAAGATCACCAAGTTATTTGCTGTAGTTTTATCAACAGCCATGATCGTTGCTTCCTTCGCAGGATGCGGTAACACCGCTAAGGGCGGCGAGACATGGAAGATCGGTGGCATCGGACCTACCACAGGTGGTGCTGCAGTTTACGGTATCGCTGTTCAGAACGGCGCTGATCTTGCTATCAAGGAGATCAACGAAGCAGGCGGTATCAACGGTTACAAGATCGAGTACAACTTCCAGGATGACGAGCTTGATTCCGAGAAGTCAGTTAACGCTTACAACGCACTTAAGGACTGGGGTATGAACATCCTCGTAGGTTCGGTTACTTCAGGATGCTGTGTTGCTGTTGCAGCTGAGTCTGTAAACGACAACATGTTCCAGATCACTCCTTCAGGTTCCGCAGTTGACTGTATCGCAAACAAGAACGTATTCCAGGTTTGCTTTACAGACCCTAACCAGGGTATCGGTGCAGCAAGCTACATCGGCGGAAACAACGTAGCTTCAAAAGTTGCAGTCATCTACGACAGCTCTGACGTATATTCTTCAGGTATTTACCAGAAGTTCGCTCAGGAAGCAGCTAACCAGCCTTTCGACATCGTATCTGCAGAGGCTTTCACAGCTGATTCCAAGACAGACTTCTCTGTACAGCTTCAGAAGGCAGCTGATGCAGGCGCTGAGCTTGTATTCCTTCCCATCTACTATACAGAGGCTTCTTTGATCCTTACTCAGGCAGCAAGCGCAGGTTACAGCTTCAAGTTCTTCGGTTGCGACGGTCTTGACGGTATCCTCGGTGTTGAGAACTTCGATACCTCTCTTGCAGAAGGCGTAATGTTACTTACTCCTTTCGCAGCAGACGCAGCTGATACAAAGACACAGAACTTCGTAAAAGCATATGAAGCAGCTTACGGCGATACACCCAACCAGTTCGCAGCAGACGCTTACGACGCAATCTACATCATCAAGGCAGCTATCGAGAAGGCTAACATCACTCCTTCTGCAAGCGTATCCGAGATCGGTGACGCTCTTGAAAAGGCTATGACCGAGATCACTGTAGACGGTCTTACCGGCGAGGCTATGAGCTGGAGTGCAGACGGTTCCGTTAACAAGGCTCCCAAGGCTATGGAGATCAAGAACGGCAACTACTCTCTCATTCAGTAATCAAACAGGCGCCTAAGTCTTTAAGGAAGCTGCACACTCTTGTATGCAGCTTCCTTTGTTTTTAAGGCAAAGCATTTGCCCGAATCTTCGCATTTATGATATACTTTATTAGTTAAGCGGTTTTTGCTTAAATCAATTGTTTAGAAGGAAATGCTATGAGTTTCATCACTTACTTGATCAACGGCATAAGTTTAGGCTCGGTGTACGCGATAATCGCTCTTGGCTACACCATGGTCTACGGTATTGCCAAAATGCTTAATTTCGCTCACGGCGACGTAATCATGATAGGCTGTTACACAGTCTTTACGATAGTGAGCACATTAAATCTTCCCACGTGGCTCGGAATGATCGTTTCGATCGTTTTGTGTACCGTGCTCGGTATCACGATCGAGGCTGTCGCATACAGACCGTTAAGACAGGCAAGTTCTTCCCTTGCGGTTCTCATCACCGCCATCGGTGTAAGCTACCTGCTTCAGAACGTGGCTTTACTTATCTTCGGTGCAAACACCAAGTCTTTCACCTCGGTAGTCAATATCAATGCGTTAAAACTCGGTACCGACGGTGCCCTTACCATCACGGGAGAAACCATCGTTACGATCGCAGCCTGCATCATAATCATGATTGCACTTACCATGTTCGTTAACAAAACAAAAGCCGGTCAGGCAATGCTTGCCGTCTCCGAAGACAAAGGTGCCGCACAGCTTATGGGTATCAACGTAAACGCAACGATCTCTCTTACGTTTGCGATCGGTTCCGCACTCGCTGCTGTCGCAGGTATGTTACTTTGTTCTTCATACCCCGCCCTCACACCTTACACAGGTTCCATGCCCGGTATCAAAGCGTTCGTCGCTGCGGTATTCGGCGGTATCGGTTCCATTCCGGGTGCGTTCATAGGCGGTATAATCTTGGGAATAATCGAGATACTCTCGAAAGCATATATATCTTCTCAGCTCTCCGACGCCATAGTGTTCCTGGTGCTTATCATCGTGCTCGTTGTTAAGCCTACGGGAATTCTCGGTCGCAAGATCCAGGAAAAGGTTTAGGAGGTGCGACGTGAAAAATTTTGCTGTTAAAAACAAAGACAATCTGATAACATACGGCATCGTGATAGTCGCATTTATAATAATGCGCGTCCTTATGGCGTTCGGCCTCGTATCGAGCCTTATGACGGGTCTTTTGGTACCGCTTTGCGCATATATCATTCTTGCCGTTTCACTTAACGTAACGGTCGGCATATTAGGAGAACTCAGTCTCGGACATGCAGGCTTTATGTGCATCGGCGCATTTACGTCGGCGTTCTTCTCAAAGCTTACCGTAAACGTGATCACGATCGGCTGGCTCCGCTTCACGATCGCGATACTCATCGGCTTTATATGTGCCGGCATTATCGGTTTTCTCATCGGTATGCCCGTTTTACGACTTAAAGGTGACTACCTTGCGATCGTAACGCTTGCGTTCGGTGAGATCATCAAAAACGTAATCAACGTTCTCTACATCGGAAAAGACTCAAAAGGTCTTCACTTCTCGATGAAGGACGCGCTCGCGCTTAACCTTGAAGAAAGCGGCGAAATCATCGTAAACGGAGCACAGGGTATCACCGGTACTCCTAAAAACTCAAACTTCACGATCGGCGTTGTGCTCATACTCATCACACTCTTTATCGTTCTTAACCTTATAAAGAGCCGTGACGGACGCGCAGTAATGGCCATCAGAGACAACGTAATCGCAGCGGAATCGGTGGGCATCAACATCACCAAATACAAGTTGCTGGCATTTTCCGTATCCGCAGCTTTGGCAGGCGTTGCCGGAGTTTTGTACTCACACAACTTAAGTTCACTTATGGCCACACCCAAGAACTTCGGATACAACATGTCCATCATGATACTTGTATTCGTGGTTCTGGGCGGAATCGGAAACATAAGAGGTTCCATCATCTCGGCGGTTGTGCTCACACTTCTTCCCGAGCTGCTTAGAGGCCTTTCCAATTTCCGTATGCTCATTTACGCCATCGTACTCATCGCGATGATGCTCTTCTCCTGGTCTCCCAAGGCCAAGGATTTCAGAGAAAAAGTCGTTTCTTCCATCTTCTTCTGGAGGAAGAAAGAAAACGATATGAAAGGAGGAATCGACAATGCAGGCAACTAATCCCGTACTCGAAGTTACCAACCTTTCGATATCCTTCGGCGGTCTTCGCGCGGTTGACGATTTCTCGGTAACCATAAACGAAGGCGAGCTCTACGGTCTTATAGGACCCAACGGTGCAGGTAAGACAACGGCGTTCAACCTTCTTACCGGCGTTTACAAACCCAACGAAGGAATAATAAAACTTTGCGGTGAAGACATCACCGGAAAGTCCACGATAGAGATCAACAAGGCAGGTATCGCAAGAACCTTCCAGAACATCCGTCTTTTCAAAGACTTATCCGTACTCGATAACGTTAAGGTAGGTCTTCACAACATTTATACTTACTCGACGATGTCTTCAATACTTAGACTTCCCAAGTATTTCAAAGTCGAGAAGGAAATGAACGAAAAGGCAATGGAGCTTCTTAAAGTCTTCGACCTTGACGGTTCCGCAAATCTTAAAGCTTCACAGCTTCCTTACGGTAAGCAGCGTAAGCTTGAGATAGCAAGAGCCCTCGCCACCAATCCGAAGTTATTGCTTCTTGATGAGCCTGCGGCAGGCATGAACCCCAACGAGACAAAAGAACTCATGGATACGATCTCGTTCATCAGAAACGAGTTCAAGATGACGATACTTCTTATCGAGCACGACATGAAACTTGTATCGGGTATATGCGAACGCTTAACGGTACTTAACTTCGGCCGTATACTTGCCGAAGGTCCCACATCGGAAGTACTGAACAATCCCGACGTTATCACGGCATACTTGGGTGAATAGGAGGAAAAACAAATGGCAATGCTTGAAGTAAAAGACCTCCACGTTCACTATGGCGTGATAGAGGCGATAAAAGGAATCGATTTTGAAGTTAACAAAGGCGAAGTAATCGCCCTTATAGGCGCAAACGGTGCGGGCAAGACCACCATTTTGCATACCGTCAGCGGCCTTATAACTCCCACGAAAGGAAGCATCACATTCGAAGGGGTGGACATCACCAAAACTCCCGGTCACAAGATCGTGTCCATGGGCATGGCACACGTTCCGGAAGGTCGTAGAGTTTTCCAGCAGTTAAGTGTTCTTCAGAACCTTAAGATGGGTGCTTTTACAAGAAAAGACAAAAAAGAGATAGACGAAACACTTGAGATGGTCTACAAACGTTTCCCCCGTCTGGCAGAACGTAAAAATCAGATCGCAGGAACGTTATCGGGCGGTGAGCAGCAGATGCTTGCCATGGGACGTGCTTTAATGAGCAAGCCCTCCATCATCTTAATGGACGAGCCCTCTATGGGTCTTTCCCCCATTTTTGTTAATGAGATATTTGATATAATAAGAGAGGTAAGTGCATCGGGTACTACGGTATTGCTCGTTGAACAGAACGCAAAGAAAGCTCTCTCAATAGCCAACAGAGCTTACGTTCTTGAAACCGGAAACATAGTACTTGAAGGTGACGCCAAAGAACTTATGAACAACGATGCCATTAAAAAGGCATATCTCGGAGAATAATAAGGAGGTGCGGACGTGGATAAATATGTTATCACAATAGCTCGCCAATACGGCAGCGGCGGTAAGACGATAGGCGAAATGCTCTCTAAGAAACTCGGAGTCGAGTATTACAACAAAGACCTTATCTTAAAGGCCTCCGAGGAGTCGGGCATAAACGTATCATTGTTTGCGAATGCCGACGAGAAAAACAAAGGTCTCTTCTCAGTCTTCAAGAAAAAGAATTACGGCGGAGAAGTGCTCTCTCCTTCGGACCCCAATTTCACGTCCGAAGAAAACCTTTTTAACTACCAGGCAAAGATCATCAAGGAACTTGCCGAAAAGGAATCGTGCATCATAATAGGACGCGCCGCAGATTACATCTTAAAAGACCGCGACGATGTCTTAAGCGTATTTGTTCACGCTCCTCACGATTTTTTAATGGAGCAGGCCGCAAAGAAACATTCGATGCCCGAAAAGGAACTGGAGAAATACATCGCAAAGATCGACAAAGAACGCGCCGACTACTACAAACGCCATACCGGCCGCGAGTGGACCGACGCCCGCAACTACGACCTGTGCCTTGACTCATCAAAACTCGGCTTTGAAAGATGTGTGGATGAGATAATCGCTTACATGAACGTAAGATTTAAGTAAAGGGATTTTGAACCAACACCACCGTCCCCTAGGGTCAAAAATAAAAAGACCTCTGATCGATGATCAGAGGTCTTTGTTTATCAGTCTTTTACAGGTGTAAAACCGAAAGCATCGGAAAGAGCCTTGATTGAAACAGCTCCGCCGTATCCTTGGATTTTGGTAAGATCTGCGCCTGCGGGAATCGTTATGGAACCGTAGATATCATTTATAGAGCAATAAATGGTAGTAGCGGATTTTCTTTCCATTAACACTTTGACAATATCTTCATCCAGAGAGTTCTGTGTGCAAACGAACTTAGCGGGCTTATCTGAAGCGACCTTATCCAATATTCTGACGGTATCGATCACTTCCATGCGTCTTATGATCTCAGCCTTGGGAAGTGTGGGATCAATGCCGTATTCTAAAGCGCCGTAGTAATCGGCATTATAGTCGAAAATGGGACATACGTAAACACCGCCGCCTTTTTTAACGATCACATAGTAGTTGCCGTTTCCATCTGTTGAAAGCGGTAATTCATTTCCTTCAAGATCGTATAATCCGGTAATACATAACTCTGAACTGTTATTGGGTTTGATCAGGAGCTTTGTGCCTTCTTTTGCCACAAATCTTCCCTCTTTTTGATCCAAAGCGCTGCCGTCTTCTTTCGTTACGCTATACAAGCCGTCATCGTAACCATTGTCCATATCAATAATGTAGTGAATGTTATTCAGCTCAAAATCGCGAACGGGAGCATATACGTGTTTGCCTGAATTCTTTGATGCTTCTACATCAAGCATTGTAGCAATATTTTCTTTTTTGTCGAGATTGATCTTCCATACATAGAGGTTAAAGTTGCTGAAATCAGGTTCGTCTCCGGCTTTTTTCTTACCACTTGAAAGTGTAACTGCGTTTCCTGCTGCATCAAGCGTACCGTCGATGATTATATCTGTCTTTCCGCTTTTATCATAACATCTATACTCAATACCTATATCATCTGAAACAACATCTCCGTTTGCCTCTACAAAAATATCTTTCTCACCTGCATTTACCAAAATAGCGCCCGACTTGCCGGATTCGGATTCTGCATAGATAGATTCGCCTACATTTACGTAAACATCATTGCGGTCGCTTTCGACTACCAAACCTATTGCATTGTCATCTTCATCGGTACCGTGAGCATAGGCGAAAATACCGCCGTCAATGTAAACCTCCGTTTCGCCTCCGTAGACAGCAACTCCCATTGCATTATCTCCATTGGCATTAACACTTCCTGCTATACGAGCTTCTGTGTCAGCATAAATTGCAACTCCTGTTGCATTAGCATTCGCAGAATTAGCTCCAACCGATCCATTTATATTGATAGTTGTCTTTCCGGCTTGATCACCTTCTGAAGAAATACCGAAAGCACCGGATTCAATAGAACTGGAATAAACATCTCCCTCAACTACAACATCGATATCCCCGCCCGTATTAACGGTCGAAACAGCAACAGATCTGTCACCGTATGAATATGAATCAACGTCGCCTTCAACTCTTACATAAACATTGGATTGAGAGTCTAAGGAAACAGCTTCAACAGCATGTGCAGCAATCGAATTGCTGTCGTTTGCATTGCTAAGACTCACGTCGCCGTTAATGACAGCCTGTGTGGTCTTTGTGTCGAAAGAAGACTTGTTTACAACTGATACGGCTATACCTTCATCTTCAACATTTAAGTCGCCGTCAAAGGTAACTGCGTAATTGCCGTTATCAGGTACATTGATGGGAGTCGAACCCGGATTGGGACTCGATGCCATCGAGTCAAGTGACATGCCAAAGAGCATGCAAAGAGAAAGAGAAATTGCAAGTACTTTTTTCAGTTTCATATTGCCTCCTAAATAAATTAATAACAAAACCTTTGGTCTTGTCTTTCCCTAATTGATAATTATATCACAATCCAAGATAAAAGTCATTTACAAAAAAGACCCCCAAGCAATGGCTTGGGGGAAATGTTTACTGACCTTGTTGTTTGGGTTTCTCCGTCTTCTCTGTCTTTGAATACATGAAGATGTCTTTCTTGTCCGAAACCTTGAAGCTTGCAGGTCTTACATAGTCTGCTGCGGTCTCATTCTTGTAGACGCTTGTAAGCTGGCTCTTTAATGAGAGGGCGTACAAAAGACCTACGATAAGACCGATGACCAATGCGATTATGATCTTCTTAAGAGGATCGAAACCTACAGATGCAGTCGCTCCGTCAGCGGTAAGAGCGGCTGCATTTAAAATGAGTGAATTTACGTACAATGCTATATTCATGCTCTTACCTCCTACAAAAAGTATAATATGCATTCAATGATGAATGCGACTAAAGTGCCTATACCGGCTGCCTTAAAGAAATATGATTTAAACAAACTCTTG
>JAGCTJ010000081.1 GCA_017963665.1 Lachnospiraceae bacterium | reverse complement strand
TGCAAGAACCGCTCCCGACAAGTGCCCCAAGTGTGGATGCACTCACTTAACGCAGGATCCCGATACGCTCGATACATGGTTTTCATCGGCTCTTTGGCCTTTCTCTACTTTGGGATGGCCCGAAAAGACTAAGGATCTTGAGTATTTCTACCCTACCGATGTTCTGGTAACAGGTTACGACATCATCTTCTTCTGGGTAATAAGAATGATATTTTCGGGCTTTGAGAACATGGGCGAGAGACCTTTCAAGACAGTATTGTTCCACGGCCTCGTACGTGACTCTCAAGGTCGTAAGATGAGTAAATCTCTCGGAAACGGTATCGATCCTTTGGAGATCATCGACAAATACGGTGCCGATGCATTAAGACTTACTCTCATCACCGGTAACGCACCCGGTAACGACATGCGTTTCTATAATGAGCGTGTTGAGGCAAGCAGAAACTTTGCAAACAAGATATGGAACGCTTCCCGTTTCATCATGATGAACATGGGAGACGAGAACCCGAAGAAACCTGCGGCAAACGAGCTTGAGCCCGTTGACAAGTGGATACTCTCCAAGTGCAACACTCTTATCAAAGATGTTACCGAAAATATGGAGAAGTTTGAACTTGGCGTAGCGGTTTCAAAGGTATATGATTTTATATGGGACGAGTTCTGTGACTGGTATATCGAGATGGTTAAACCCCGTCTTTACTCCGACGCAGATGCGGCAACCAAGAACGCCGCACTCTGGACCCTTAAGAACGTTTGCATTACGGCGTTAAAGCTTCTTCATCCCTATATGCCTTTCGTAACGGAAGAGATATTCATGACAATTCAGGACGAAGAAGAATCCATCATGATCTCAAGTTGGCCCACCTATTCGGAGGAGTATAACTTCGCTTCCGACGAGAAGGCTATCGAGACCATCAAGGAAGCCGTTCGTGCCATCAGGAACGTTCGTACCGGAATGAACGTAGCTCCTTCAAGAAAGGCAAAGGTATTTGTTGTAAGTACAGACGCCGACATCAGAAAGACATTCACCGACGGCGAAGCGTTCTTTAAGACCCTTTCCTATGCTTCCGAGATTGAGATCAGAAGCGAAAAGGGCGACATCCCCGAGGATGCGGTAAGCGTTGTGATCGCAGGAGCGACACTTTATCTTCCTTTCGAGGATCTTGTTGACATCGCCCAGGAGATCGAGCGTCTTACAAAAGAAAAGGCGAGACTTGAAGGCGAGATCAAACGTTCCAATTCAATGCTTTCAAACGAGAAGTTCTTATCCAAGGCTCCCAAGGCTAAGGTAGACGAGGAGAAAGAAAAACTTGCGAAGTACGAGAGCATGTTAACAGAAGTTTCATTGCATCTTGATAAGATAAAGAAATAGGAACCAAAAATCTGATTATTGACGAGGTATCTATATGGCGGACACCCCCGATATCACATTGGAAGAATTAAATGAAGTGCTCGCGCAGCTTAATCCGAACGGCCAAGGCCCTATTGCGCCCCACGGCGAGACCAAGGTCGAAGAGGAAGAAGAAAACGATCACTGCATTAAAAACGGTGCCTACATACGTTTATCCGATGACAACATGTTTGCGTGGATATACTTAAATCCTCCCAAAGAGGGTGAGAGTTTTTACACGAAATCACAGATCATCGAGTTCATGCGTGAGTATGACGTTGTTAAAGGTTATCATTATTCCAATATCGCAGCCATCGCGAAAAAGCACGTTTACGGACGTGAGATCATCGTGGCGAAGGGTGCTGAGCCTGTAGACGGAGTCGACGGTTACTATGAGTGGAAGGTAGATATCGCGGGGCATAAATCTCCTACGGTAAGAGAGGACGGTTCGGTGGATTATTCCGCCATGTCCGAGATAACCAGCGTGCAGGAAGGCGATGTTATCGCCGTATATCACAAAGCGCAGCCTCCCAAGAACGGTGACAACGTGCTGGGAACAGAAACCTTTGCAAAGGCCGCTAAGGATGAGCCGCCCCTCAAAGGACGAGGCGTATCAAACGATAACGACCCGGATGTTTATGTAGCTACCACTACGGGAAAGGTTGAATACAAAGACCGTACCGTAGATATAAAGAACGTTTACGAGATAAGAGGCGACGTCGACTTAATAACCGGTAAGATCGAGTTCTTCGGTGATGTTGAGATATCGGGAAGCGTGGAAAGCGGCGTTATCATAAGAGCCAGCAGAAATGTTACGATATCTGGTCATGTGGAGGCAGCGAGCATATATGCCGGCGGAGACGTGGTCATAAAGGGCGGTATTTCCGGCGGACAGAAAGCCATCATCACCGCAAAGGGCGATGTGTGTGCGGATTTTATAGAGCATACCACCGTTAATGCTGGCGGAAACGTAAGAGCAAACTCCTTTATCGGCTCCACCATTGACAGCCGTCAGACGGTAATGGCAGAGGGAAAGAACGGTTCCATTATAGCGGGAAATACGAGAGGACTTCTCGGTGTTGCCGCTACAGACCTTGGAAACGATGCCGAGACGAAGACATATGTTGCAGCAGGTTATACCAGCGAGGAGTACACAAGATATCTTGAGCTCTTCCAGCAGGAGACCGAAACCCAGCAGATACTTTCCGACACCGTCGAAGAGATGTCCGCGATACTTAAGCGTAAAAGGCTGGGACAGGAAGCGGACAACCCCGATGACGACGCAAAACTTCTTTCTTTAAATGAAAAGAAGGATAAGTATTTTGACATGCTGGACAAGGTGCGTTCCGAAAAGGATGCGCTTGCCGCGATCATCGAAGCGGGCAAGGGCAGTGCGATATCGGTCAACAACAAAGCATACCGCGGAGTCACGGTGGCCATTGAAGGTACGCCTTTCAAGATAGAAGAAACCGCAATGTTCGTTCGTTACACTAACGAAGCGGGCAGAATAGTAAACAACGTTTCGGGAATGAACCGATCATGATAACAACTTTTAAAGAAGCCGAGGAATACATACTCGATATTCCGAGATTCGGCGGCAAGAACACTTTAGAGGATACAAAAGAGTTTCTAAAGGCGTGCGGAGACATTTCGAAAGATATTCCCACGATCCACATAGCAGGCACAAACGGAAAAGGTTCCGTTTGTGCTCTTTTGCGTGATACTTTCATCGAAGCGGGCTACACTCCCGCCGTCTTCACGTCTCCCCATCTTGTAAACATCACGGAGCGCTTCACCATAGGCCGTGAGGAGATGAGCGAAGAGGAGTTTCTTGACTGCTTTCAAAGAGTTTATGAGCTTATGCATGGGGAACCCTTTGCAAGCAAGGGCTACCACCCTTCCTATTTCGAATATCTTTTCTTTATGGCGGTGCTTTGGTTTAAGGACAAAAAGCCGGATGTTGTGATACTTGAGACAGGACTCGGGGGAAGGCTTGACGCCACCAATTCCATCGAGTCGCCGGTGCTTACCATTATAACCGAGATAGGCTTTGACCACACCGAGTATCTCGGCGACACGATAGGGGAGATTGCCTTCGAAAAGGCGGGCATTTTAAAGAAAAACGTACCTTTGGTATATATGTACAAAGAAACATCTGCGCCTGTGATAGAGAAGCGTGCAAAAGAGCTTGATGTTAAGACTTTTCCCGTTTCGAAAGATTATATTAAGAATTTAAAGGTGAGCACAAAAGGGATTGATTTTTCATTTGAATCACCTTATTATGAAAATGTTAATCTGTCGTTAAAAGCAAGGGCACTTTATCAAAGCGAGAACGGTGCCGTTGCGTTTTGCGCACTTAATTTGCTGAGAAAAGGCGATATTTTCAACATTTCCGACGAGGATATAAGGCGCGGATTTAAGGGCATGTACTGGCCGGGCCGAATGGAAGAGATAGCAGAAAACATCTTCCTTGACGGAGCACATAACGAGGACGGCATAAAGGCGTTTCTTGAAAGTGTGGCCGAGGACAAAGCTGTGGCGAGAAGGCTTCTTTTTACCGCAGTGTCCGATAAAAATGTTGAGAAGATAAATAAGATGATCGACGATTCGGCATTGTTTGACCATGTTTATATCGCACCGCTTAAAAGCGCGAGAGCAGCTTCGGTTGACCGACTCGTAAGCGCATTTGAAAGGTGCAATGTTTCTGTCGTTACGTACGAAAGTACGGTTTTGGCGTTCAAAGCGATGTGCACGGAGAAGAAACCCTTTGAGACGGGGTATGTTGCCGGTTCATTGTATTTGGTCGGGGAGATAAAGGACAGTTTGTTATGATCAATTTTGAAGAAGAAATCAAGAAATTCAGTCCCAGTCTTGAAGTGGAAGACTTGGAGGACACGATATACAATCAGGATCTTACCGATGTTGCGGATATTTTTGTAAAGATGATCAAAGACAACAAGGGAAAATGATTTAATGAGATGCTACAATTGCGGAGCCGAGCTTAGCGAGCACAGCTTTTGCACCAATTGCGGCGCGGACGTCGGTCTTTACAAGAGGATCATCCGTATTTCCAATACCTTCTACAATGAAGGACTGGAGAAAGCGCGCGTAAGGGATCTTTCCGGTGCGGTGGTAAGCCTTCGGCAGAGTTTAAAATTTAATAAATCGAACATCAAGGCAAGAAACCTTCTGGGTCTTGTTTACTACGAAATGGGCGAAGTTGTGGCTGCCTTAAGCGAATGGGTAATAAGCACGAACCTTCTTAATAAGAAGAACGTTGCTGCAGACTACATCGAAAGACTTCAGTCCAACGCCACAAAGATGGACAACCTTAACCAGAGCGTTAAGAAGTACAATCAGGCTTATCAGTATTGCCTTCAGCCCGAAGGAAAGGATCTTGCGATCGTTCAGCTTAAGCGTGTAATAAGCATGAACCCCAAACTCGTGAGAGCCTATCAGCTTCTGGGACTTGTCTACATCTCCATGGGAAGACCGGGCCCGGCGCTTGATTACCTTAACAGAGCAAAAGAGATAGACGTTAACTCAACGATCACCCTTCGTTACATCCAGGAAGCAACGAAGATGATTGAGGCGGTGAATGCCGGCAAGAAAGCGTCGCTTAAAGATAAACTCACGGGTGCGGCAAGCAATGAAAAGCAGCCCTCCAGCACCAGTTATATGGATGACAACGAATATGTCATTCAGCCCATACGTACAAAAGAAAGACGCGGTTCCAGCACCGTACTTAACATCATTATAGGTATTGCGATCGGATTTGCGGTTTCTTTCTTCCTGATACTTCCCGCACGCATACAGCACGCCGAGGAAGCGGCTCAGGAGGAGATCAAGAATTTTGGCACACAGCTTGCGGCTACCAATCTTACGATCAATGAACTCGAGAAAAAGAACAGCGATCAGGAAGACAAGATAAGGATGCTCACCGAGAACTTAAACGCTTATGCGGGTACCGAGGGAACACTTGCATCCATGGAAAACCTTCTTAAAGCGGCTGCCATCTATCTTGACAATCAGGAGAATTTCCTTGAGGTTGCGGACTACATCACAAACGTGGATGAGTCGGCTTTCAACGAAGATACCTCCGAGAACTTTAAGAACCTTTACTTCGCATTAAAGAATGCCATCGGTGTTCAGGTTTGCGAGTCGTATTATACGGAAGGAAATACAGCCTTTAACAATAAGCAGTACGATGATGCGACGGCTTATCTGGAGGCAGCGGTATTCTTCGATCCCGCAAATGTGGATGCACTTTATCTTCTTGCAACGACATACAGAGCGGCTGAAAAGAACGAAGAAGCAAAAGACGCCTACAACAAAATTGTTGAATTATTTCCCGAAACGTGGTATGCTTCTAAAGCAGAAGGATATATAAACGAATTAAGCGATTGATAAAGAGCCCTCACTGAGAGGTGAGGGCAAAATTTTAACCTAAAAGTTTTTCGTATTTTTTCGTAAATAACCGGCCAAACCCCTGAGGTTTGGTCAACATGACTACTAATCTGAAAAGAAAACGGTTTTTGTTATACATATTGACAAAAACGACAAAATTGACTATACTCAAGAAAGAGAGTGCGCAATCGATTGCGCAAATCGCGGAAAACCTTTTCACAACAGGTTATCCGGAGTTGTTATTAATCGGTTATCCCTTGCCTGATATAATTGGCAGGATGGCATAGAAAAACGGTTAAAAACCGTAAATCAACATTCATATTCATATGGGAGGTATATGTATGAAGAAGAAACTTTTGGCTATTCTTCTTGTTGCGGCAATGATCCTCGCTACACTCGCAGGCTGCGGCAAGAAAGACGGCACAACCACCACATCAACAGATAAGAAGGGTGGCGCTGCCGCAACAGAGGATCTTACATTTAACATCACGGTTTGGGTTCCCGAACTCGCAGTTGAACTTACCAAGAAGCAGATCGAAGATTTCAACAACACGAACGCTGACGGTATCAAGTTCAATCCTACTATCGAAGCAGTTTCGGAAGCAGACAGTGCAACAACAATGATCACAGACGTTGAGTCCGGTGCAGACATTTTCTTCTTTGCACAGGATCAGGCAGTAAGACTTATCCAGTCAGGCGCACTTTCAAAGCTTGGTGTTCAGGCAGCAGAAAGCGTTTCCGCAGCTAACGCATCGGGCGTTGTTTCAGCTTGTAAGCTTGGCGATGATATGTACGCATATCCTCTTACCGCTGATAACGGATACTTCATGTACTACGACAAGTCAGTCATTCCCGAGTCAGACATCGACTCTATGGAAGCACTTATCGCTGATTGCGAAAAGGCAGGCAGAACATTCTGTATGGAAACAGATACCTCAGCTTGGTATCTTGCAGGTTTCTTCTTCGGAACCGGCTGTGTATCCGAATGGGCTCCCGACTTAAGCTCCATCAACGATACTTTCAATTCCGACAAGGGTCTTATCGCAGCAAAGGGTCTTTACAAACTTCAGACCTCTACCGCACACGTAAGCTCTTCACAGGGTGCTGAATTCGACAGCGCAGTTCCTGCAGCTATCGTAGTATCCGGAACATGGGATTACAACAACGTAGAAGCAATCCTTGGCGATAACATGGGCGTTGCAGATCTTCCTTCATTCGAAGTTGACGGCCAGAGCTATCACATCGGTTCTTTCAACGGATGTAAATTACTTGGCGTTAAGCCTCAGACAGACGCAGCAAGAGGAGCATCTTTACACAAACTTGCTCAGTATCTTGTAAGCGAAGAAGCACAGCTTGAAAGATTTAACGAACTTGCATGGGGTCCCGCAAACACAAACGCTCAGAACTCTGACGCAGTTAAAGCTAACCCCGGTTTATCAGCTCTTCTTGAGCAGGCTCCTTACTCCGTTCCTCAGGGAACCATCCACGGTTCATGGTGGGATATAGGTAAGGTTATCGCAACAGATGTCGGCGAATCCGACGGTTCTGATGCAGGCCTTAAGGCAGCACTTCAGAAGTATGAAGATACAATCGCAGCACTCTTCAATATGTCAACGGATGAGAAGGAAGCATTCTCAGTTATCGGTTCTATCGCAGGTGACGGCTGGAGCGTAGACATTCCTATGACACGTTCCGCAGAAGTAGGTAACTTCTGGTATACAGATGCCATCAAACTTACCGCAGGCGAAGAGTTCAAGGTTCGTCAGGGTGCATCATGGGATGTTAACTTCGGTGCTGACGGAAGTCTTAACGGTCCTAACGTAGTAGTTGAAAACGACGGTTACTACTTCATCAAGCTCGCTGTTAACGATGACACCACAGAAGGTATCATCACTCTTGAAAAGAACAGCTACGTAAACGGCTGGACAGTAATCGGAACAGTTAGCGGATCCAACTGGGACGCTGATTTCGAGATGGAGATTCAGGACGACGGAACAACCTTCAAGTCAGTTGACAAGTTCGACATGACCGCTGGTACAGAGTTCAAGGTTCGTCAGGGTCACAACTGGGACGTAAGCTACGGCAACGGAAACGACAACTATGTAGTTGACGCAGACGGCTCTTATACTGTAGTATTTGATTCAACAACAGGTACGATCACACTTGAATAATCAGTACTGAGTGTTATTTATCGGGTTGGGACCGTTGTCGGTTCCAACCCGTATTTTTCCTAATAAGGAATGGGAGGGTTACAAATGAAGAGCGGCTTCTTTAATTCTTTAAAGAACGAGTTTAAGGACCTTGGCACGTCCTTAGTCCGCGGCAACTGGAAGACAAAGCTTTCTTTCGTTGTCATGGGAGCTGGCAACCTGCTTTATAAGCAGATAGTGCGCGGCCTTGCCTTCCTCGGTTTCGAGGTTCTTTTCTTTATCTACATGTTCGCAGGTCTCGGCGGAGAGAGCGGTGCATATTGGATATCAATGCTTCCGTCTTTAGGTAAGACAGGTCCCGGCGAAGTCTACGACGAGTTTTACGATCAATACGTTTACGCTTACAACGACAATTCATTCCAGATTCTTTTATACGGAGTTTTAACGATCTTTTTGATCGTTGCCTTCATCGGCGCATGGCGCATGAACATAAAGCAGGCATACGGCAATCAGCTCTTATCCGAGCGCGGCAAAAAGATCAATAAATTTTCCGATGATGCAAAATCTTTGGTTGACGAGAACTTCTATAAGACACTTCTTGCTCTTCCTTTGACAGGTATCATCGTATTCATGGTACTTCCGATCACGTTCATGTTCCTGGTTGCATTTACCAACTACGACGGAACGCACGACGGATATGTTACGAATCTTTTCCACTGGGTCGGATTTAGAAACATCAAAGCACTGTTTTCTTTCGGTGCTTCGGGCTCATACGGAAAAGTATTCGTGGGCATACTCGGATGGACGGTCATCTGGGCATTTCTTGCAACGTTCTCAAACTACATTTTGGGAATACTCGTTGCGATCATGATCAACAAAAAGTCGATCAAGTTCAAGAAAATGTGGCGTACGATCTTCGTACTCACGATAGCTATTCCCCAGTTCATCTCACTTTTATACGTTTCAAAAATGTTTGATAAATCGGGCCTTGTGAACGGACTCTTGCTTAAACTGGGCTGGATATCCACAGCATATGATTTCTGGGGACATCCTTTCTCGGCAAGGCTTCTCGTGGTGCTCATCAATATCTGGATCGGTATCCCGTATCTTATGCTAATCGCTACGGGTATCCTTCTTAACATCCCCGAAGACCTTTATGAGGCGGCAAGGATCGACGGAGCCAATCCCATCCAGCAGTTCAGACACATCACAATGCCGTACATGCTCTTTGTTACCGGCCCTTACCTTCTTACAAGCTTTACCGGCAACATGAGTAACTTCAACGTTATCTTCCTTCTTTCCGGAGGCGGCCCCACCAACTCGGCGGCAAGCTCCGCAGCGGGAAGCGTAGGTTACACGGACCTTCTGGTTACATGGCTGTTCAAGATGACAACGGGCGCCGAATCACAGTACTACATGGCTTCCGTAATCGGTATCGTTATCTTCGTTGTGGTATCGACAGTAACGCTCATCGTTTACAACCTGTTACCGTCAGTAAGAAATGAGGAGGATATGTCATGAGTAAGAATACGAATAAACCCGGACTCGGTATGTCGGCAAAAAGAAAGATCAGCGACACTGTCATTTACATAGTCCTTATCCTCATGAGCATCATCTGGCTCACACCTTTTGTATGTATCGTTCTCCAGTCATTCAGAGTAGAGAACACATGGCAGGTAGGATATGTTATTCCCAAAGTATGGGGCCTGGACAACTACAAAAACATACTTTCAACCGACTTTGTAAAATGGTATTCAAACACCTTTATCATGGCTTGTTTTGTTTCCGTTCTTCAGACGATAATCGTTTTGTGTATGAGTTACACTCTTTCGAGATTTCGTTTCAGAATGCGTAAGCCTTTGATGAAGTTCATGCTCGTTTTGGGACTTTTCCCCGGCATGCTCACCATGATCATCCTTTACAGAGTATTAAAGGACCTTGGCCTTACGATGGAAAACGCGGTACCCGGTTTGATCCTCGTGTACATCGCATCCTCAGGTATGGGTTACTACATCTCGAAAGGTTTCTTCGATACCATTCCTATATCGCTCGATGAGGCAGCCAGAGTAGACGGCGCGAACCGTTTGCAGGTTCTCATAACTATGATCGCACCTCTTTCGAAATCGATCATCATCTACACATTGCTCAACGGATTCATGGGTCCCTGGGCGGACTTCATCTTCGCAAAATACATTTCGTTTAACACCTCGGCCGGCATGAACGTAGCAGTCGGACTTAATTCATGGCTTTCAAAAGACATGATCGCCACCAGATACACCATGTTCTGTGCGGGCGGCGTCCTCGTAGCCATCCCCGTAACGCTTTTGTTCATGTTCTTCCAGAAGTACTACGTAGCCGGTGTTACAAACGGATCGGTTAAGGGATAACAATTAAGATCATAAACGCAAAAGAGGCAGGATTTATTCCTGCCTCTCGTTTTATAATACTGTTATTCTTTGGCACAAAACGGCGATTCGTAGAGTTTACCGTGCACGAAGTGGTTGTAGGAGCGGCATCCTCCGCCGCAATATTCACCGACTGCACATTCGGCGCATTTGCCGGTGAGGAGTTCTTTGCCGAATTTGCGGTTGTATGAAAAAGCGTCGGGATCTTCCCAGATGCTTCGTAGCGACCGTTCGCGAAGATTGCCTTCGTTGAACTCCTCATCGTATAAAGATTCACAGCCTCTAACATTTCCGACACTGTCTATGCCGATGGCGGAAAGGCCGGCACTGCAGCCTTTAAAAAATGCTTTGCCGCTAAGGTTGCCGCGAAGACTTCCTTCCTCGGGGGTAAAGTATCCGATATTGTCTGCGATGCCGATGGCAAAAGGACCAATCGGAGCGTTTTCTTTGACAAATCTGATGACATCCGCAAAATCAAACCTGTAATCTATACCGCTCTTGGCCGCATTCCCCATAGGAGAGCAAGCCTGCAGCTGCCAGGCATAGATGTCATATTGCCTTAAAAGGCTCAGCATATCGTAAAGATATTGCGAATTCTCCGCGTTAAGCGTCGTAATTATGCTGGTGGGGATTTTATTGGCCGTAAGCACTTTTAGAGCGCCTATTATACGGTCGTAGCTTCCGCTCTGACGGTATTTATCGTGAACTTCTCTCGGCCCGTCCAAAGAAAGTGAAATCGATTCGATGCCGACCTTTTTCAGATCGTCGATTATCTCATCGGTAAAAAGAAACCCGTTCGTGATGATGTTAACGCTTATCCCGTTGCCGGTGAGCCTTTTTACGATATCCTGCCAACCGCGTTTTAAAAAGACCTCGCCGCCGATCATTGAAACTCTTTGACATCCGAGGTCTTTTAATTCATCGGCCACGTGAAGGCATTCTTCCAAAGAAAGTTCGTTTTCTCTGGCTTTGCCCGCTCTTGAACCGCAGTATTTACATGAAAAACAGCATGCGAGAGTGATCTCCCACACGCATTGTGTCAGATTGTAGCTCATGCCTGCATGCTCTCCGGAGAAAAAGGCGTGCCGCAGTCGGTACAGAACTTGTTGGAGCGTTTGTTCTTTGCACCGCATTCCGGACAGTATTTATACAATTTACGAGCCTCTTCATTGGCCTTTTGCATTTGTTCCATCATATTCATGCCGATGACCCCGTCCTGAGCACTCATCTGATTGGGGCCTGCGTAAACAAAGCCTATGGGTGTGTTATTCTGAACCGGTCCGGCATATACAGCCATCATCTGCGACATGGGGATCTGCGCCTCACGAGGTCCTGCGTAGGCCATAAGCATTGAATTGGGGTCCTTGTCTCCCGATGCTCTTTCGGGGTACTTGGGTGCATCTTCGTTAAAGATCTTATCGTTATCGTCGCTCATGCAATACCTCCCATACATTAAACATATGATATGTTATTTTATCACATTACGGATGATAATTGTATTAAACATGGCATTTTTGTGGGAAAAAGCGCGATATTATGGTATCATGGTTTTCATAAACAATGGGAGGTGCAAATATGGAGAAAGAAAAAAGAACCAAAGCAATAATCATATCTGTAGCTATAGCCATTCCCATACTCTTTTTGTTTTCCATGTTCTTACTCATTCCGACGGTTGCAAGACTTCGTGAAAACGGTACCTTCGGCGGACCCGTGTTCAGAAAAGACACCGTAGAGAAAAAAATATACGGTACTCTTGCAAAGGGAAAAGACTATAAGGCCATCAAAGACAGCGAATGCTACGTTGCTGAGGATTGCTATTATGAAGAACTGGACGGAGTGTATTTTTATATCTTTAAAAGCCCGAGGAAAGCAAAGAGAGCTTTTAACAGGATAAAGAACAGCAGGAACTATTACGAGACCTCGGTTGTCGTTACGGACTATTCCTTCATGGGAGATGTTAAAGATGTTTGCGATGCAAGCATTACGGACTATTATTTCATTTCCGGCAATCTGCTTATCGGAATGGAAGCGGTGTTCGGAGACGGACCGGTGTCAATAGAAGATATGGACATCCAGGCCGAATATAACAGGCAAACGGGAGACAGAACAGCAAAAAGGATCAGAAGGATCAAAGATCTGTTTTTTGATTGATATTAACGGGGTTACTTAAAGGGAAAGATTGGAGAATTATCTTAAAGATGCGAATTTTGGTTACCAATGATGACGGAATATATGCCGGAGGGCTTATAAGACTTGCTGAAGCCGCACTTAAATTCGGCGAGGTATGGGTGGTGGCACCCGACAGCGAAAGAAGCGCGGCAAGCCACAGTGTTACGCTTCGTCATCCTCTTGACGTATATCCGATAACGGATTTTCCGGTAAAGGGAGTGAAGGCGTTTTCGTGCAGCGGCATGCCGGTAGACTGCGTAAGAGTCGGAGGGCTTAATGTAATGCCTGAGAGGCCCGAACTGGTGCTTTCGGGTATCAACAGAGGATACAATCTTGCGGCCGACATCCAATATTCCGCAACGGCGGGAGCGGCTTTTGAAGGAACTTTCCAGGGATATCACTCAATAGCCGTATCGGAAGGCTTTGACGGCTCCTACGAAGTCACCGACAGGTATCTTTTAGAGATACTTGAAAAACTTATAAACACACCGCTTCC
>JAGCTJ010000001.1 GCA_017963665.1 Lachnospiraceae bacterium | reverse complement strand
GTTCAGTTCGCTGATCAACGATGTTGAAGTCATGATCTCGGTCAAGGCAAAAGAAAAGCATCTCGAGTTCAATGTAACCGTCGATGAGAGCATGCCAAACGGCCTGTTCGGTGACGATATAAGGATCAAGCAGGTACTGGTCAATATTTTAAACAATGCCGTAAAATATACCGAAAAAGGCTATGTCAACATTGATGTCTCCTACGAAAAAAACGGCGGCGAATGCACAGTTTTCTTCACGATAAAGGATTCCGGTATAGGAATAAAGGAAGAAGACATCCCCCAGCTGTTTGAGAAATTTGACCGCTTTGACATGAATAAGAATAAGACCATTGAAGGAACCGGGCTCGGACTTGCCATAGTCAAGAGTCTCCTTTCCATGATGAACGGAACCATAGACGTGGAAAGCGAATACGGAAAAGGTTCGACTTTCCTTTTACGCATTCCGCAAAAGATAAACAGTGATGAATCCATAAGCGATTACAAAAAGCAGTATGTCGCCAGATCGGCAGACGGCGGATATAAAGAGTTATTCATAGCACCGGATGCGGAAATACTTGTCGTTGACGATACGATCGTGAACCTCACGGTAGCCAAAGCTCTTCTTAAGAAGACGCTGATAAAGATAGATACTGCCAAAAACGTGGCCGAAGCACTTGAAATGACAAAGAAAAAGCACTACGACACGATCCTTCTTGACAACCGCATGCCCGGAATGGACGGCACTGAAGCCCTTCCGATAATCAGAAGTCAGGAAGACGGCCTTAATCACGAGACACCCGTTGTATGCCTTACAGCCGATGCCGTGTCCGGGGCAAAACAAAGATATCTTGATGAAGGATTTACCGACTATCTTTCAAAACCGATCGAAAGTGCTTCTCTGGAACGTATACTCTTAAAAGACCTTCCAGATGAAAAGATCGAGAAAAACAGGTAAGACCGGTCTTTGATCCATACAGAACACCCAAAAACAGGGAGCCCGTTACGGACTCCCTGTATCTGTTCATAACATTATGTTCTTTATGTGCCGGATCACTGAGCATCATTGATAGCCGCCTGTGAGGTGTAGCGGTAATAACGCCGTTTTGAGGCTGTTTTTCCTCATTATGCCTAAATTCCAACGGCAAACTGCATAATTATACAAATTTTTTAAAGATTATTTCTATAATGTATCTGTGCGTAATGTTACTATGTATACAAGGCAAGCCGCTTTGCGGCTCACAAATTATTGATTGCCGCCGATGAAATGCGCTAAAGCGCGCGGCGGCAAGCAGGCAAGCCGCTTCGCGGCTCACAAAGCAGGAGGGATATAAAATGGGTAATTACAGAAATTTTAAGCTGACCACTTATTTTGTGGCTCAGGGCACGGCTAATGTGACCCGCGATGAGCTTAAAAAGCAGATTGACTGGTTTGGTAAACATATGCGTCTTGACAAGGTTTACCTTGAGCCTTTCAGAGACAATGCTTTTGCAAGCGAAGAACAGGTCAAGATGTGCAAGGAAGTGTTCGATGCAAACGGCATCGAGGTAGCCGGCGGTATCACCACCTGCATCCCCACGCCCGAAGGCGACAAGCCTAAGCAGAGACTTTTCAATACATTCTGCTACAACGATGAAAAGATGCTTGAGACCTTGAAAAAGGCTTCCGCACTTAACGGAAAATACTTTGATTCTTTTATCATAGACGATTTCTATTTTACAAACTGTACGTGCGAAAAATGCCGTGCAGCCAAAGAAGAATATAACAAAGAGCACGGGATCACGGACGGAAGCTGGGAAGAATACCGTACACATCTTATGTACGAAATATCCGAAAAATACATGATCGCCCCGGCAAAGGCCGAAAATCCGAATGTCAAGATCACCATTAAATATCCCAACTGGATGGAATCATATCAGGAAACAGGTTATGACCCGTTGAGTCAACGCGATATATTCGAGTACATCTACACAGGTACCGAGACAAGAGATCCGAGACATCAGGACCAGCATCTTCCGAGATATCTGTCCTACTCTCTCATGACATACATGGAGAATATGGCTCCCGGCAGAAACGGCGGCGGATGGTTTGATAACTTTGACTGCCAGATCATGGAATATTATCTTGAACAGGCTTACCTTACAGCTTTTTCCAAGCCCAAAGAACTTATGATGTTCTGTTTCCAGTCACTTTACGATTCCATGTTCGCGGCATCGCTGGGCTTCCAGCTTGATAAGCTTGACGATCTTCTTGACGGACTCGGAAACACGATCGGAATTCCCTGCTATATTCCCGACAAATCACAGGGCGAAGATAATCTTCACGATTTCCTCGGCATGAACGGATTCCCGATCGTCACCACGCCTTTCTTCCCCGAAAATGCAGACACGGTTCTTCTTACCGCTTCATCGGCTTATGATAAGGATATAGTTTCAAAGCTTGAAAAATTTGTTGCTAACGGCGGAAAGGCGATCGTAACAAACGGTTTTGTGCTCGAGACTCTCGATAAAGGTCTTAAGGCCCTTACATCGGTCAGATTCAGAGGCAGACGCGTATCCACCAAGGATTTCGTAATGGAAAAGCACAATCGCTGGACAAGCGTTACCGGCCCCGAAGAGATATCGTTCCCTCTTATGGAGTTTAGAAACAACTCAACCTGGGGCGCTCTTTGCAAAGGCCTTAAGAACGAAGAAAGCTATACTCTTCTTTCGCGCGACACATATGGTGACGGCCAGATGATGATGATGGTCGTACCTGACGAATACGCTACGATAAGAAACTTGCCGGTTGAAGTCTTAAACCGCTTAAGAAAAGAATTCGAGCTTAACGGCATCACCTATGAAGGTCCCGCAAACATAAGCCTTTTCGCATACGACAACGATACTTTCGTGCTATACAATTACGTCACGAGCTGGGCCAACAACAGTGCGGTCACAGTAAGGATAAAGAACGCAAAGAAGCTTATCCCTCTTAATGCAAACAGATGGATGCCCAAAGAGTTCTTACCCCTTTACACCGAAGGTGATTATTCCGTCTTCAGATTAAGTTCGGCAGTCGGACTCTATGCGGGATACAGGATAGAACGCTGATCCGCTCTTACCAAGACAAAAATAAAGGGTACCTCCGAAAGGAGATACCCTTTTTTATGTTCGTGATCGGTCTTACAATCTGAATCTTCCGATGATCTCTGCAAGATCCTTGGAAGAATTGTTGACATTTCCTCCGATCTCCTTGATCTCATCCACGCTTCCGGCAACCGTTGTGGTGGTAGCGGTAAGCTCTTCGCTTGTTGCTGCATTCTCCTGTGATGCTGCCGCAAGAGAAGTAACTAGTTCGTTGATCTCACTTATATCTCCGCCAAGGGCGGTATTTACGGAATTAAGAGTCGCTACATCGTCATTTACGATCTTTAAGTTATTGACTATGGTAGTAAAGCTCTCTTTTGTATCTTCAACAGATGCCCTCTGTTTTTCGACAAATTCCTTAACGAGCTCACTCTGTTCCGTTGCATAGTTGGCACTTTCTTTAAGCTGATCGAGCATCTCATTGATGGTGCTTGCGGAACTTGCACTCTGCTCGGCAAGATTTCTGATCTCATCGGCAACTACAGCAAAACCTCTTCCCGCCTCTCCTGCTCTTGCAGCCTCGATAGAAGCGTTAAGTGAAAGAAGGTTCGTCTGCTGTGCGATACTCGAAATAAGGTCACTCGCGGTACTTATGTTGTTTGTACGCTCATCAATGCCGTTGATCGCTTCAAATATCTTCTCAAATGCCTGAACGTTGCGATCCGTGATATCTGTAAGTCTGTCCACGATCTTCATGCCGTCGTTTGTGATAACTTCGATATACTTGCATGCACTGTCAAGATTGTCGGTACTCTTTGCACTCTTTTCCATCTCACCGGTAATCTCTGTCATCTTACCCGAGATCTTTTCTATATCCTCTGCCTGAGTGGATGCTGTTGTGGCAAGTTCGCCTACCGCAATATCGACATTCTTCATCGATTCGGCTGTCTCGGTCGTATTCTGAGCCATGAAATCACTTGAAGATTCAAGTTCTTTCGATGCATCCTGAAGGGTTCCGATAATACTCTTCAGTTCGGTCTGAAGTTTTGTGGCACTCTGGGTAAGTCGGCCGATCTCATCGGCGTTGCCGTTTGCGCTAATTTCTTCCGAAAGATTCAGTGCAGCTATACTCTCAACGCTTTTTGTTACAGCTTTAACATTGATCCTTATGTAGCGGATAATAAATACACAGAATGTTGCGATACCTGCAAATACCAGAAGAATGATAACCGCAACGGTTGCGAGTCCGCTGACGGTCGATTTATGAAGTTTAATCTTCTCGGCCTGGGCAAATTCAACAACCATATCCTGCATAGTATTGATAGTATCTCTTGCAATATCAAATGCCTCAGTCTGCTTATCGTAATCACCCGCTGCGGCTTTGGGCGCATAGGCGTTATACCAGATGCTGTACTGATTGTCAAAGAGTGTAAGATACTGTTCTAAAGTCTTTTCACCGTTTGAAAACTTTGCAATGTCAGGATGAGTCTTTACTATCGCGGCTACCTTATGGATACCGTCGATCGTCTGCTTGCCGTTAGATTCATAACTGTCCAAAAGGTCATCCATCATCGCCTGATCGGGAT
>JAGCTJ010000080.1 GCA_017963665.1 Lachnospiraceae bacterium | reverse complement strand
CAATAAAGAACAACGTCTTCGGTACACTTAAGACAGCCAAGGCTGCCGACAAGTACGGAGTAGAGAAGTTTGTTCTTGTATCTACCGATAAGGCCGTTAACCCCACAAACATCATGGGTGCATCAAAGCGTATGTGCGAGATGGTCATCCAGATGATGAACGAACGCTCCAAGACAGAGTTCGTGGCAGTTCGTTTCGGTAACGTACTCGGTTCGAACGGTTCGGTAATCCCGCTCTTTAAAAAGCAGATCGCCGCAGGCGGTCCAGTTACGGTTACCGATCCCGAGATCATAAGATATTTCATGACCATACCCGAAGCCGTATCACTTATCTTACAGGCAGGCGCTTACGCCAAGGGCGGTGAGATATTCGTACTCGATATGGGCAAGCCCGTAAAGATACTCGACCTTGCCAAGAACCTTATCAAGCTTTCCGGATACAGAGTGGGTGACGATATCGAGATCGTCTTCACCGGTCTTCGCCCCGGCGAAAAGATGTACGAAGAGCTTCTTATGAGCGAAGAAGGCTTAAAGGGCACCGAAAACGCCCTCATCCACATCGGCAAGCCCCTCGAATTCAACTACGACGAATTCGAAGAATCGCTCAAACTTTTAAAAGACGTCGCCAACGATCATCCCGAGCACGTCAAAGAAACGGTAAAGAAGATAGTCGAAACCTATCATCCCGCGGATTAGCCGGATTTATATTGATTTTGTTTGAAGGGACGTTGATCTTTCGATCAACGTCCTTTTTTGCCCTCCCGGCCACATCCTTACCGTCCAGGCTGCTTACTGTAGTGCCAAAATGAAGAAAACAAGAATATGGCACTACGATTTCCCGCAATTATCATCCTTAAAATCGCTTCCCGTAGTGTCAAACTAATCAAAACAAGCTTTTGACACTACGAAAATGCCGAGTAAAGCTCTTTCAAAGCTTTTAAAAGCCGGTTTTCGTAGTGTCAAATCAATGATATCCGGATTTAGCACTACGAGAAGCCGAAAAAGGCCTTTTAAAAGCAGAAAATCGTAGTGCTAAATCGATGAAATCAAAAATTTAACACTACGAGGTCGAAAATGATCATATCCGCCCTTACCGGGACGGCCGGGCCGTCCCGGTAAAAATCTGTGAGGCCACTCGCCTGCAGTCCATCATTTTGAAAGGAATTGCAAAAAGTATTACTTTTTGTTATACTCATCAGTAGAGAGGAGGCTCTACTATGAAAGATAATACGGTTCGTGTCGTTGTCAGAGAAGGCCAAAAGCCAACAAAAGCACAGATAGAAGAAGTAAGAAAAGCAGCCTCTAAACCTATTGTTTATGACGAAGATTGTCCCGAACTTACTCCTGAACAATACGCGGAAATGGCTGAGATAGCAAGACAAAGGCGTGCTGATAAAGTAAAACCGGTGGTAGCATTAAGAATATCTCCGGAGACTTTAAATAAAGCCAAAGCGTATGGTAAAGGCTATACCGGTTTTTTAAGTCGCCTCTTGGATAATGCCATTAAAGATCCGGATATGGTGCAAAAAAGCATTTAATCTATTTTTAATGTTACTTTAACGTACTTTCAAGGACCGTTTAATGTCCCCTTGGTAAATTGGTATCGTCGAAAGACGAAAACAACTTACACAAAAGGAGAAAACAAAAATGGATGAATTTGAAAAGGTTGAAAAGTTAAGACAGAGAGCAAACGTTAGTTACGAAGAAGCCAAGAAGGCACTTGAAGCTTCAAACGGTGATCTTCTCGATGCGATGATATATCTTGAGAAAGAAGGCAAGACGGCTGAAAAAGTGACCGGCGAGATCGTATACACTTCCGAAGCAAACAACGAATCGCATAAAGAGAGAAAAAGCTGCTGCGACGACAAGTGCAAAGAAAACGGCGAAAAGTTCAAGGAGTTTTGCAAATCAAGTTGGAAAAAAGGCAACGAGAACTTCTTTGTGGTAACTCATAAGTCAAACGTGATCATCAAGATCCCCGTATGGGCAATGATCGTTTTACTTATCTTCACATTCCACGTAACACTTCCCGTAATGCTCATCTCCTTATTCTTCGGAGTAAGATATTCGTTCATGGGCGAAGCCGATTTTGAAACCGTCAACAAGGCAATGGACAAAGCAGGCGAGTATGCCGACAATATAAAGGATGAGTTTAACGGCAACAAGGAGAACTGATTTTGAGTACTAAGATCTTGGTAGTCGAAGACGAAGAAAAACTTGCCAGGTTCACCGAACTTGAGCTCATACATGAAGGTTACACGGTGGAGAAAGCCATGGACGGCAGAACAGCGCTTGAAATGGCCTCTACACGTGAATATGACCTTATCCTTTTAGACATCATGCTTCCGGGACTTAACGGACTTGAAGTGTTAAGAAGGCTCGGCCCCGACTACGGTGTGCCCGTGATACTTCTTACAGCAAGAGACGCCGTTATGGACAAAGTCGCAGGGCTTGACGCCGGTGCGGTCGATTACATCACCAAACCGTTCGCGATAGAAGAGCTTCTGGCACGTATAAGGGTAGCCCTTAAAATGCACAACAAACAGCTTTCTTTTGAGCATAATGCGAGTGTCGTTACGGGAAAAGAATCGGAAGGCGTATATGTCTGGAATGGCCTTAAACTCGAGGTTGCCAAGCATAAAGTCACGTATAACAATCAGGAGATATCTCTTACCAACAGAGAATTTCTGATGCTCGAGACACTTCTTGAAAACATGGATATCGTGCTTTCAAGAGATACTTTGCTTGAAAAAGTGTGCGGTTACGATTATGTGGGTGAGACCAACGTTGTGGATGTTTATGTCCGTTTTCTTCGGTCCAAGATCGATGACGTATTTGATATAAAGATGATCCAGACCATAAGAGGAGTAGGTTATGTCATCAAATCCGAACAATGAGAACAAGAGGATCCGTTCCATTCGAGGCAAACTCCAATGGATGATAACCGGGACAAGGCTCGGGGGTGCATTTTGGAGCTCCTTCGGGCTTTTTTTGCTGATTCCGATACTTTGGGCCGTATTTTGTGAGATATCGGCTCTTGGAAGAGTGGAGTGGACGTACAAGCATTTTTTTAACATATCACAGGGCTTTTCGGATCTTACTTATAACGTTACCGACCCTGCCGGAACCGTGCTTTTAAGCCAAAAGATCGCCGATGTTGTGGCAGTCTCGCTGGGAGTATCGGCCTCGATATTTGTGCTTAAAGTGATAGGTGCGCTCCTTTCGATACCCGAAGAGCAAAAGAAGATCAACAAAACGCTCGCGCCTATCGATGCACTTGCGGCCAGAGCCGATGAGATCTCGAATTTTGAATTCAACGAGGACAAATATCAGCTCCTTGAAAAAGCGATCTCGAAGATCGAGCCCGAGGACAACAAAGAGATACTGCTTCCCGATCCCGAGCTTCAGGGCATAGAGACCGCCATGAATTCGCTTATAGGGAGGATGAAAGAAAACTACCGTCAGCAGGCCAGGTTTGTTAACGATGCGTCTCACGAGCTTCGAACGCCCATAGCCGTTATAGAAGGCTATGCAAACATGCTCGCAAGATGGGGACGTGAAGACGAGAAGGTCCTCGACGAGTCCATAACGGCCATTCAAAACGAAGCCCACAACATGAAACATCTTGTGGAGCAGCTTCTTTTCCTGGCAAGGGGCGATGCCGGAAGGACGGAACTCAAGCTTGAAAATGTCGAACTCAATTCACTTATCATGGAGATATATGAAGAGTCGTTAATGATAGATGAATTGCATCCGTATAAAATAAGAACGTATGAAAGACCGTTAAACGTTATGGCAGATCCGGGGCTTATAAAGCAGGCTGTGAGAATACTTGTTGACAACGCTGCCAAATATACGGAAAATGGGGATGAGATCGTGCTGGCTTCGGGCATGAACGAAGCGGGCAGGCCGTACCTTATGGTGCAGGACTCGGGCATAGGCATGAAAGAATCCGATGTCGAGCACATGTTTGACAGATTTTACAGGGCAGACGAGGCGCGTACCAAAGAAGGTACCGGACTCGGGCTTTCCATAGCAAAATGGATAGTCGAAAAACACAAAGGAAGCTTCAGCGTGGTCTCAAGAACAGATCTTGGAACAAGGATATGTATTAACCTTTAAGGTTTGCACATAGATCAATCAACAACGGACATTTGCCGGGATTTCCCGGCGGACGGAGGATCACATTATGTTAAAACACATCACAGAAGCTGAATTTGAAGCAGAAGTTCTTAAAAGCGACAAGCCCGTGCTTGTAGACTTTTTTGCCACATGGTGCGGACCGTGCAAAATGATAGCACCCATCTTAGAGGAGATCGCAGCGGCAGACGATTCGTTTGATATCGCCAAGATCGATATCGACGACGCCGAAGATCTTTGCGATAAATACGGTGTTATGTCGGTTCCGACTCTCGTTAAATTTGCAGGCGGCGAAGAAGCCGGCCGAAAAGTGGGACTGACTTCCAAACAGGAACTTATAGATCTCATGAAATGATCGATGTAATGTTGTTAATAAAGTGGCATAGGGAATCCCCTATGCCACTTTATGTTTTTTTAATTATTTCGCAAACAGATATGTGGTAGAGTAAAAGTGTTTCATTAAAAGATACACAGAGGTTTACCATATGCAATACAGAGAAGACAGATACGGTGAAAAGCTTTCGGTGCTCGGTTTCGGCTGCATGCGCTTTACCAAAAATGGCAATTCCATCGACATCGACAAGGCCGAAAAAGAGATAATGAAGGCTTATGAAGCGGGTGTTAACTATTTTGACACCGCTTACATATATTCGGGAAGCGAAGCGGCTATCGGCGAGATATTCGAGCGCAATCACATAAGAGAAAAGATAAAGATCGCGACAAAACTTCCGCAGTACATGATAAACAACCGCGCGGGACTGGATAAATATTTTAACGAAGAGCTTTCAAGACTTCGTACCGATTATATCGATTATTACCTTATGCATCACTTAACGGATGTCGATATGTGGGAGAAGTTAAAAGATGTCGGGATAATCGACTGGATAGAGCAAAAGAAAGCAGCCGGAATCATCAGAAACATCGGCTTTTCTTATCACGGAAACACCGATAATTTCTTAAAGATATTAAACGACTATGACTGGGATTTCTGTCAGATACAGTACAATTATCTTGATAAAGTATCGCAGGCCGGAGTGGACGGCTTAAGGGCCGCTTACGAAAAACACATTCCGGTCATCATCATGGAACCGCTTCGCGGCGGGAAACTTGTAAACATGCTTCCCGAAGGCGCATTAAAGGCTATCAAAGAAAGCAAACGTGGCTGGACACCCGCGGAATGGGCATTCAGATGGCTGTACGATCAGCCTGAGGTCACCGTTGTGCTCTCAGGCATGAACTCTGCGCAGATGGTAGAGGAAAACTGCCGTATAGCTTCCGAAACCGAGGCCGGTTCCATGACAGAGGAAGATCTTGAAGTATTAAACACAGTAATATCCGAGATAAGGTCTCACGAGAAGGTGGGCTGCACGGGCTGCAGATATTGCATGCCGTGCCCCAAAGGTGTCGACATCCCGGGTATATTCAGGTGCTACAACGCCATGTATACAGAGGGTAAAGGCGACGGCAGGTTCCAGTTTGCGCAGACCGTGGGACTTACGAGAGAGCCTTCTTTTGCCTCGCAATGCATACAGTGCGGCAAGTGCGAAAAACATTGTCCGCAGAACATCCCTATCCGGGAAAAATTAAAGGAAGCTGACAGGGCTTTGCGACCTCTTCCTTATAAGATCGGCATAAACGTTGTAAGAAAGTTTATGTTCAGGAATCGAAAAAAACAGAGCGGATCGTAAAGATATTCGATAAAAACTTCAAAACAGGGAGAAGCTTACTTTTACGCAGACTCCATGTGTGATATGATTTATTTAGCCGCGGGGTATGGCTGTTTGGAGGGCAAAAGCTTGGATAATTACGAATTGGAAATCGATCTGTTCGATATGCTTAAGAAGATGTTAAAGTCCTGGGCTGTAATACTGATCGGTATAGCAGCTGTAGGTCTTTTGTTTTTAATAGCACGTGAAGCGTTTAAGCCAAGGGAGACTGCTACGGAGCCCGAAGCAGTAAGTGTGACCGAGAGCGTGGAGGGCATGTTGTCCCAGGCCGAGCAGGCAACGGTGGACAACGTGATCTTAGAGGAGAGGCTTCTTGCGCACGACACCACATACATGCAGGAATCGATATTCGCAAACATCGATCCGATGGAAGCACCTCAGTGCCATAAATATTACTATATTTCCACCAATGGCGATGTGAACGCGATCATCAGCATGCTGGCCGCATATATCACAAGAGGCGACTACATCGAAAACATCAACGTCGCGCCTTTTAAGGACCTTAAGCCCGAGTATATAAAGGAACTTGTAAGCGTAACTTCCGAACTATCGGCTTCAACCGGCGAGGATCCGAAGAACCTTGAAAACGGTGCTCTCATTACCGTAAGCGTTCTTTCCGACAGCATCGAAAATGCCACCAAGCTTGCGAACATTGTCGTTTCTTCATTGGAAAAGTACGATTCCGAGAACGCCACCGTCATTGCGGTTCACTCCCTTCGTTACATTGATACATTTGCATCCACCGGCTACATTCCGGAGATAGTGGACAAGCGTACCGAAACCTACAATTCCATCGTCACCAAGGACACTCACATAAAGGAAACGGTTAAAAAGTTCACGCCCGCACAGCTTGCTTATTACAACGAAAAGACAGGCAACGAAGCGGAAGAGACCGTAGCAGAAACTCCTTCGGGCTGGAAACAGCGTATCAAAGAGTTTTCTTTTTACTCCCTTTCCAAACGTGACCTTGTGATCGGCGCGGCACTTGGCATAGTGTGTATCGTGGGCATTTGGGTTAGCTTCTACATTTTTGGCGGCAAAGTTCACACCATCGACGACATCAGAAAAGTCACCGGCATTTCGGTGATCGTGGACATGGGCAAAGAGATCAAGTGGAACAGTCGCAAGAAGCTGCTTGAAACGAACCTGCTTATCGCCTGCAGAAAAGAGAACATTCATTGGGTGCTTCTCGCCACCACGGGAAGCTTCACCACGGAAGAAAGAAACCTCGCCGCAGACATCAAACTCATGCTCTCCAAGGAAAACATCGAATCGTCCATAATCGAAGATTTCGTGGAAAACCCAGGAGGTCTTTCGGACCTTGCGTATATCGGAAACGTTATCCTGATCGAGCGGCTTGAGGGCAGCAAGGTTAAGAAACTTTACGAAGCAAACAGAACCCTCACCCAGATGGATGTAAAGAAGGTTGCGGCAGTAATAACGGCATAGAAAGCGAGATTTATTCTATGTAATATGCTTCTATCCCACTGTTACTGTACACCAGTGTCGCATTGGGATACGAATCATAATTTTCAATATATTCTCCGCTGTTTTTATTAATTATCTGAATGTAGTCACCTTCGGGCAGTTCTTCGTGCGAAGTTTTTTGCAACCACGTTTCGCCTGTCTTGGCGTTGGGGTCGGCAATGTATGCTTCAACCTGCCCGTTGGTAAACTCTGTGATCTGATTGGCATTCCAAAATGAAGCGACCACCACGGTATAGCCGTTATCTGCAAGCCATTCGCTTGTCTCCAACAATCCGGGTTTTCCTCTTAAAGGAGAAGTCACTTCTTTTTTGACAGTGGCAAAACTTGTAAATACAATAAATATGCTCAAAACAACAAGCAATGTCATTTTTAAGTGTTCATTAAAGGTCTTAAATTCATCAAACCAAATTCCGAAGATGACAACCGCATAGCAGATAAGCGGAAGCCAATAGTTTACCGAATAATTACCCAGGAAGGCAAAAACTACCAACTGGAACAAAACCATTATGGGAAACAGGATTATGGCAATCTGCTTTTCAAAGCTGTATTTTTTAAGCGTAGCCAAAAGGCTGATCGTGCAAAAGATTAAGCATAGAGCGGTTATTACACCGAAGATAGATGCAATTCCCCCCAAAGAAACAACTTCCGCGTCTTTTACATATCCGAAAAGTTTTAGAAAGTCCAATAATGCCTCAACGGGATTGGCTGTTACGTTTCCCCATGTGAAATCAGAATAACTGTAGTAATGATATTTTTTTGAAAGAATTGCGGCATTAATAAAATATCCAAGCAGATTCATTATTAATGAAGCATTGATCACCAGAAAAAGAGTGCATTCCGATCTGTATTTCTTAAAGATGTCCAAAATGCCAAGATTCTTTTCGTCGCGTATTTTCAATAAAAGCATTATGATCGATGTAATGCTGAGCGGAACAAAAAATACTATCAGCTGTCGTACTCCGTTAGTTCCGGCAAAAAGAGAAAGGATTCCTGCCAAAGGGAGTCGGTATATCTTTTTATCTTTGAGATAATTAATGATCAGGCCTGCCGTAAACAATCCTAAGATCATGTATACCATGTAGTAAAGTCCGTATATGGTTAAAAACAGATGCCAAAAGCCAAAAGGCCAGATAAGAAAGCCTGCGGCCCACACTCCGTACACACCAAGTCCTACGGATTTGGAAAAATAGATGCATGCACAGACCAAGAGAGCCGTCAGCATTGCCGCTGCCAATACCCTTGCCATGTGCCAATTATGGGGGAAAATAATTAGCCCCAGTCTGTAAAACCATTGAGTCTCAAACACTCTCAACTCAGTAGTGTAAAACCAGTTCGAAGAGAGTATCTTTTTTTCCTGATTCAACAGATCGGAAAGCAACAGTTCTCCTGCAAGATCCCCGTCGGTTATCCACTTTCCGGGAACATATTGATACCACATATCAACCGCAAAGGCTATCGCCACCCATACCCATGCGAACAGAGTTCTAAACAGGTTTTTATTATTGAAGTTTAAGGTTACTCTTCCCATAATGTCATTTCCTTTTTGCCGTAAACATAGTTTATATGTCTGACTACACATAAAGCATCATATACATGCCTGTTAAGTCTATCACAGTAAACGGGATTTTACTACTTTAGACACACAAAATGCTGACGGAAAAACTATATTACATCATCATGTGATTTCGCGGTTTCTTATCTTTGATATAGTCTGATCATACAAAAAAGGTTACGAGGTTAAGGAGGTAATAAGGTGAAAAGAAAAAGCATCGCCATCATATTGGGCATAGCGTTTATGCTGACAATTTTTGCAGGTTGCGGGACTGTAGAGGGAACTACAACGCCTGCCATGCCCAGGGCTGAAGAAACTGTTGCGCAGGTAGTTGCATATGAAGAGCAGGCAGTCGTAGAAGAAGCGCCCCAAAAGGAAATTCAAGTGACTACAGTCGCCAAAGAGGAGAAAAAAGAGACTGTCAAAGCAGAAGATCCGGCACCTCAATTGGTCGCAGAATATCCGATAGATTCTACGTTTTGGAGAAAAAGAAGCGGCAATATGTTTTTTGATAACAGGGCATGGGTAGAATATGCTGACGGTTCGAATAAATACATGGCGCTTATTGATGAAAAAGGAACCGTATTGTGCAGCGTGCCTGTAAATGAAAAAGCGTTATATGAGTATCAGAACCGGATCGATTTTGGTAACCCGCGCGTTGGTGAGTGCGAAGACGGCATATTCTATTTTGGATATGGGTGTTTGACTATTATAGCCGATAGAGATGGAAAAATATTATATAAGAAGGGTCCTGAAGATTTTACAGATAATGAAGTGATCGCTTTACTGGGTGCCGGTGATGGAAAATATTTGATGTTCAGAAGCGTAAAAAGCTTTTCGGAAAACAAGGATGTTGTGTATTTGATGGACGCCCAAGGAAATATATTAAGTGATGAGATAGAGAATGCCCTTGATCAAGAATATTATTACCTGGGGGAGGGGATTCTTCTATCTGAGGATGATAACAATCTGTTTAACCTTAATAACAATAACTATATAAATACTTTCGGAGTAAGCTCTTTTTATGGCGTATCAGATTTTTACGACGGCTATTGCTTAACATACGGAGGAATGGTAATACCTCGAGACGCCTTTGACAGTCAAGAGTCTTTTGAAAATTTCAAGAGTAGCGATCATACCTTTATAAAAAATTATGATTATTTAAAGTACCACCCCGGTTCATATGGTGAAGGTCTTTACTATGCTTACAATGCTGATCACAGGGGATACTTCGATATATCAGGTAATTTGGTAGTTGAACTTAATATACCGGACGCAGTTGAAGTACGAGATGCCGGACCATTTAAAGACGGATATGCGTTTATCAAATTTACCGGTGCAGACGGTAATTGGTATGTCGGATTAATAGATAGAAACGGAAATCTGCAATATGAGCCGTATTTCCTTATTTCTGCAAGCCCTTGTGAATTGGAAACAAGTAACGGATATGTAATGATAACAGATCAAGTTAACACAGACCATGGTGCTTTCTATCCGAATCTTGTTACCCCGCAAGGAAAGATGTTATCATTCGGAGACGATTGGTCTATGCTTGGAAAAGATACACATTTGGAATGCTTCTATTTCAAGATCAATGATGGGTTCATTTATTTCATTAATGCACAATATCAGGATCAGACCTATTTTATGAGTCTGGACGGAAAGACTAAGATTGAAAAGGTAAAAGCTTACAAATAGTGATAGTTGATTGATCCTTTGATATATTCAAACCATACAAACCGGGTTATGAGGTTAAGGAGGTTTCACTATGAAGAAAAGACCGGTAGCCATATTAAGCGCAGCACTTGTATTTGCAACACTTGCAGGTTGCGGAACTGTAGAGGGAACTACAACACCTTATGAAGTAACGAACTCAGATGAGACTGCTACGAGCTCCGAAACAAAGGAAAGCACAAACACAAAGAGCATTACTGACATTATTCCAAACTTTAGTGATGATAAGGTATACCATTCGCATAATGATGAATTGGTAATAGAAAGTCAGAATAAGAGAATAATATATGATAATAAACATTTGATCTGTGTCGATGACAACGGCAATTCCGTGGATCTTACAAATGCAGCCGGCCTTGACCAAAAGTATTTGTTAAGTTTCAGCGTTCAATACTATAACGGCAGAATCTATTTGCTCGATAACTTCAGACTTGTGTCAATGAAATTGGATGGCACGGATGTACGAAGAATGGTCTCCGATACTTTTATATATGATTTTCTCATACATGAAAACGGAAACATGTATTTAACCGGCAGTAAGGGCGGAGATAAAGAATACTATATGCTACGTATGAGCACCAAGGATGTGGAAGATATTATGACGAAAACAGCCGAAGGAGAAGTGTGCCAATTATGGGATAGTATCGACAAACTGTTTAAGTTTGAAAAAACAGGCCATTTGCCTTTGAATGTGACTTTCGTAAAAGCGGATCCGGATTATATATACTATGGATTCGGCGATATCGAGCTCGAGCCTTTAGGACACTATGGTGTGTATCGATTTAATCTTAGTAATCCAAAATCGGAGCAGTTGCTCTCTAGCAATAAAGGAGCATCGGACACTGAATTGGAAATAAAGGGCATAAGGGTTGAGGACGAGGAACTTGAGTTTGATGACGGCTGTTGGGTATCCGGCGATGACATAATGCTGTTTTGCTATAACAGACTCGAAGAGCGTTTCGTGAAAGTAGTTATTAACGGAGGAAACGTTACAATAACACCGACAGACTTTAATCTGAGAAACTCATTTGAAGAAGTTTTCCCAGCTTTATTCGGTGTAGAGTTTAGGGAACGTTATCATAAAACTGATAAAGGGTATTATTGCGATATGCTGGGCATAGAATATTATGAATAGATGCAAAAAGAAGAAACAAGACAATACGAAATCAGTTTAAGGAGAAAAGCATGTTTTGTCCCAAATGCGGAAAAGAAATACAGGGAAACGCGAAGTTTTGCACTTCCTGCGGAGAGAAGATAAGTGTGGCACCGGCGCCGGCAAAGGTGCAGGTAAATGCCCTGGCGGCAAGCCTTGGGATATCGCAGACGGTGCTGATCGGTGTCATAGTCGGTGCGGTAACGGTGGCAATCGCCTCTTTGATTCTTGTGGTTCGGCTTCTTTCTCACAGTGGGCATGATATGACCGGCACCTACTATACGGACGAGTTCTTCCCCATCAGCTGGGTATCCTTTAAAGACGACGGCACATTCACCACCAGCGGCGGAACCTATCCCATGGATCTGGATACCTACGGCACCTACACCAAGCGCCACGGCAAGTATCGCCTTCAATATAGGTGGAACGGCAATCACATTTCTCCGGTAGGATACGTAATGGACGTGGAAAAGCTAAGCGATT
>JAGCTJ010000079.1 GCA_017963665.1 Lachnospiraceae bacterium | reverse complement strand
TATCGCAGACGGTACAGCGGTTAAGACGCCCGGAGACATACTGTTCCCTTATCTTCAGAAAAATCTTGACGGAATCATAAGAGTACCCGATGAAGATCTTGTCGTTGCCTTCCTTGATATGGTGGAAAATCACAAGATGGTAGTTGAAAACTCGGGACTTCTTTCCGTGGCCGCTTTAAGACAGTTAAAGGTTAAGAATAAGAAGATCGTGTCCATTCTTTCGGGCGGTAACATGGACGTTATAACGATGTCGAGCGTTGTTTCCCAGGGACTTATTTTCAGAGACAGAATATTTACCGTATCCGTTCTTTTGCCCGATAAGCCCGGCGAACTCTCCAAGGTTGCCGATATCATCGCAAAAGAAAGCGGTAACGTAATCAAACTTGAGCATAACCAGTTCGTTTCCATCAACAGAAATGCTGCAGTGGAACTTCGTATCACTCTTGAAGCATTCGGAACCGAACATAAGAAACAGATAATAGACAAGCTTGAGAAGAAAGGCTATAAGCCGAAAGTGGTTCGCACAAACATCTAAAGGACATGTTTTACGAAAAAACCGGATATCTGACAGAAGATTACAAATACTTTCATATTAACGATATCTCAGATCGAACTTATGAGTTTCATTATCACGATTTTTATAAAGTCATATTCTTTATAAGCGGTGATGTCACTTATAACGTTGAAGGTAAGAGCTACGAGCTTAAACCCATGGATATCGTGCTCGTGGGACGTAACGAGATACATTGTCCCATTGTGAGCGCCAAGAAAGCGTATGAAAGAATAGTCATCTATCTGTCGGATATTTTTTTGTCCGAGAAACTGTCCGATTCTTTTGCCCTTACGGATTGCTTCAAGAAAGCTTCGCTTGAGCACGTAAATGTACTTCGGTTCTCACACCAGGATACGACGAGGCTGTTTGATGTGTTAAAACGGTCCGAAACTTACAAAGATTCCAAATCTTTTGGTGCCGATGCATATCACAGGCTATGTATTCTTGAGTTTCTTGTAAAGTTAAACGAATATTCAAAAAAGAATGTTGTCTCTTACAACGGAAGAGTCGTTTACAACGAAAAAATACTGAGAGTTATCGATCATATAAACGGTAATCTCAAAAACGATCTGTCCGTTGAAGCATTATCTGCTTTTTCGGGGCTGTCACGTTTTCATCTTATGAAAGTGTTTAAAGAGTACACCGGATATACGATACATCGCTATGTCACCGAGAAAAGACTCAATCTTGTGAGTGCTTTGTCCGACGGCGGAATGAAGATAAAAGATGCCTGCGTTGAGGCGGGATTTTCTGATTACGCGACATACTTAAGAACGAAGAAAAATTATAAAAATACCGTCCGTCCGGAAGAAGAATACAGCGGAAGATCCAAAGAGGTTTAAAACACGCTGTTTACGAATTAATTCATAGAAACAAACAAATGTATAAATATGCGCATTTTATGCATAATATACAAATAGCGCACGTTATTAAAATATGTGGTAGAAGACAAAAATGTCGCATACAAAATGTGGCAGTAAAAAAACCGGCATAAGGATACCGAATGAAGAAAAAATTACTGTTTCTCATAATTTCATCAATGATCGTATTTTCGGGATGCACTTTGACCGAGAGCGTTTCCGTTTCCGATGAAGGCGTTTTGGAAGCATCCGTTGAAGCATCCGTAACGGAAATCGAAGATATTACGGAAGAACTTCCTATAAAAGAAGAAGTTATTCTTCCGAAAGCATATTATACCGAGAGCGAACTTCCCGATGGCGGTTATCAAAAGACATTGACCTTTCCCGACAGACTCGGATTTCACAACAATGCTTTATTTGTGAACAGTATATCGGGATTTAAGTCGTATAAAGACCAGGGAGCAATGTACATTACATTGAATTCCGAACTTCAGAGTTTTTCGATGTTTGTTAACAACATTCCTGTCGATACGGAAGGGCTTATCGCGGGAAATACTTATTTCGTCGATCTTAAAGAACTTACCGTAAACGGTGAAAATACGGTTCAGATATCCGACATAACACCCGCGGATCTTGAATGCGCCGTTACTTTAAACATTCTTTATCCGACATTGCTTGACGGCAAAGACGAAACGATCATCGATCCCGAAGCGTTCGAGATAATAGATGCCATCGTCAAAAAGGACGTTGAATACGGTTTTTCTTCATCCCAGCTTACCGTGATCAAAGACGGTAAACTCATATATGAAAATGCCTGGGGGCTTACCGAAACGTTTGATAACGGTTTAAATAAATTGACCGGTTCAAAGCCAGTCGACACAGACACTTTGTACGACCTTGCTTCCAATACAAAGATGTACAGCGTAAACTACGCCGTTCAATATCTTGTGAGCAACGGCGAGATGAAACTTACCGACAAGGTTTGTGATTATATTGGAAATCGATTTTACGAAGATACGATAAGCGTCACATATAGCGGATCTAAACCGCTCGATCTTGAACTCATAAAAGAATATAAGAAAGAACTTACGATAGAGGATCTTTTGTGCCACAGGGCAGGCTTCCCGGCAAGCCCGAAGTACGAGATATATACGTACGATTTTGCGTTAAACAAGATAGGTCCCGACTATGTGAATCCTCTATACAGCGGATGTGACAATTCGTTTGAAACGCGCGAGAAGACGCTTGAGAGCATATGTATGACGCCTCTTATGTACGAACCTCGCACGAAGATATTGTATTCCGACGTCGATTTCATGCTTCTGTGCTTTATATTGGAAGAAAAAACAGGAAAGAGGCTCGATGAATTCTTAAAAGAGACTTTTTACGATCCGCTTTCTTTGTACCATATTACCTACAATCCTTTGGACAACGGTTTCTCAAAGGAAAAGATCGCCGCAACCGAGCTTAAAGGCAATACAAGAGAAGGCATGGTGAACTTTGAAGGCATAAGAACCTATGCGCTGCAGGGCGAAGTTCACGATGAGATGGCTTATTACACCATGGCGGGAATATCGGGCCATGCGGGACTTTTTTCGAACGCGACCGATCTTGCGAAGCTTGCGTACGTGATGCTTTCGGGCGGATACGAAGACAAGAGATTTTTCTCGGAAGACGTTATCGACAGCTTTACTTCACCCAAGTCTCCCGACAGTCCCGAATGGGGCATCGGCTGGTGGAGAAACGGTGACGATGAAAGACCGTGGTATTTCGGAACTGTTTCAAACGATGTGTTCGGCCATCAGGGATGGACCGGAACGCTTACGTATGTAGATCCGACGAACGATATCGTTGTAGTATATCTTACAAATAAGATAAATACACCGCTTGTAAACAAAACAAGAAGTACAAGTCTTTTTGAAGGTGGTGCGTTCACATCCGGAAGTCTCGGTTTTGTGACTCCGCTTCTTTATACCGGAATGAATACCGATCCGGAAGCGTATGATGAGATATATTCGTCGATGCTGTCGGATGCCGTATCGGAAAGCATAAGGCTTATTGAAGACAACAGAGGTACGAATAAAGACAGTGCGGCGGTAAGGAATGCCTATTCAAAGATGGATCTGCTTCTTGACAGAGCTGAGGCTCTAGATGACAGAAATCTTTATGAGACGGCAAAGAACAGGATCGCGGAGTTTGATTCTGAGCGGGATTCTGATATGATCGCGGTGTTTGAAAGCAGATTAAAATAATGTAAAGTAAAAACACTTGACAGCAAAGAATCTATGTTGTAGTATACGTAACGGTGTTTAATTAGCATTAGTCATGTTATGCGCAAAACGCATCACGGTAATACTATATGGACAAAATATATGAGCGGGGACTTTTGTTTGATTTCTATGGTGAACTTTTAACCGAACATCAACAAAAGATCTACAGCGAAGCGGTCTTCAACGACATGTCTTTAT
>JAGCTJ010000078.1 GCA_017963665.1 Lachnospiraceae bacterium | reverse complement strand
TTATGTGTTTACAGAGAAGGCGTGGGTACAGTCCTATGGTACAAGAAACGTTAAGCCGCCGATCATCTGGGGCGACGTATCAAGAAAAGCACCCATCACCGTTAAGTGGTCAAGCTATGCCGCATCACTTTCCGACAAGCCCGTAAAAGGCATGCTTACCGGCCCCGTAACGATACTTAACTGGTCCTTCCCCCGTGAAGATATCACTTTAAAAGAGAGCACACTCCAGATTGCACTTGCCATCCGCGATGAAGTGCTCGATCTTGAAGCCGCAGGCATAAAGATCATCCAGATTGATGAGGCCGCTCTTCGCGAGAAATTGCCTTTAAGAAAGTCCGACTGGTACAGTGAATACCTTGATTGGGCAATCCCCGCTTTCAGACTTGTGCACAGCAAAGTAAAAGCGGACACTCAGATACATACGCACATGTGCTACAGTGAGTTCACGGATATCATTCCCGCTATTGACGCAATGGACGCTGATGTTATAACATTTGAAGCGTCGAGGTCAGATCTTCTCATTCTTGACGCGCTTAAAGAAAACAACTTTAAGACTGAAGTCGGCCCCGGTGTATACGACATCCACAGCCCCAGAGTTCCTTCTGTCGAAGAACTTGTTACCGCACTCACCAAGATGCGCGAAAAGATCGTGGATTCAAAACTTTGGGTTAATCCCGACTGCGGACTTAAGACAAGAGGCGATAAGGAAGTTAAAGAAAGTTTGGCAAATCTTGTAGAAGCCGCTCATATAATAAGGGAAAAATAAAACGGTGCGCCGGCGTTTACCGCGTCGGCCACCTTTAGGATTAAGGATCAAAACATGAAAGTTTCTGATATTTACAAAGCCAAGAAAAAAGTTCTTTCTTTTGAGATATTTCCTCCCAAGAAAGATACTCTTCTTGATAACATCGACGGCACGCTTGAAGTTCTTGCGGATCTTAAGCCCGACTACATAAGCGTAACCTTCGGTGCCGGCGGAAGCCTTAACTGCAACAAGACGATAGAGATTGCAAAGAAGATAAAGCACAACTACGGCATAGAGCCCGTTATGCACCTTACCTGTCTTCATTATTCGAAGGACGAGATTGATGCTTTTGCAAAGGAAATGCAGGCAGAAGGCATTGAGAACGTACTCGCCCTAAGAGGCGACCGCACGGACAAAGCTGTTGAAAAGGACGATTTCAAGCACGCTTCCGAACTTATTTCTCATCTTAAAGACAAATATGATTTTTGTTTGCTAGGCGCATGCTATCCCGAGCTTCATCCGGAATCGGAGAACATCGTATCCGAAATGAAATGGCTTAAGAACAAAGTCGATGCGGGAGCGGAAGTTTTGCTCTCACAGCTTTTCTTTGACAACAACAAGTTCTTCAATTTCTGTGAGCAGTGTCGCATAGCCGGAATAGATATACCCGTAACTCCGGGCGTTATGCCGGTTATCAACGCCTCACAGATAAAGCGCATGATCTCCATGTGCAACGCATCCTTCCCCGATCGTTTCCAAAAGATCATCGACAAATATGAAGACAACAAAGAAGCACTTTTCGATGCAGGCATGTCCTACGCCATCAGCCAGGTAATAGACCTTCTTTCAAGCGATATCGACGGTATCCATCTTTATACGATGAACAACCCGGCAGTTGCAAAGAAGCTTTGTGAAGGCATAAAGAACATTTTGTAGAATTAAGAGGATGTGGTATTCACATCCTCTTTTAAATATGTTATCATCGCTATTAGCGACGGCTAACCGCCGTCACACATTCAGGAGGTACATGAAATGTCAGTTAATTCAATCGATGCAGAAGACGATCAGTTCGCATACCGCTATGACACACAGATGCTCATAGACAGACGCGACAAAGATCTTGATGAAGATGAGATCGCAGATTATATCACCGAGAACATTGAAGGCAACAGCCTTATCGCTGCCGGAGATGAGGATCTTGTAAAGATCCACTTCCATACCAACGAGCCCTGGAAGCTTTTAGAGTATTGCAACTCGGTCGGCGAGATATACGATATCGTTGTTGAAGACATGATAAGACAGTCAGACGGAAAACAAGGTTAAAGAAAAGGCTATGATCGAAGGATCATAGCCTATTAAAATATCTCTATTCCTGCTCGTAGAATGTCATCGGGTCGATGGATACGCCATCCTTTTTAATCTGAAATCCAAGGTGAGGGCCTGTAGAGTATCCCGTGTTTCCGACTTCACCAACCTGATCACCCGGAAGTACCGTATCGCCTGCTTTGACACTTACGGACTTAAGATGGCTGTATTTGATCTCAGTTGAAGCATCTGCTTTTATAATGACAACATTTCCGCAACCCGTATCCTCTTCCCAGCCGGCAAATGTGATCTCTCCCATTCTTGCGGCCAAAACCGGGGTGCCCTCTTCCGCTGCTATATCCACTTCTGCATGAGTCTTTGAAGTATTCTCGCCGTCTTCATCCATTAACGAAGGGCGCTCTCCGAATGTTGCGGTAATAACTCCCTTGTTCTCGTCAAGGGGCCATACCCAAGCGACCATTTCAATCTTATAAGTTTCTCCGTTAATGGTTATTTCATTCTGATCCACATTTGTCAGTGAATAGGGGATAGTTTTCTTTTCATTGTTCGGAAGAGTTATTTCAAACTCGATACTTGTAAGATCTTCTTCCGAAACACCGTACTGTTCGCTTATTGATTTCAATGTTGGATAAGATTCAGCGAATATCACTTCACCATCAGTCACCGCTTCGTCAGAAATGAGTGCGGTCTCTTCAACTTCTGTAGTCAAAGTTTCTTCCGTGCCGGTAGTCGGAACATCTTTCTCCGGCGTCTTAAACAGTTTCGGAGCCTTTACCAGAAAAAGAACCGTTGCTCCGATAACAATGAGCGTAGCCACAACCGCAATGCCGCCTTTAACGGCCTTGATATTTTTCATATTCTTTACCCTCTTCTCAACATCGGTCTCCCCAAACGATGTGGGAACGGGACCGAATACACTTCCTTTTGATGCAAAGAACACGAGCCACTTTCCGTAGGCTTCTTTGACCGAAACGGTTTCTTTTTGCAAAACTGCCTCGTCACAGCTTAATTCCATGTCAAGATTAAAGAGTTTGAATGCGATCCAGGCAAGGGGGTTCATCCAGTAAAAAGAAAGAATCGCGAAAGCCATCAGTTTATAGAAGGTGTCGCCGCGTCTTAAATGAGCTCTCTCATGCTTTATAACATACTCAAGTTTGTCGATCTCTACGCCCGAAGGGACATATATTCTGGGCTTTGCAATGCCGAATACCATAGGAGAATCGATATAGTCGCAAACACGGACATCGCCGTTTTCAAAGGAAAGCTTCGTGATAGCGACAAAG
>JAGCTJ010000077.1 GCA_017963665.1 Lachnospiraceae bacterium | reverse complement strand
TTCTTAAGCGGTTTCACAGCTAAGCTTGCAGGTACAGAGCGTGGTATCACCGAGCCTACACCTACATTCTCAGCTTGCTTCGGTCAGGCATTCCGTGAACTTCATCCTACAAAGTACGGTGAAGAACTTGTTAAGAAGATGCAGTAGTCAGGCGCTAAGGCTTACCTTGTAAATACCGGTTGGAACGGAACGGGAAAGAGAATCTCCAATCCCGATACAAGAGGTATCATTGATGCAATCCTTGACGGATCCATCAACAACGCTCCTACCAAGAAGATTCCTTACTTCGACTTCGAAGTTCCTACAGAACTTAAGGGAGTTAACACAGGAATTCTTGATCCCAGAGATACATACGCTGATGCTTCCGAGTGGGAGACAAAGGCCAAAGATCTTGCTGAGAGATTCATCAAGAACTTCAAGAAGTATGAGACCAACGATGCAGGTAAGGCACTTGTTAAGGCAGGTCCCCAGCTTTAATCTTTGATTTAACGACCGGAAGCCTTATGGCTTCCGGTTTTTTCTTTCTACCAAAAGCATGAAGAAGAATATAAGACTTGTAATTTCATACGACGGAACGAGATATTTCGGCTGGGAACATCAGCCGAACACCGACATGACTATCCAGGGTAAACTTGAGAACGTTGCATCTAAAATGCTGGATAAAGAAACCGAGATCATCGGTGCGGGGAGAACCGACGCAGGCGTGCATGCCAAGGGCATGGTCGCCAACTTTTTCGCGGATACGGATATGTCCGAAGAAGAGATAAAGGATTATTTCAACAAATATCTTCCCGATGACATTTGCGTGGTAAGCGCTACTTTTGCGGGAGACCGTTTTCATTCAAGGTACAACGCTCTTGGCAAAACCTACAGATATACCTGTTACGTCGGAAAGGAAAAGCCTGTTTTTGACAGAAAGTATGTGTATGCTCTTGAAGCCTGTCCTGACATCGAAGCAATGAAAGAAGCAGCAAAAATACTTGTGGGTGAGCATGATTTTGCGTCTTTTTGTGCCAATCCCAAGATGAAAAAATCTACAGTCAGACTTGTTGATGAGATTAATATAGAAAGAAACAAGGACATTCTTACATTTACATATCACGGAACGGGATTCTTGCAGCATATGGTAAGGATACTTACCGGCACACTTTTGGAAGTCGGATTTAACAGGATGTCCCCAAAGGATGTTGGGTCGATCATGGAAGCCAAGGACAGAAAACTGGCCGGACCCACAGCACCGGCACAGGGGTTATGTCTTATAAAAGTCGATTATTCTTGATTTTTCACGCAAAATTTCCTAAAAACGTGTGACATTTTAAAAAAATATTGCAAATTATCTGTTTATTTGATATAATCACCTTAACCTGAAGTGACGGAGTACCTGTTATTTTTGAACCTACAGTTACTTTAAACGGGATTCCTATATCTTTCATCCTATGTCAGGCCTCTATAAGTGGAAGACAGAAGTTGATTTGCGGTTACCCACCTGGCGTGTGAGCTAGGAGTCAAAAGGCAGGGACCTCATTTCGGGCCTTTTAAGAGGTGGCTGCGCCACCTTTTTTGTTGGAAAAATATGAGAGAAAAAAAAGAAAAGTTCACAGAAAGTCGCTTTTTCAAAATTACAGTCGCATTCTTTGCGCAGATTCGCGAGGACAACATCAGTGCCTACGCCGCAAGCTGTGCTTTTTTCTTTTTCCTTTCTTTGGTACCGATGATAATCGTTTTGCTTACGATTCTTCCTTTTACGCCGATAAAAGAGGCCGATCTTATTGCGATACTGAAAACTCAGATGCCCACTACCCTCGGGAATCTTTTGATATCTCTTATCGCAGAGGCTTACAACAGATCCTTCGGTGTATTGTCCGTAGCGATCGTTGTTACGATCTGGTCTGCGGGCAAAGGCGTTAACGCACTTATTGACGGACTAAATGCAATCGAGCATGTAAAGGATAAAAGAAACAGTCTGTTGATGAGAATGTTTGCAAGTCTTTATACATTGATATTCCTTGCTTCGATAATCGTTTTCCTTTTACTTATCGTATACGGAAAGCTTGCAAAGAATTTCCTTATAGGTAACTTCCCTAAATTGTCGTTCGTGTTCAATAAGCTTATATATTTCAGATCCGGCATTACGATCATACTGATGACCGTAGTGTTCATGGTTTTGTATGCTGTTCTTCCTTACGGAAAGAGAAAGATACGTATCCAGTTTCTCGGAGCTTTCCTTGCGGCATTTTTGTGGATGGCTTTTTCCTACGTATTTTCATGGTATGTAGAAAATTTCGGGGCCTTCTCAATGTACGGAAGTTTAACCACAATTATGATACTTTGTTTCTGGCTTTATTTCTGTATGTTCTTTGTATTCATAGGGGCCAACATCAACAGATATTTCAGACCAATAATGCTCGTAATCGATAAGAAGTTTGCAGAAAGAAACGAAGTCAAATATCAGCCCGAAAGTTTGGACGATTAGTAAGAATACAAAATTTGTTTGACATAAATAAACACGGATTGTATAATCCAAAAGAAATAGAGATTACAGGCTGTGAAGATGCGTAAGTAGTACTTGCATGGATTTACAGAGAGTCGTGTCACCGGCTGAAAGCACGATATGGATTGCATGATATGAATTTCAACATCGGAGCCTTCCTTTAAGGATGTATGCGCTGCATTAAAGCGCCCCGAGTGCGGAAAACTTATTTTCCGAATATGGGTGGTACCGCGAAATCATTTCGTCCCATGACATTAGTCATGGGATTTTTTATTTTCATTTTAGGAGGTAGTTATGGCTGATTTAAACGAACTTGTGGAAAAACTCTCGGCGATCAGAACTTCTATCGAAGAAGACATTAAAAACGTTTCAAATTTCAAGGAAGCCTTTGAGTATCGTAAAGTGCTTATGGATTCCAAGACCGGTAAAGTCGGTTCTTTGATGCGTGAGATGGGTAAGATACCAAACGAGCTTAAAGCCGAATACGGTAAGAGAGTAAACGAACTTAAAAACTGGGCTCAGGGTGCGGTTGACGATCTTGAGAAGAAGTTCAAGGAAGCCGAACTTAATTTGAGATACGAGAAAGAAGCTGTTGACGTTACGCTTCCTTCAAAGAAGCATAAGATTGGAAATCTTCATCCCAATACTCAGGTAAGAAACCAGCTTGTGGATATTTTTGGTTCAATGGGATTTGATATTTTCGAAGGAAACGAGATCGAGACGGATTACTATAACTTTACGGCTTTGAATATTCCCGCAGATCATCCCGCAAGAGATATGCAGGATACATTCTATTTAAGTCCCGATTTCTTACTCAGGACTCAGACTTCATCGGGTCAGATACATGTTATGGAGGCACAGAGGCCCCCTATCAAGATTATTTCTCCCGGTAAAGTATTCCGTTCGGATGACGATGCAACTCACTCACCCATGTTCTCTCAGATGGAAGGTCTTGTTGTGGATAAGGGTATCACACTTTGTGACCTTAAAGGCATGCTGGACGTATTTGTTGAGAAGATCTTCGGTGACGGAACAAAGACAAGACTTCGTCCTTCGTACTTCCCCTTTACGGAGCCTTCCGTTGAGGTTGATGTAAGCTGTTTTGCTTGTCACGGAAAGGGCTGTAAACTCTGCAAGGGAACAGGATGGATAGAAGTTCTCGGTGCGGGAGTTGTAAACAAGAAGGTGCTTGAAGACTGCGGCATCGATTCAGATGTTTATTCGGGAATCGCTTTCGGTATCGGTATAGAACGTATTGCAATGCTTAAGTACGGTATCAACAACATTAAACTGTTGTTTGAATCGGACGTAAGAGTTCTTGGCCAGATAGACGATTAAGAGTAGGAGGAAAGAAAAATGCTGGTACCTTTAAGTTGGTTAAAGGATTATGTAGATATAGATGTAACACCCGATGTGCTTGAGGAGAAACTTTTCTCATGCGGTTTCGAGGTGGAAGAAAAATATGAAGTCGGAAAAGACATTTCAAATGTCGTAGTAGGTCTTGTAAAGACATGTGAAGCAATACCTGAAACCCATCTTCATTTATGCACAGTAGATGCGGGTTCACACGGAACGTTCCAGGTTTGTTGCGGTGCCGACAATGTTGTGGCAGGCGGCAAGTTCCCTCTTGCTTTGGTAGGCGCCACCGTATATGCGACTGCAAAAGACCATAAGACGGTTGAAGGTGTCGCAACCATCAATGCAGGTAAACTCAGAGGATATGATTCGTATGGTATGCTTTGCTCCGGCACCGAACTCGGCGTTAATGACGATATGTACGAAGGCGGAGATTACAACGGCCTTTTGGTGCTTCCCGCCGATGCAAATCCCGGCGATGATGTAAAGCCTATCCTCGGACTTGATGATTGGATCTTTGACGTTTCAATTACGGCAAACCGTCCCGATTGTCAGAGTATATTCGGCATTGCGAGAGAAGTAGCCGCAGTACTTGAGAAACCTTTAAAAGAGCCCGATCTTTCTTATACCGAAAGCGGTGAGACAATCGACTTCAAAGTAAGCGTTTCTGCACAGGATCTTTGCCCCAGATATATTGCTCATTACGTATCCGACGTAAAGATCGCAAAGTCTCCTCAGTGGATGAGAAGAAGATTGAATCTTGTGGGATGTTCCGCAATCTCAAATGTTGTAGATATCACAAACTACGTACTCAAAGAGCTGGGACAGCCGATGCATGCTTTTGACTATTCCTATCTTGAAGGAAACGAGATAAATGTAAGACGTGCAAACGAAGGTGAAAAGATCGTTACTCTTGATGAAAAAGAGTTTACCCTTACCAATGAAAACCTTGTTATCTGTGACGGCAAGAAACCTGTTGCCCTTGCGGGTATCATGGGCGGTCTCAATTCCGAGATTCTTGATACAACGAGTGCTGTCATGTTTGAGTGTGCAAAGTTCGCTCACGACAACATCCGTAAGAGTTCAAAGGCTTTGGGTCAGGTTTCCGATTCAAGTGCACGTTATTCAAAAGGCGTTGACGAATATACCACCGCAATGGCAATCAAGAGAGCTCTCCATTTGATGGAAGAACTTAATTGCGGAAAGGTTTCTTCTTACCATACAGACGTTAACAGCGGTAATTCCATCGAAAGAAAACGCCTCACCGTCAGCGTAAACAAAGTTAACGGTGTTCTCGGAATAAAAGTTCCGGACGAGGATATCGTAAGAATACTTAAAAACCTCAACTTTGAGCCTGCACTTAACGGTGACGAACTTACGCTCAATATCCCCGCATACAGAGTTGATATGGAAACATATCAGGATGTTGCCGAAGAAGTTATAAGAATGTACGGTTATGAGCATATCGTTCCCACATTCATTCCCACGGCAGAGGTAACCAGCGGCGGATATAATCTTAATCAGAGAACCGAACTTAAGATAAAGAGAGCGCTTTGCGCTCAGGGAGCAAACGAAGGCGTGCATTATTCCTTCTTCTCACCCGCAGACCTTGACCTTATCAAAGTTCCCGAAGATTCCGATTTAAGACACGCTATCAAACTTATCAACCCGATCAACATAGATCTTTCTTTGATGAGAACGACGCTCGCTCCTCAGATGATCCGCGCGATGGCGCTCAATCAGAAGAGAGGCAATTTAAGCGGACGTATTTTCGAACTGGGGAACAGATTCATAGCAAAAGAACTTCCGTTAAAGGAATATCCCGACGAGAGAGAAACTATCTGTATCGGTGTGTTCGGTGAAGATGAAGACTTCTTCTCCCTTAAGGGAGTTGTGGAAGCCGTTGCTGATGCGTTGGACGTTTCTTTTGACTATACTGCATTCAAGAACACGTTCTTGCATCCTTACAGATGCGCAAAGATTGAATGTAACGGTGAAGAGATCGGATACATGGGTCAGCTTAAGTATGAGATCATTGACGAACTCGATATGAGAGTTAAATCTTTTGTTGCCGAGATCGACTTAAAGGCGCTTACCAAGTATTACGGAAAAGCAAGAAAGTTCGTACCTCTTTCAAAGTTCGCGGAAGACAAGAGAGACCTTTGCTTTGTTATGGGTAAGGAAGTTACCTGTGCGAACATAGAAAAAACTATCAAAGAGACTTGCGACTATGTTACCGATATCGAGTTATTCGATATTTACGAAGGTGCACAGCTTGGAGAAGACAAGAAGAGTATGGCATTCTCCCTTGTATTCACACCCAAGGACAAAGAGTTCGAGAACGGCTTCGTTGACGGCCTTGTTAACGATATCCTTTCAAAACTCGGAGACAAATATAATGTTACGCTGAGGGCATAGCATTTTTACAAAAAAAAGAGTACAATGCACATGTTGGTTAAACAACATGTGTATTGTATTGTTTTGGAGGCATATTTATGGAACCTAAAAAAGTATGGGAAAGCTACAGTGCTAAACAGTTAAAGGAATGTGAAGTATACAATAAAGATTACAGAGACTTCCTTGATAACGCTAAGACTGAAAGAGAATGTGTCGACGTTATCGTCAATATGGTAGAAAAATCCGGTTATGTTGAGCTTTCCGAAAAGATAAAAGCAAACAAAGGACTTAAGAAGGGCGATAAGGTTTACGCCGTTAACATGAACAAGTCAATCGTGCTTTTCAATATCGGCAGCACAAAACTTGCAGAAGGTATGAACATTCTCGGTGCACACATCGATTCACCCAGAATGGACGTTAAGGCCAATCCTTTATATGAAGATTCTTCGATAGCATATCTCGATACCCATTATTACGGCGGTGTTAAGAAATATCAGTGGGTTACCATCCCCCTTGCACTTCACGGAGTGGTTGTAAAGAAAGACGGAACCACTGTTGAACTTGCCGTAGGTGAAGATGAAGACGATCCCGTTTTCTTTGTATCGGATCTCCTTATCCACCTTGCTCAGGAGCAGATGGAAAAGAAGGCAGCCAAAGTCATCGAAGGCGAGGCTCTCGATATAATCGTAGGCAATAAGCCTCTTGTGGTTAAGGCAAAGAAGGGTGAAGAAGAGAAGAAAGAAAAAGATCCCGTAAAGGCTATGGTACTTAAGATATTGGGTGATGATTACGGAATCGAAGAGGAAGATTTTCTTTCTGCAGAGCTTGAAGTTGTTCCTGCAGGAAAGGTAAGAGAGGCCGGTTTTGATAGGAGCATGATCCTTGCATACGGACACGACGACAGAGTATGCGCTTTTGCATCGCTTTTCGCATTTTTACAATGCAAAGATGTAGAAAGAACGGCCTGCTGCATCCTCGTGGATAAAGAAGAGATAGGTTCTGTCGGCGCAACGGGTATGACGAGTCTTTTCTTTGAAAACGTAATTGCAGACCTTGTTAACCTCGAAGGCAAATACAGCGATCTTACCGTCAGAAAATGTCTTGCCAATTCATGTATGTTATCTTCTGACGTAAATGCCGGATTCGACCCTTCATACGCAAGCGTATTCGAAAAGAAGAACTCATCCTTCCTGGGTGCGGGTATGGTATTTTGTAAATTCACCGGCGCAAGAGGAAAGTCCGGTTCAAACGACGCCAACGCCGAATATATTGCATATCTCAGAAAAACACTTGATGACGCAAATGTCATTTATCAGATAAGCGAACTTGGTAAAGTTGATGCGGGCGGTGGCGGAACCATCGCATACATCATGGCTAAATACGGAATGAACGTAATCGATGCGGGTGTTGCCGTGCTTAACATGCACGCTCCCTTTGAAGCCGTAAGCAAATCCGACACTTATGAAACAATGAGAGGTTATATGGCTTTCCTTAACGCCAAAGGAATGTAAGTATTTATGGATAAGATCTTAAAATCCGATTACTATTACGATCTTCCCGAAGAACTGATCGCGCAGGATCCCATAAAGGACCGTTCGTCTTCCAGACTGATGGTGCTTGATAAAAATACCGGTGAAGTAACGCATAAACATTTCTATGATATCATCGGTTATCTTAAAAAAGGTGACTGTCTTGTTTTGAACAACACGAAAGTCATTCCTGCGAGACTTATCGGTGTTACGAAAGATACCGGCGCCGCCATAGAGGTTCTTTTGTTAAAAAGAAAGACAGCCAATGTATGGGAAGCAATAGTAAGACCGGGTAAAAAACTTCGCCCCGGCCGTGAAGTCGTTTTCGGTGACGGCCTTTTAAAGGGCAAGATAACGGATGTTTTGGAAGAGGGAAACAGGCTTATAGAGTTTGAGTATGAGGGTATTTTTGAAGAAATACTCGATAAGCTCGGTGAAATGCCGCTTCCTCCGTACATTACACATAAACTTGACGACAAAAACAGATATCAGACAGTCTATGCCAAATATGAAGGCTCTGCTGCGGCTCCCACCGCGGGTCTTCATTTCACGAAGGAACTTCTTGAAAAGATAAAAGGCATGGGCGTTGATATTGTGTTTGTCACATTGCATGTCGGTCTCGGAACGTTTCGTCCGGTAAAGGAAGAAAATATCCTTGATCATCATATGCATTCGGAATGGTATGAGATAACAAAAGAATCCGCCGATATGATAAACGCGGCGAAAGAAAGAGGGGCGCGTATAATCTGCGTCGGCACGACGAGTGTAAGAACACTTGAAAGTGCGGCTTCGGACAACGGATATGTCAAACCCGGAAGTGCCGACACGAGTATATTTATATATCCGGGGTATAGGTTTAAGACTGTAGATTGTCTTATAACCAATTTCCATCTTCCCGAGTCCACTCTCATTATGTTGGTGAGTGCTCTTGCGGGCAGAGAAAATGTTTTAAATGCGTACCGGGAAGCCGTAAAAGAGAAATACAGATTCTTCAGCTTCGGTGACGCAATGTTTATCAGTTAGGAGTTTTATGAAAGATTCATTCGATCCCAGTATAGAAGACTGGGACAATAATGAAAGCAGGATTGATATTGAAGAAGCCTCGGGAAAAGTAACGATCGTGAAGTCACTTCTTTATTCGACCGAACGATTTTTATGGTTTTTCGTTCTTCTTTTATATCTTGAGACCGTATTTCATGTATGGTCTTTTAAGAGCATCGATCTTTACTATTTTGTAAAGGCGGCAATGTGCCTTCCTACAGCAGCTTTTCTTTGTTTGTTTACCTGCTCCTTTAAAGAAAAGGCAAATAAGATCGTCAACTGGGTTATCAGTGGTATAGTGATCCTGTATTATGTTGTAAATATACTGTATCATGCTATCTTTAAGGTATTCTTCAGTATTTTCTTCATAAGCAAGAATAATGCGAAAGTGGCACAGTATTATCGAGAGATAATGGTTGGCATTAAGGATAATTGGCTTGTGATCGTTCTTACGGTCTTAGTTCCTGTCGGCCTTGGTATACTCGTCAATCGCCTTAAAGTAATGAAGTACAAGAAGGCTTCACTTAAGCATTTTTACGTTCCGGTGACAATCCTTGCGGTTGGCATCGTTATCGAGGCGTTTGTAATTCTTGCCTTCGGAAAAGAGACGAATTCACCTTACGATCTTTGCGTGAATGAAAACCTCATCGAGTTTTCTTTTGAAGAACTGGGTGTTATCGCAACGGGCGAAGTTGAACTTAAGTTTAAACTGTTTCCCGAGACTAAGACTCATGAAGACGATCTCGGTGACGTGTGGACGTATAACCCCGATGAAACCGGAGATGTTGATCCCGTTACAGACGTATCTGAAAATGATGTGTCGGCGGGTGAACTTGCAAGCGAACCCGAGCCCGAACCCGATCCGGAACCTGTAGTGGATCGTTCTCCCAATATGCTGGATCTTGATTTTGTTACCATGGCGGAAAACGAACCCAATGAGTACATTGCGGGTATCGATGAATATATGGCGACTTTGGCCCCCACAAAAAAGAATGAATATACGGGAATGTTTGAAGGTTTCAACCTTATCTTCATGACGGCCGAAGGCTTTTCTTCCATAGCCGTAGACGAAGAACTCACTCCCACTTTATACAGACTGACACACGAAGGTTTCGTATTTAACAACTTCTACAATCCCCGTACCGGCGGTTCGACAAGCGACGGAGAATTTGTATGTTCCACAAGCCTTTATCCGATGCTCGGCGGAGCTACAAACTTTAAGACGGTGGGTCAGAATTCGATGCCTTTTGCCCTCGGCAATCTTTTCAACCGCACATACGGAATAACAAGCCGTGCTTATCACGATAACGATTTTCAGTATTACGGTCGTGATATAACATATCCCGGTATGGGTTATTACTACCAGGGAGTCGGAAACGGTCTTGAGATAGAAAAGCATTGGCCCGCATCCGACCTTCAGATGTTTGAAGCCTCCATGCCCGAATATATCGACGATGATATATTCCATGTATACTACATGACCGTAAGCGGACATCTTAACTATAACTTTACCGGCAACTGGTGTTCAAAGATACATAAGGACGAAGTGGCAGATCTTGAACTTTCCGAACCTTGTCAGGCATACCTTGCATGTCAGATGGAATTGGATCGCGGCCTTGAGTATATGATAAATCAGCTGGAAGAAAAAGGTATCGCCGACAGGACGGTTATCTGCTTTACCGGAGATCATTGGCCTTACGGTCTTGAAAATTCGGAGTTTTCCGAACTTCTCGGACATGAAGTTGAAGAGACGTTCGAACTTTACAAGTCAAACCTTATTTTGTGGAGCGGCGCCATTGAGGAACCCATAGTGGTAGACAAAGCATGCTGCAGTATGGATATTCTTCCCACGCTTTTGAATCTTTTCGGATTTGACTATGATTCAAGACTCTTGATGGGTCAGGACATATTCTCCGATGAAGAAGGCTTTGTGGCCATGTGGGATCGTTCCATAGTTACGGATACGCTCATGTACGATTCTCATACCGGTGATGTAACATATCTTACGGAAGACGGTGAGCCTCCGGAAGGACTTGATGAGAACTATCTGGCGGATCTTAAGAGCAAGTTAAGTCTTAAGCGCAAGTATTCCGAAAGGATCATGACATATGACTATTACAAAGTCATCTGCGAAGAACTTGGTATAACCATCGATACGGTTGAACAAAACTATACGCCGGATTACTCGAAGTTTACCAAGAAATAACAGGCACATTAACGAAATAATAACTTTACTTTGACCGTTCGTTTTTGTAAAATCTATTTACAGATGTTTTTGGTATATGTATCGGAGGATCATCAATGGAAGAGAAAAGAAAAAATAAAAGAACCGAGCTTCTTTCAAAACTTGTTCTTAAGCGTCTCGACGGATCGGGTGTTGAGGAAGTCGGAATTGAGATAACCGACGTTTCAAAGACCGGTGTCGGATTCAATGCTCCCAAGGCTTTGGAGATCGGTGCCGTATATGAGTCCTATCTTACTATCTGGACCAAGGAAGTGATTCATGCATTCCTTGAGATAGTCAGGATCGAAAAGAAGGGCAATATGTTTGTTTACGGTGCAATCTTTATAGGTATGCCCGAAATGGATGCCGCAAGGATCGAAGTATACCAGACGGTTGAAGAAGAAACAAAATAGTGACTGATTTTTTAAGGCCTCGCACAAATTGTGTGAGGCCTTTTTTTCATTCTAAATATTTTGTGAATTTTGACAATTATGTTGATTATTGTGCGAATTTTTAGTACAATATTCCCAAGGTCGTTTCTTAGGAAAGTGTCCAATAAATGTATTTGGAGGGTTATTGATATGAATGTTTACACAACAGACAAGATCAGAAATGTTGTGCTGTTAGGTCACGGCGGATGCGGTAAGACCAGCCTTGTTGAAGCCATGGCTTATCTTGCGGGCCTTACATCCCGTATGGGAAAGATTGATGATGGAAATACCATCAGCGATTTCGGAAAAGAAGAGCAGAAGAGAAAGTTTTCAATCAACACATCTCTTGTTTCCATAGAGTGGGAAGGTACTAAGATAAATCTTTTGGATACACCCGGCTATTTCGACTTCGTAGGCGAAGTGGAAGAAGCCGTTGCTGCAGCCGATGCAGCGATCATCGTTGTTTCCGGTAAGTCCGGTTTTGAAGTTGGTGCCGAGAAAGCTTGGGATCTTTGCGAGAAGTATAAACTTCCCAGACTTGTTTTCGTAACCGATATGGACATCGACAACGCATCTTACAAAAATGTTGTCGAGACTATGACAGAGAAATACGGAAAGCGTATGGCTCCTTTCCATCTTCCTATCCGTGAGAACGAAAAACTTATCGGATACGTTAACGTTATTTCCGAGACCGGCAACAAGTGGCAGGGTAAGGACGCTGTTGAAATACCCGTTCCCGAATATTCCAAGGCCAATCTTCAGCAGTACAGAGATACTCTTATGGAGACCGTTGCCGAAACAAGCGAAGAGTTTATGGACAGATATTTCTCCGGAGATACTTTCTCAGACGCAGAGATCCGTTCCGCACTTCGTACCAATATCATCGACGGCAGCGTAGTTCCCATGACAATGGGCTCAAGCCTTCTTTGCTACGGTATTTATACATTGCTTGACGATATCGTTAAATATTTCCCCAGCCCCGAGAACTGTAAGATTGCAGGTATCTCCATGAAGACAAACGAGATCTTCTCAGCGGACTTTGACTTTGCGAAGGCTAAATCGGCATTCATCTTTAAGACGATTGTGGATCCTTTCATCGGCAAGTATTCGCTTATCAAAGTATGTTCGGGCGTTTTCAAGGCAGATGACATGATCTACAACGTAGATAAAGACATTGAAGAAAAGGTTTCAAAGCTTTATACCCTTCAGGGCAACAAACCCGTTGAAGTATCCGAACTCCATGCAGGCGATATCGGAGCAATTCCGAAACTTTCAAGCGCACGTACCGGTAACTCCCTTTCAACGAAGGCCAACGTTATCAAGTACGGTATGTTCGATATTTCTAAACCTTATACTTATATGAGATACAGACCCGTTAACAAGGGTGATGTTGACAAGCTTTCTCAGGCTCTTCAGAAGATGATGCACGAAGACCTTACTTTGAAGAGTGTAAATGACTCCGAGAACGGTCAGATGCTTCTTTATGCTATGGGTGATATGGCACTTGACGTAGCCGTATCGAGACTTAAGAACGAGTATAAAGTTGAAGTTGAACTTGAGAAACCCAAGATCGCATTCAGAGAGACCATTAAGAAGAATTCCGATGTTGAATACAAGTACAAGAAACAGTCGGGCGGTCACGGACAGTACGGTCATGTTAAGATGCGTTTCGAGCCCAGCGGCGACATTACCACCCCTTATATCTTCGAAGAAGAAGTTGTGGGCGGTGCGGTTCCCAAGAACTACTTCCCTGCAGTTGAGAAGGGACTTCAGGAATCTGTGCTCAGAGGTCCTCTTGCAGCTTATCCCGTTGTCGGCGTAAAGGCTACGTTGTACGATGGTTCTTACCATCCCGTTGACTCTTCGGAAATGGCATTTAAGATGGCTGCCAGCCAGGCATTTAAGAAAGGCTTCATGGAAGCAGGTCCCATCCTGCTTGAACCCATCGCTTCCCTCAAAGTTAACGTTCCCGATTCCTATACCGGTGACGTTATGGGCGATCTTAACAAGAGAAGAGGACGTGTTCTCGGTATGAATCCCATTTCCGGCGGACGTCAGATCATTGAAGCCAACGTTCCCATGATGAGTCTTCACGGATATTGTACAGATCTTCGCTCCATGACCGGTGGTCGCGGCGAGTACGAATATGAATTCGATCGTTACGAGCAGGCTCCTTCGGATATCCAGGATGCTCAGGTTAAAGAACGTGCAGCGAAAGTTGCCGAAAGCAACGTTGATGCATAATTGTTTTGCGTACAAGGGGCTGCAAGGCCCCTTCGTGCGTTTTGCGATCTTTGATTAGCGGGAGGTACAGATGTCGCTTCGATATATTACCGAATACAATCGACTTGGAGTTAACCTCGAAGAAACAATGGAACGCTTTATGGACAGCGAAGAGATGTATGTGAGGTTTCTCAAAAAGTTTCTTTCGGACAAAAATTATGACAGATATTTGAAAGCCGCCGAAGCAAAGAACGTTGAAGATGCTTTTGAAGCAATGCACGCACTTAAAGGTGTCACCGCAAACCTGGGGCTTGGAAAACTGTATGAAGAAGTTCGTCCTATGGTTGAGGTTTACAGATCCGGAAAACTTGATGTGGATCCCGACAATCTGGACAGATTTATAAAATATTACGCTGAAGCAATAGAGATCATTGAGGGCCTTGAAGAATAAGGTCCTTTTTTGATGTATAATTTTAGTGGTATCAACAAAACTAAAACAACTACATATTGAAAAAACTCTTGATAAATGTGCAATATATAGTACAATGATATGTGGATAATGCTATGATTAGGTGGATTATATTGAGTTATGCTTGAACTTGACGGCATTAAATTCAGGACGCAGGAAGAATATGATCTTGCCTGCAAAGATAAAGAGACGATCCTTCGGCTAAAACGATTATTTGAT
>JAGCTJ010000076.1 GCA_017963665.1 Lachnospiraceae bacterium | reverse complement strand
AGGAGGCGGAGGAGGCGGCGGTGGCGGCGGTGGCGGTGGACACTCCTTCGAGAATCACAACTATGATCTTAAGCCGTAAGGGCGCATGTGTTTTATTGCACATGCGCCTTGTTTAATATATAATGAAACGGTACTATGCCATCCTGTCCGAAAGGAAGAAAAGACATGAAAACCATCGATTTTAACTGGAAAGAATATATCGCTCTGGCAAGACGTGCAGCCGCTGAAGGAGCGGTTCTTATAAAGAACGACAACGAGACACTCCCTGTAAAAAAAGGCGCTTCGGTGGCTTTGTTCGGACGTACCCAGTTTGATTACATCAAAAGCGGTACCGGTTCAGGCGGACTTGTAAACGTGCCTTACGTTGTCAATTTCTACGACGGTTTTAACGCATGCGATGATTTTAAAGTTTATGCACCTCTTTCCGAAGTGTACAGAAAGTGGATAGAAGAGAATCCTTTCGATACCGGACACGGCTGGGCTACCGAGCCCGCAAGCCAGGTTGAGATGCCTCTTACAGACGAACTGGTGGCAAAGGCAAAAGAAAACGCAGACACCGCCATCGTGTTCATCTCAAGACTTGCGGGAGAAGACAAAGACTGCAAGGCAGAGGCAGGCGACTACTATCTTAACGACGGCGAAAAGGAAATGATAAAAGCCGTTACCAAACATTTTGAAAAAACGGCTGTTTTAATAAACGGCGGCGACATCATAGACATGAACTGGGTAAGTGAGCTTAACCCTTCCGCCGTAATGTACATCTGGCAGGGCGGCTGCGAAGGCGGCAATGCCGTTGCTGATATTGTAAGCGGTAAAGTTACTCCTTCGGGAAGACTTACCGAGACGATCGCCAAAGACATAAAGGATTACCCTTCCGATGCCAACTTCGGAGACCTTGTAAGAAATTACTACAAGGAAGATATTTACGTAGGATACAGATATTTCGAGACCTTTGCGAAGGATAAGGTTTTATATCCTTTTGGATACGGACTTTCTTATACGACTTTTGAAAAAGAAGCAAGCTTCTCCCTTGAAAGCGAGCCCTTTGTTACGGTTACCGTTAAGAATACCGGTAATTACGCAGGCAAAGAAACAGTTATGGTATTCATGGCCGCTCCTCAGGGCATGCTGGGCAAGCCCGCAAGAGTGTTGGTAAGCTTCGATAAGACCAAACTTCTTGCTCCGGGAGAGAGCGAGACCTTCACCCTTGAGTGGACTATGAGAGACATGGCTTCTTTTGACGACTCAGGTGTTACGGGATACAAGAACAGCTTCGTTATGGAAGAAGGCGAGTACACTTTCTATGTTGGAAGTGACGTAAGAAGCGCCGAGCCCGTGGGCTCATTCGTGCTTTCCGAGACCATCGAGGTTGAGCACGTATCCAACGCTCTCTATCCCGTAAGAGAGTTTGAAAGACTCATTCCCGACGAAGAAAACTGCGAATACAAACCCGCTTACGCTCCCGTACCGGTACGGGATCATGAACTTGAGGAAGTGATAGAAAAAGAAAGAGCATCGATTCCTCACATTGCATATACGGGTGATAAAGGTATCAAGTTAAGCGATGTTAAGAGCGGCAAGGCCACTATGGAAGATTTTGTGGCTCAGCTTACCGACGAAGAACTCATAATCATGAGCCGAGGCGAAGGAATGAGCTCGAGAAGAGTCGTTCCCGGAACCTGTGCGGCTTACGGCGGAGTGTGCGATTCTCTTAGAGATTACGGCATTCCCGCAGCGGCATGCACCGACGGACCCAACGGTCTTCGAATAGACGACGGAACAATGGCATTCCAGCTTCCAAACGGCTCATGCCTTGCATCCACGTTTGATACAAAGCTTGTTAAAGAGCTCTTCACATTCCTGGGAATGGAACTTTTAAGAGACAAGATCGATTGCATATTGGGACCGGGAATGAACATCAAAAGACATCCTCTCAACGGACGTAACTTTGAGTATTTCAGCGAAGATCCCCTGGTTACCGGTAAGATGGCGGCAGCGGAACTTACGGGTATGGCAAAGTCCAACACTACAGGCTGCGTAAAGCACTTCGCATGTAACAATCAGGAAAACAAGCGTCACGTGACCGACTCCGTAGTATCTGCAAGAGCACTTCGGGAGATCTATTTAAGAGGTTTCGAACTTGCGGTGAGAGAAGGCGGCGCAACACACATAATGACAACATACGGAAGTCTTAACGGCTACCACACCGCGGGAAGCATCGAACTTACAACTTCGATACTCCGTAAGGACTGGGGCTTTAAGGGCATTGCCATGACCGACTGGTGGGCAGTGGTGGGCACCAAGGAAGATCCCGAACCCACCATAAGAAAGACCGGTCTTATGATAAGCGCACAGAACGACGTTTACATGGTAACCAACTCTTCCGAGAGAAACGAAAATCACGATGACAGCGTTGAGGCAAGAGAAAAGGGCATCATCAACCGTGACGAGCTTGCAAGAAACGCGTCCAACATCATATCCACCGTAATGAACACTCCCGCATATGACAGACTCATGGGAGAAGAGGTTAAGTTCAACGATATCGACAGACCTTCACCTAACGTAGTCATGGCTGACGTTGAGTTCGTTTACGATGTAAAGGAAGACGAGGGCTTTGACGCCGCACTTTTAAAGACGGAGCGCGGAAACGTCAACATGATCACACTTCGTTTCCCCGAGAAGGGCGATTACCACATGCTCTTTGACATGGCCGCAGAGGGAAGTGAACTCTCCCAGATGGCTGTTTCTTTCTCCATCAATAACACGGTCATGAAAGTAATAAGCAAAAACGGAAGCGAGAAAGAATACACTCCCGAGGACGTGCTTCTCGGCCACGGTTATTCCACCGAGCGTTTCCTTAAGATCCGGTTCATGCAGTCGGGTCTTAAGATAAAGAACATCAGGTTCAAAAAGGATACACAAAATATTTACGCATAGAGGTCATCATGCGGGCACGTATATTTAACTTAAACGCATTTTACAAGTACAAAAAAGAGATCGACAAAAAGAACATAATGGGACTTTGGATTGCGGCAAGTCTTTTTATGACGCTGGTTTTGCTTGCTATCGTCATGAGAATGATAATCGCACCGAATACCATCCAGCCTTGTCTCTTTGTTTATGTCGGCATCTGCATACTGCTCATCTTCGCATGGCTCTTTACCCGTGACAGGATCGACAAAGCTCAGGACTGGTTTTTGATAGCCGGTTACATATTCGGTTTTACCTTTGCCTGTCATATGCGATTCATATACGGCGACCATCGTGCCTTTATCATTTACTTTGCGATCGCCCTTGTGGTTGCATGTTTTCTTTTGCTCAATCCTTTCTTTTTACTGTTAGGCCAGATAGAAGGTGCGGTTGCGTTTTACGTATGCTATCACGTTTCGGTGGGCGGTAAAGTCACGTTAAACGGCGTGATGTTCATACTTTCGGCTTTCTTTATATCGGTTCTTTCCGGCCTTCTTTGCTGGTACGTCAGAATGGAGAATCTCGTTTTCACCAACGAGTTAAACTACATCACAACCGGCTCCGACGATCCTTTCTACGATGCTTCCAAAGCTTTCTGGGAAGGCAATGTCCGCTACGGACTTATGGACGACTACAATAAGGGAAAAAGAAAAACCTTCACCATCGTCTTCAATCTCACCAAGAACAAACTTGACAGCGTAAGAGAGAACAACATCTTCGATCTTCGTCCTTTGATGGACTGGGACGAATCCATGCGCCGCATTTTAAGATACGCAGGGGATCCCAAGACTTACAGATCTTTCGAAGAGTTTTTCAATATCGATAACTACAGAGAAGATTTCAACGCAGAAAAAACAAAAAGAACTCTCACCGGCAATTTCAGTTTAAGAGGCGGCGACAGCATGTGGCTTTCCTTTGAGCTTACGTTCCGTCCCCATCCTTTGTCGGGTGAGATCATGGCTACCATCATCGTTGAGGACGTTACCGAAGACAGAATTCTTCTTGGAATACTCAACAAGCTAATTTCCCACGACTACGAAATAGTTCTTTGTATAGAGAAGGGAAAGCATAACAGCCTCATATTCAGAACAAACAGCGAAAATGAAGTTAAGGGCAATTCTGTGGGCGATTACGAGACCGAGATGGTAAGCTACATCACCGAAAGAGTTGCGGATTACGACAGAGAGCGCGCTCTTCGTTCCGGACATCTTAAGAACGTGTACGAAGAGTTAAAGACAAAAGACGTTTACGAGATACTTCTCGACGAATCGGTCATCGGAGAAGAGGAGCCCAGGAAGAAACACTTTACATACTCGTATCTGGATGCAGGCAAGCGTTTCCTCATAGTCTTAAAGCAGGACGTTACCGATCTTGTAAGAAAAGACAGCGAATCCAAAAAGCAGCTTGAGGTTGCCCTTGAGGAAGCAAGAGCCGCAAACAACGTAAAGACCGAATTCTTATCCAGAATAAGTCACGAGATGCGTACTCCCATGAATGCCATCATCGGACTCGCTTCTTTGATGGAAGACGAGATAAACAATCCCACAATGCTAAAAGATTACGTGGGCAAGATGAAAGTATCCAGCAACTTCCTGTTACAGCTCATCAACGACATGTTGGACATGTCCGGTATAGAAGAAGGTCACATCAACATAATGGAAGGGGAGTTCTCCTTCGGAGAGCTGCTTGACAGCGTAAGGACCCTCATCCTGCCTTTGTGCATGCAAAAGGACATCAACTTCGTGCCCAACTCTGAGATAGCAGACAGCACGATAATCAAGTCCGACAGGTTAAGAGTAACTCAGATATTCATGAACTTACTCGGCAACGCGGTCAAATATACCAATCCCGGCGGACGTATCGAGTTCAATTCTTACAATGTAGGTCCCGCGGAAGATAAAGAGCACTTCAGGTTCGTTATCAAGGATAACGGTATCGGAATGAGCGAGGAGTTCATAGAGCACATGTTTGAGCCCTTCTCCCAGGAGATCGAGTCAAACAGAGAAAGCCTTAACGGAACGGGTCTCGGTCTTTCGGTTACAAAGGGTATCGTGGATGCACTTGGCGGATCCATCAGCGTAACCAGCAAGAAGAACGTGGGAACCACATTTGTAGTGGATCTTTTCCTTACGGTATCCAGGGAGAAAGAAACCGGTAACGACGACAAAGTCGAACTCAACATCGACGAGCTTGAAGGAAAGAGAATACTCGTTGCGGAAGACAACGAGATCAACCGTGAGATCGCGGTTGCCATTCTTTCAAGAAAGAGCATCGTGACGGATACGGCGGTTAACGGAGCCGAGGCGGTGGAGAGATTCATTAATTCGGACGAGTATTATTACGACGCCATCTTAATGGATATAAGGATGCCCAAGATGAACGGTCTTGAGGCAACAAGAAAGATACGAAGCCTTAACAGAAAAGATTCCATAAAGGTTCCGATCATCGCAATGACGGCCAACGCTTTTTCCGACGACGTAAGCTTATCGGCACACTCTGGTATGAACGCACATCTTTCAAAACCCATCAATCCGAATATCCTTTACGAAACGGTGTTAAAGGAGATAAAAAAATCAAAAGTGTAACCTTTAAAATATCGGGCGATAGCCCGAAATTTTTTGTTGACTATAAAAAATCCTTGTTGTAGAATGGACAGTGCACTATTGTGGAGTGCTTTGTTTTTTTGTGGCTTTTTTTACTTATAAAAACCAGTGCCAAATCATAAGAACGGGGTGATTGTCCATGGAAAAAAACAGAATACGTCCCACTCAGGCCGGCAGGAGCCAACGCATGACTTATGCGCGCCAGAAAGAGGTTTTGGAGATGCCCAACCTCATCGAGGTGCAGAAGGATTCCTACCAGTGGTTCTTAAAGGACGGACTTCGCGAAGCGTTTGACGACATTTCTCCCATCGAGGACTTTTCGGGTCACTTAAGCCTTGAATTCGTAAGCTACGAATTGTGCGAAGATGACATTAAGTATTCGATCGAGAAATGCAAGGAGAGAGATGCGACATATGCCGCTCCCCTTAAGGTAAAGGTTCGTCTCCACAATCTTGAGACGGGCGATGTGTTTGAGCACGATATCTTTATGGGCGACCTTCCGCTTATGACCGCTACCGGTACCTTCGTTATCAACGGTGCCGAACGTGTTATCGTAAGCCAGATGGTTCGTTCTCCCGGTATCTACTACAATATTGAACATGATAAGATCGGTAAAGAACTTTACTTCTCTACCGTTATTCCCAACCGTGGCGCATGGCTTGAGTACGAAACAGACTCAAACGATGTGTTCTACGTGCGCGTTGACAGGACAAGAAAGGTGCCGATCACGGTACTCGTTCGTGCCCTCGGTCTCGGTACCAACGCACAGATAAGAGAACTCTTCGGCGACGAGCCTAAGATCGAAGCTTCGATCGCAAAGGATCCCGCAGTTTCGGATAAGAATCCCGAAGGTAGCGAAGAGGCAGGACTTATCGAACTTTACAAGAAGATCAGACCCGGTGAGCCTTTAAGTGTTGAGAACGCTGAAAGCCTTATTAAGGGTATGTTCTTTGACCCCAGAAGATATGACTTGGCAAAGGTTGGACGTTATAAATTCAACAAGAAGCTTTCTTTCAGAAACCGTATCGCAGGCCATGTAATGGCTGAAGATGTTGTCGATCCCAAGACCGGCGAGATCTTGCTTGCAAAGGGCGAGAAGGCCACAAGAGAGATCGCTGACAAGATTCAGGACGCAGCCGTTCCTTTTGTATATGTACAGACAGAGGAAAAGGTTGTTAAGGTTCTTTCCAACTTAATGGTAGACATCACAAACTTCGTTAAGATCGACGCTGAAGCTCTCGGTATTAAGGAAAGAGTTTACTATCCCGTATTGGAAGCAATCCTTAAAGAGAATAAGAAGAAGAGCGATATCGAGGAAGCTGTTAAGAAGAACATCCACGAGCTCATTCCCAAGCACATTACTACGGAAGACATCTTTGCTTCCATTAACTACAACATTCACCTTGAGTACGGCATCGGTAACGATGACGATATCGACCACCTCGGAAACCGTCGTATCCGTGCGGTAGGTGAACTTTTACAGAACCAGTACCGCATCGGTCTTTCAAGACTTGAAAGAGTGGTTCGTGAGCGTATGACCACCCACGATTCCGATGAGGTTACTCCTCAGGCACTTATCAACATCAAGCCCGTACAGGCAGCCGTTAAAGAATTCTTCGGTTCATCACAGCTTTCACAGTTCATGGACCAGAACAACCCTCTCGGTGAGCTTACTCACAAGAGACGTCTTTCGGCCCTCGGTCCCGGCGGTCTTTCAAGAGAACGTGCTTCATTCGAGGTTCGAGACGTACACTACTCTCACTACGGACGTATGTGTCCCATTGAGACTCCCGAAGGTCCCAACATCGGTCTTATCAACTCATTGGCATCTTTCGCGCGTATCAACGAGTACGGATTCATCGAGGCTCCTTACAGAATCATCGACAAGTCCGATCCCGAGAATCCCCGCGTAACGGATGACTGGGTATATATGACCGCAGACGAAGAAGATAACTATCACGTAGCACAGGCAAACGTACAGCTCAATCCCGACGGAACATTCGTTAAGAATTCAGTATCCGGTCGTTACCGTGCAGAGACTCAGGAATATTCAAAGACCGAGTTCGACTTCATGGACGTATCGCCCAAGATGGTATTCTCGGTAGCTACGGCGCTCATTCCTTTCCTTGAGAACGACGATGCTAACCGTGCCCTCATGGGATCGAACATGCAGCGTCAGGCAGTTCCGCTTATGATGACCGAGGCTCCCGCAGTAGGAACAGGTATGGAGCCCAAGGCAGCCGTTGACTCGGGTGTGTGCGTAGTCGCAGAAGGAAACGGTACCGTTGATTACGTTTCTTCAAACCTCATCAAGATCACTTATGATGACGGTACGAAGAAAGATTATCACCTTACCAAGTTCTCTCGAAGCAACCAGTCAAACTGCTACAACCAGAAACCTATAGTATTCAAAGGAAACCGTGTAACCGCAGGCGAAGTTATTGCCGACGGTCCTTCGACCTCAAACGGTGAGCTTGCCCTTGGTAAGAACCCTCTTATCGGATTCATGACCTGGGAAGGTTACAACTACGAGGATGCGGTTTTGTTAAGTGAGCGTCTTGTACAGGACGACGTATACACATCAATTCACATCGAGGAATACGAGGCAGAGGCGAGAGATACAAAACTCGGACCCGAAGAGATCACCCGTGACGTTCCCGGTGTCGGTGAAGATGCGTTAAAGGATCTCGACGATCGCGGTATCATCCGTATCGGTGCAGAGGTTCGTGCCGGTGATATCCTTGTGGGCAAAGTTACTCCCAAGGGAGAAACAGAGCTTACCGCTGAAGAAAGACTCTTAAGAGCCATCTTCGGTGAGAAGGCAAGAGAAGTAAGAGATACCTCCTTAAAGGTACCTCACGGCGAATACGGTATCGTTGTTGATGCCAAAGTATTTACAAGAGAAAACGGCGATGAGCTTTCACCCGGTGTTAACCAGGCGGTAAGAGTTTACATCGCTCAGAAGCGTAAGATCAGCGTCGGCGATAAGATGGCAGGTCGTCACGGTAACAAGGGTGTTGTTTCCCGAGTTCTTCCCGTAGAAGATATGCCTTATCTTCCCAACGGTCGTCCTTTGGACATCGTGCTTAACCCCCTCGGCGTTCCTTCGCGTATGAATATCGGTCAGGTCCTTGAGATCCACCTCTCACTTGCGGCTAAGGCTCTCGGCTTTAACGTTGCTACACCCGTCTTCGACGGCGCAAACGAGGAAGACATCATGGATACCCTCGACCTTGCAAACGATTACGTAAATCTTCCTTTCGATGACAAGGAAGCAAAAGAATGGGCTGAGAAAGAAGGAGTTGCTTACGACAAGAAAGCTCCCACATTCTCCTCAAAACACAAAGACGAGCTTCTTAAAGAAGTTTACGAATACTTATCCGAAAACAGAGCTCACAGAGAACTCTGGAAAGGCGTTCCGATCTCCAGAGACGGTAAAGTACGTCTTCGTGACGGACGTACCGGCGAATACTTCGACGGCCCCGTAACGATCGGACACATGCATTACCTGAAACTTCACCACCTTGTTGACGACAAGATCCACGCACGTTCAACCGGCCCTTACTCACTTGTTACACAGCAGCCTCTCGGCGGTAAGGCACAGTTCGGTGGACAGCGTTTCGGTGAAATGGAAGTTTGGGCTCTTGAAGCATACGGTGCATCCTATACACTTCAGGAGATCCTTACCGTTAAATCCGATGATGTGCTCGGACGTGTTAAGACCTACGAAGCTATCATCAAGGGTGAGAACATTCCCAAGCCCGGTATTCCGGAATCCTTCAAGGTATTGCTTAAGGAATTACAGTCCCTCGGTCTCGACATCAAGGTTCTTAAGGATGATATGACCGAAGTTGAAATAGCGGAATCCGTTGATTACGGCGAAACAGATTTCCGTCGTGTGATCGAAGAAGAAGACAGAAGAAACGACCACAGCCGCGAAGAGTTGTCAAGAATGGGTTATCAGACTCAGGAATTCGACTCCGAGACAGGTGAGCTCGTTGAAGCTGAAGACGATTCATACTCGGATGATTATGCCGGCGATTTTGACGAGGAATTCGCAGAAAATCCGGACGAGTTTTAATCCGAATTATACTAACATTTTGGTTTGAGAGGAGCTCCATAGATGTCGGAAAATAAAAATGACACATATCAACCCATGACATTTGATGCCATTAAGATAGGTCTTGCTTCCCCCGAGAAGATAAGATCATGGTCCAGACGCGGTGACGATCCCGAATTCGGTATCGTTACAAAGCCCGAAACCATCAACTACAGAACATTAAAGCCCGAGAAAGACGGTCTGTTCTGTGAGCGTATTTTCGGACCCAGCAAAGACTGGGAATGTCATTGCGGTAAATACAAGAAGATCCGTTATAAAGGCGTGATCTGTGACCGATGCGGTGTTGAAGTTACAAAGGCAAACGTACGTCGTGAGCGTATGGGACGTATCGAGCTTGCCGCTCCCGTATCACATATCTGGTATTTCAAGGGTATTCCTTCCCGTATGGGTCTTATCCTTGACATATCTCCCAGAGTACTTGAAAAGGTACTTTACTTCGCATCCTATATCGTACTCGATCCCGGTGATTCCAAGTTCGAGTACAAGCAGGTACTTTCGGAAAGAGAGTATCAGGACGCAAGAGAAGAGTTCGGTAACCGTTTCCGTGTAGGTATGGGTGCCGAAGCAATCAAAGAACTTTTACAGGCTATCGACCTTGACAAAGAAGCCGTTGAACTTAAGACGGACCTTAAAGAGTCAACAGGTCAGAAGCGTGCAAGGATCATAAAGAGACTTGAAGTTGTTGAAGCTTTCCGTGAATCGGGCAACAAGCCTGAGTGGATGATCATGGATGTTATTCCCGTTATCCCTCCGGATCTTCGTCCCATGGTACAGCTTGACGGCGGACGTTTCGCAACAAGTGACCTTAACGATCTTTACAGAAGAATCATCAACAGAAACAACCGTTTACAGAGACTCCTTGAGCTCGGTGCTCCCGACATCATCGTTCGTAACGAGAAGCGTATGCTTCAGGAAGCTGTAGACGCACTTATCGATAACGGCCGTAGAGGACGTCCCGTAACAGGACCCGGTAACAGAGCACTTAAGTCTCTTTCCGATCTCTTAAAGGGTAAGGGCGGACGTTTCCGTCAGAACCTCCTTGGTAAGCGTGTAGACTACTCAGGACGTTCCGTTATCGTAGTAGGGCCCGAACTTAAGATCTATCAGTGCGGTCTTCCTAAAGAAATGGCTATCGAGCTTTTCAAACCCTTCGTTATGAAGGAACTTGTTGGCCGTCAGATATCACAGAACATCAAGCATGCTAAGAAGCTTGTTGAAAGACTCGACAATCAGGTGTGGGACGTTCTTGAGGACGTTATCGCTGAGCATCCCGTTATGCTTAACCGTACTCCTACACTTCACAGACTCGGTATCCAGGCTTTCGAGCCCGTACTT
>JAGCTJ010000075.1 GCA_017963665.1 Lachnospiraceae bacterium | reverse complement strand
GAACCTTCATTGTCGCTTGAGATGCATCGTATCCTGGACCCTTTGAGATATCTTGTAAGAGCGTTGTTTACTTTTGTATATGAATTGTCAAGAATGCTGAGGCCTTCGTCGGTACCGATATAGAGACATCCGTTGTATCTGTAGGTCACGTTTACGACTTCCTCGTCGAGGCCGGCTATTTCCGTGATGTTCTGGAAATTGTTTGCAACGACCTTCATTATTCCCTGAGTGGAGGAAGAAAACCAGATATTTCCCTGATAGTCCGAAGACATCATTTCTATACCGCTTTCAACCGGGATGTTTTCAAGCTGTACGAAATGATCGTTTGTATCGATATAACCCGCTACGGAAGATGAAGCGACCCACACACGTCCGCACGCATGGCAAAGCCACTGGACCTTGTCGATGGGAGCCACATTTACTCTCTTTAAGTCTTTTGAACCGAAATCGCCGTAATATACTTTTCCGGCCTCGGTTCCTATATATATCCTGCCTTCGTGATAAGGATCAGCAAGTATCGTCGATATCTTTTCGATCCCAAGATCGTCGCCGGAGTAAACGTCGATCACTTTTTCACCTTTTAAAGTGAAAATATTGCCGTTTCTTGTAACTCCGTATACGAAATCACCCGAAGGGTCGGGATCGAGACGCAATATCCTCTCGTTGTTGATCCTTACATCGTAAATGTTTGTAAGCTTTAACTCGTCGTCAAGGTATGACAGTCCCGCGGTAGTTCCGATGTAGATAAGTCCGTCGGAATCTTCCGCAAATGCCCTTACCGACGAAGACGGAAGACCTTCTTTGTAGGTGATGTGTGTCCTCTTGGCACCGTCGATCATTACAACACCGTTGTCGTTGGTAGCGACCCACATCCTGTTTTTGCTGTCTTCCATAAGACATCTTCCGCTTGTAAGACCTTCCGAAGTGTCCAGTCTTTCAAAGACGGCGCCGTCATAACGTATGATGCCGCTGTAGCCGCCTATCCATATATATCCGTCGCTTGAACCGATTATATAGTTTGCATCTGATGTGGGAAGACCGTTTGAGGCATCGTAGAGTTTTGCCGAATAACCCACTCCCTTAAGCTGTCCGCTAACCGCGTAACCGCCTCCGAACGCCGATTCCCCGGTCATGGCATCAGCTTCCCTACTGCCTTTATTTGAAGCCAGGGCAGGTATGGATGTGCAGAGCATGACCGTACAAAGTACAAAGAAAGACATCAGGGAAAGGACTGTTCTATAAGTCGTTTTCTTTTTCATAGCCTATATCTCCCCCTCGTATTCCTTGTATTTTCTTAGAACCTTCTTAACGTCGTCCAGCGAATCCATAAACACTTCGACAACCTTGGGATCGAAATCCTGTCCGGCTCCCTCGGAAATGATCGAAAGAGCTTTGTCGAGAGGGAACGGAGGCTTGTATATACGTTTTGAAGTGAGCGCGTCAAATACATCCGCAACAGCCATGATACGTGCCGAGAGCGGAATGACTTCTCCGTGCAGACCGTCCGGATATCCTTTCCCGTTCCACTTTTCGTGATGGTATCCGGCCATATTTCTTGCTTCTTTTAAGTAGTTATCACCGTATACCGTGGACATGGCTTTTTCGAGGATCGATCTTCCCGCCGTGGTATGCGTCTTCATGATCTCGTATTCATCGGGGTCGAGTTTTCCGGGCTTGTTTAAAACGGCATCGGGGATATTTATCTTTCCCACGTCATGCAAAGGAGCAGACATTACCACGTCCGAAATATACTTGGGCGTAAGCTTCTCGGCATAGTAACCTTTCTTTTTAAGACCGTTGCATATTATCTGGACGTACTCTGCCGTCTTTTGTACATGCGCACCGGTGTCCGAGTCACGGTTTTCGACCATGTCCGCCATTGTGATGATGAGGCTTGACTGCATCTTTTCAACGGCAGTCGAATAGTGGCGTGTTTCCCACAGCTGTTCCGTGATACCTTCGGTAAGGATACAAAGGATGCGATAGAGATTTTCGACTTCGTCGTCGGTCTTTATGTTTAACTTCTTTAATCTGCTTACATCCTTGTTAAGGACCGCTATATCCCCGCCTTTATTGATATCTTTTACGAATTCGGTCGTATTGGTACTTATCGCGTTTATGGGATAGGTAAGATAAACGCTTGCCTTCCACAGTCCGCATGCCACTATCAGCACCAAAACGCCCGCTATTATGGTAAATACCCTGAACATGAACGAGAACATATAGTTGCTTGTATAGTCCAAAGAAACATCGGCACCCACGTAGCACGCAATGTTCCCCTGCTTGTCAAACACAGGATAATAGACCGTAAGTATACGGTTCCATATTCCGTTTGATTCGATGGGGCCAACCTTTTTTCCTTCCAGAAGATCGGGAAGATAAGGCTTGAAGGAATCCTCTATATCAACATATTCACCGGGCTGAAAACTCGGGACCGCTTCATCCGTTTTTATCTTTGACGAATCTTCTTCAAGATCGAAAATGAACTGACACTTGTTGTCTTTGATCCTTACCACATAAAGATATGCTATGTTTGATGCCGTCTGTCTTACTTTGTACAGCATTATCTTGGTCTCGGTATATCCCGGGGCTCTTATCCCCTTTTCGGCATATTCGTCAAGCATCGAAGTGTCTATGAAATTAGCGGCAAAAGAAACCGCGCTCCACGCATTTTCGGTATCCTGCTTCTTTACATCCTGGTAGTAAAGATACAAAGCGGAAAGACTCATAAGAAAGATCAAGGAAACGGATACTATGAGCAAAAGATACGTTACTCTCGAACGCATCGAATGGCCGAATCCTTCACTTTGCTTGTTGTATTTTTCGACTTCTTTTTCTTTGAGCGGCTTTTGCTTCCAGCCTGAGTTATAGATATCTTTATGAACCTGCTCGGGAACAAGTCTGAGGAGCAGATATGCCATGCCGACCGAAATACCTTTATCGACCAGATTGAGAATGATATTGGATATCATAAAGACAGGAAATACTGGCAGCCTTGTTATCTCAGAAACAGACTCGACCATATCGGAAATGACTTTATACTGCGGATGACCGATGAGTATCCATTGAAAAACGCTTCCCAATGCACCGCCCAGCAAAGTCACGGTAAGAATGAGCCTTACCGTTTTCTTCACAGACTTAAAACCGTCAACTTTGGCATAGAAATATGCCGAGATGGCGATAAGAGCATTTATTATCGAATAATATAAAGACATGGAATTAAAGGTGGTACAGACCGCATTGGTCACAACCGCCGTGATTATTCCCGGTATCACTCCGGCAATAAAAGAAACGAGCATCGTTCCTATGGTATCAAAATATAAAGGAAGTTCTAAGCGATGCGTCAGATAAGACAAAACATAGTTAAGTCCTATTCCGAGCACAATGACAACGACCTTTTTTATGCCGTTTTTGTCAATGCTGACTCTTTTCATTTTCTTCCACCCTCCGATTTGTCTTTCCGACAAAAGGGCATAATTCCCCTTATCATAAATAATCAGAATTAAAGTACCACTTATGAATTAACGAAACGCAAAAAAGAACAGGCAGAAGCCTGTTCTTTTCACTTCACAAACACATTTTATCTTATCAAGCGTTTAGGAGGGATTAAAACGATCACTTGATAACTTCTCTCCATGTTGCGGGCTTAAACTCATCCTTTAAAGGAAGAAGTCTCTTGTCAACATCAACGCCCAGTACGGAGTTAAAGTTGTTCGTTGCCTGCATTTGAGCACCGAAACCAACGATAATGATGATCTCTTCGTCTGAGTAGAACTTACGAAGACCGTTTAAGAGTTCATCGGATACCTTTGTGGGATCATTTACAATCTGTTGACCAAGCTGCTGACGAAGCGCTTCGTTTTCACTTGTTTCAAAGCTTGCGGGATCGATGCCGAGTTCTTTAAGGTCGCTTATAAAGAAAAGTGAGCAAAGCTGGCATCCGTTTGTTGTTGAAATTGCGTGAGCATAAATGGTTGCGGCTCTTAAGCCTACAGTCTTCTCAAGACTTGCCCATGAATCGTACCAGCCCATGAACGCCTTGTATGTACCGTAATCCTGAAGCATCACAAGCTTCATGTTGGTGATCTTTCCCTTTGAGTTCAACTCATCGTATGCTTTCTTAGCTTCTCCCGTTAATTCTTCGGGTGTTTTTAAATGTACTCTTGCCATTTTCTTATCTCCTTTTGTTTATAATGCAAGTTTTAATATTTCCACAAATGCCTTGGCATCTATGGGTTCATAATGGCCGACACTGCCGTTTCTGGTGGCACGCTTTGCCATGACTTCAAAGTCTTTGTCATCTATTCCGAGCTCGGAAAGTCTTACTTTGAGTCCTAACTTTCTAAAGAATGCTTCAAGCTTTTCGGAAAGGATAAAAGCTCTCTCGGTTTCGGAATAATCGTAAGAATCGGCTCCGAATACCCTGCTTGCCAGAAGAGCAAGTCTCCAGGGCTTTTTATCTGCCATGTACTTTGTCCATGCTGTCATGGCTACCGCCATTCCTTCACCGTGAGTGACGTTGTACTGAGCGGAAAGTTCATGTTCTATACGATGTGAACCCCAGTCGGCACGTCTTCCCGCATCGAGGAAATTGTTATGAGCTACGCTGGCAAGCCATTGTATCTCTCCTCTTGCATTCACGTCTTTCGGATCTTTTAACAGTCTGTCGGCATTAACAAGAAGTGCTCTGATCGCTCCTTCGATAAGATAGTCTGTTGTATCGGAATACTTTTCGTCTGAAAAATATCTTTCAAGAAGATGTGAGAGCACATCCGCTACACCTACAAATGTCTGATATGCCGGAAGTCCTATCGTGAATTTCGGATTCATGATGGCAAACTTCGGAATTATCCTGTCATCCTCGAAGCCGAGCTTCCACTCGCCGCTTGAAAGGATTGCCGCGTTTGATGTTTCCGATCCGCTGGATGCCGTCGTAGCGATTACTCCGATCGGCAAAACTTCTTTTGGTGATACACCTTTTTCAAAGAAATCCCAGGGATCGCCTTCATACGGAATACCGAGGGCGACTGCCTTTGCCGTATCGATCGAGCTTCCGCCTCCGACTGCGAGGACGAAATCAACATTCCGCTGTTTCCCCTGTTTTACAAGTTCTCTCACAAGATCGATATCGGGATTGGGAACAACATTTCCGTTTTCGGTAAACTCAATGTCAAGTTCCTTTACCGCATCTTCGATCACTGAATAGATACCCAGTGTCTTTATGAAATCTCCGCTGTAAACCAGCAAAAGCGATCTTACTTCGTATGCTTTCAGGAGATCTTTTATTTTCTTTTCGCTGTCCTCGCCGAATACTATCTTGGCAGGATTGTAATACTCGAATCCGATCACGGTTTCTTCCTCCGTATTAGTGAAGCGGTACTACCGCTCCGTCATATGTTTCGTTTATATACTTTGCGATCTCAGGGCCGCTGAGAACTTCGACCAATGTCTTAAGTGCGGGATCGTCTGCTTTTTCGGGTGAAGTAGCGATGATGTTACCGTAAGTCTGTGCTGCAAGACCGTCGTTTGCTTCAACGGCAAGTGCTCCGCTTACGTGAAGGCCGCCTTCGATCGCATAGTTACCGTTGATGACTGCGATGTCAACATCGGGAAGTGCAGCAACAAGCTGCTCGGGTGCAAGTTCTTTGAACACGATTCCCTTGGGGTTGTCAACAATGTCTTCTACCGTTGCGGTGATACCTGCATCGTCTTTAAGAGTAAGAATGCCTTCCTGTGCAAGCAAAAGAAGTGCTCTTGCTTCGTTTGTTACGTTGTTGGGAACTGCTACGAGAGCTCCGTCGGGTAACTGTGAAAGATCGGTTGTTCTTCCCGCATAGATGCCGAAAGGCTCATAGTGAATGGCTCCGATGGAAACAAGGTCCGAACCGTTCTCTTTGTTGAACTGATCAAGATAAGGAACATGCTGGAAGTAGTTTGCGTCAAGACTTCCTTCGATAACGCCGGTGTTGGGTGTGATTGCATCTTCAAGCTTTACGATCTCAAGTGTTATACCTTTGTCTGCGAGTAAGGGCTTAGCCTTCTCAAGGATCTCTGAGTGAGGTGTGATGTTGGCACCTACTTTGATGACAGAGCTGTCTGCGGCTTTTCCCGTACTTCCGCAAGCCGCTACGGAAAATGCAAGTGCGAGCGATAATGCGATCGCTGCGATTTTTTTGATGTTCTTTTTCATTTTTATATCTCCCTTTGTTCTGTTTTTTCCCTTGATAGTTTTTGCTTTTACGACAAAGAAAACTTACTTCCTCGTCTTTTTGGATATCAGATTTCCGCCTTCCTGGATCACCATTACCATGATGACGAGCAATGTGACCGTGGTCCAAAGAACTTCTTTCTGATATCTGTAGTATCCGTACTGTAAAGCTATCGCTCCCAGTCCGCCGCCTCCGATGACTCCGGCCATTGCGGAATAACCGAGTACGGTTGCGATGTTTATTGCCCCTCCGAAGAGGAGTGAAGGAGTTGCCTCCGGTAATATGAAATGGATGATGATATATAGTGGCGAAGCTCCCATGGAAGCCGCCGCCTCAATGATCCCCGGTGAAACTTCATTCAATGAGGATTCAACCATTCTTGCGACGATCGGTATCGCTCCGATCGTAAGCGGTACTATCGATGCCGTCGTTCCTATCGACGATCCCGTTACAAATCTTGTGAACGGAATGAGAAGTACCAGCAATATAAGAAACGGTAACGATCTGGTTATGTTTACGATCAGCCCGACCACAAAGTTGACAGGTCTGTTTGAGAGGATCCTTCCTTTATCCGTTGCATATAATAAGATCCCTATCGGAAGTCCGGCTATGTATGCGAAGATCGATGCGAAAAAGGTCATTTGAAGAGTTTCAAATATACCCGTTTTAATTGCTTCGATGATATATTCACTCATGTCCTTTCCACCTCCTGCACGCTCAGGCCGCTGCTTTTAAAGAAGTCTATCACGATCTCCTGATCTTCTTTGTCTTTCGGAAGTTCCATGACCATCTGTCCGTATCCGACACCGCCGACGCTTTTTGTATTGGCGCACAGGATGTTCACTTTCTTTCCTGTTTTTTCAACAAGATCTGCTATGAAAGGTCTGCCGGCCGACAATCCGTCGAACGCGACTCTTATCAGACGGCTGTCACTTGATGACGGATCGAAAGGATTACTGGGAAATACGAGCTTCCTTGCCGATTCGGACTTGGGATTTCTGAATATCTCTTTTACTTCTCCGACTTCGGCAAGATTGCCTTCGTCTATGATCGCAACCCTGTCGCATATCTTTTCGACTACGGACATCTCGTGAGTGATTATCACGATCGTAAGGTTTCTTGTTTCATTGATCTCTTTTAAGAGTTCAAGTATCTCTCCGGTAATCTTCGGATCGAGTGCGCTTGTGGCTTCGTCGCAAAGAAGCACTTTCGGGTCCGAAGCGAGTGCCCTTGCTATCGCAACTCTCTGTTTTTGTCCGCCGGACAGTCTGGAAGGAAACTGATGTTTCTTGTCTTCGAGTCCTACTACCTTTAACATCTCGAGCGCTTTCTTTTTACGATCGGATCTTGGTATTCCGGCGATCTTAAGCGGCTGCATCACGTTACTGATGACGCTTCGCTGCGAAAGAAGGTTGAAACTCTGAAAGATCATCGCTATCTGACGTCTTACCTTGCGGATCTCGGAAGGAGGCAGCTCGGATAAGTTTCTTCCGTAAAAACTGACCGACCCTTCACTTACTTCTTCAAGACGGTTAAGCGTCCTTACAAGTGTTGATTTTCCGGCGCCGCTCATTCCGATTATTCCGAAGACCTCGCCTTCGGTTATCGAAAGATTGATGTTTTTTAATGCCGTGAACTCTATCTTGTCGTTTTTATATACTTTTGTTACATTTTCCAGGCGAAAGATCTCTGCCATGACAAAACTCCGAATCTTTTTTAATCAAACAGCCCTTTGCTCAAATATCTGTCGCCTCGATCGGGGAAAACCACCACGATGTTTCCGCTTTCGATCTCGTCGGAGAGTTTCAGTGCTGCCGCAAGTGCCGCTCCGGATGAGGAGCCTGCAAGTATTCCTTCCTTGGCCGCAAGTGCTCTTGAAGCTTCGAATGCTTCGCTGTCGGTCACTTTGATGACCTTGTCCACAAGTGTTATGTCCATGGTATCCGCTATGAAATCGTTTCCTATGCCTTCGATGTCATAGTCGGCATGCTCGCCGCCGCCGATAACCGAACCGACGGGATCGGCCAACACACCTGTGATGTTTTTATTTTGTTCTTTAAGATATTTGACTATTCCCGAGAACGTTCCGCCGCTTCCGGCTCCGGCTACGAGATAATCGATCTTTCCGTCCGTTTGTCTATATATCTCGGGTCCGGTGGTTTCGTAGTGAGCCAAAGGATTGGCGGGATTTCTGAATTGCTTAAGGCTTATCGCCCCGGGTGTTTTATCTATAATCTCCTGCGCTTTTCTTTCCGCTCCGAGCATTCCTTCTTCTCTGCTTGTATGGATTAATTCGGCTCCAAGCGCTTTCATGATCTTTTGTTTTTCTATCGAGAACTTTTCGGGAACCGTAAATATTACTCTGTATCCTTTGTTAAGTGCCGCTATGGCGATACCTATTCCGGTATTCCCCGCAGTTGCTTCGACTATCGTGCCTCCGGGCTTAAGAATTCCCCTTTCTTCGGCATCCTTAAGCATGTATACTCCCACACGATCTTTTACGCTTCCCGCCGGATTCATAAGCTCCAGCTTTGCGTATAATCCGACGCTTTCCTTAACTCCCAAGTGGTTAAGTTTAAGTATCGGTGTTGAACCTATCAATTCCTGAATGCTCATATATACATCCATGGCTAAATCTCCTTATTTTGCTGAACTTTCTATTGCCTGTTTCAAATCGTCAATGAGATCGTCCACGTTTTCGATCCCTACCGACAAACGAATGAGTTCGTCTACGATTCCGACCTTTTTTCGTATGTCAGCGGGAATGGCCGCGTGTGTCATACTTGCCGGATGACAGACTAAAGATTCAACACCGCCGAGACTTTCTGCCAAAGTCACCAGCTTTAGAGATTTAAAAAATTTGCGGTAATCATATTTATCTTTAAGTACGAAAGAGATCATCGCTCCGGCGCCGTCAGCCTGTTTTTTCTGAACTTCGTATCCGGGATCGGATTTAAGTCCGGGATAATAAACTTTGCTGACATAGCCGCTTTCTTCGAGCCATTCAGCGATCTTTCCCGCGTTGGAAACATGTCTGTCCATTCTTACTCCCAAAGTCTTTATTCCTCTTATCACAAGGAAACTGTCCCAGGGTGCGAGTACTCCGCCGATGGCATTTTGCAGATAGTAAAGTCTGTCTGCGAGTTCTTTGTCCTTAACTGCAACAAGACCGGATATGGTATCGCTGTGTCCGCCCAGGTACTTTGTACCGCTGTGAATGACTATGTCGGCTCCCAGCGTAAGCGGTCTTTGCAAATACGGAGTAAGGAACGTATTGTCAACGATCAGTAATTTGTTATATTTCTTTGATATCTTTGCCACTTCGGCTATGTCCGTCACGGTAAGCAAAGGATTGGCGGGACTTTCCACGTATATCGCCTTTACGTCATCGTCTATCGCACTTTCCACGCTTGAAAGATCCGATGTGTTCACGATCTTATAAGTGATCCCGAAATTCTTGAAAACATTGTCGAGTATTCTGAACGTTCCGCCGTAAATGTTGTCGGATACCAAAAGCTTGTCTCCCGATCTAAACAAAGAGAGAACGGTGTTTATTGCTGCAAGTCCCGAAGCAAAAGCGAAACCGTATTTACCTCCTTCAAGGTCGGCTATAAGTTTTTCGAGCGCGTCTCTGGTGGGATTACCCGTTCTTGAATATTCCCAGCCTCTGTTTTCTCCGAGCCCGTCCTGCTTGTAGGTGGAGGTTTGGTACACCGGAACGGCAACCGCTCCGGTGGTAACGTCTCCGTCTGTTCCTCCGTGTATAAGCAGTGAATCAATCTTTAAACTCATATTGTTCACTCTGCCCTTCCAAACTAAATTGCACTAAAACCGTTCTCAAGGTCAGCTATGATATCGTCAATATTCTCAGTTCCTATAGAAAGACGGATCGTGCTTTCTTTGATGTTCTGGTCAAGAAGTTCAGCCTCGGTCAACTGCGAATGAGTAGTTGATGCGGGATGGATCACAAGACTCTTAACATCGGCAACGTTTGCCAGAAGTGAGAATATCTTTAAGTTGTCAATGAACTTCCATGCTTCCTCGCGTCCGCCCTTGATCTCGAATGTGAAGATCGATGCTCCGCCGTTGGGGAAGTATCTCTTGTAAAGCTCGTGATCGGGGTGATCCTTAAGTGAAGGATGGTTAACCTTTGCAACCTTCGGATGATTTGCAAGGAACTCAACTACCTTCTTTGTATTCTCAGCATGTCTTTCAAGTCTTAATGAAAGAGTTTCGATACCCTGTAAAAGAAGGAATGCGCTGAAAGGAGCAAGTGTTGCACCGGTATCTCTTAAAAGGATCGCTCTGATATAAGTTACGAATGCTGCGGGGCCTGCCACGTCTGCAAATGAAACTCCGTGGTAGCTGGGGTTGGCGGATGCGATGTTCGGATACTTTCCGCTTGCCTTCCAGTCAAACTTTCCTGACTCAACGATGATGCCGCCGAGTGTTGTTCCGTGTCCGCCGATGAACTTTGTTGCGGAGTGAACAACTATGTCCGCACCGTGCTCGAAAGGTCTGATAAGGAAAGGTGTTCCAAAGGTGTTGTCAACTACAACGGGAAGTCCGTGCTTGTGTGCCAAAGCCGATATAGCGTCGATATCCGGGATATCGCTGTTGGGGTTACCGAGAGTTTCGAGGTAGATCGCTCTT
>JAGCTJ010000074.1 GCA_017963665.1 Lachnospiraceae bacterium | reverse complement strand
GATATTCCCTGATAGATCTGTATGTTCACAGGATAGACCGGTATAACATAGCCAATGATACGGGCAAGAATACCGAAGCCTGCAACAAAGCTGCCATGATACTTGAAACATTCAAGGCAATGGCGGACCTCATGGCCGATCCTGAGAGCTATATAAAGCTTTTAAACGATGGCCGGGGGCTTGACAAAATGTAATTTATTCATGTGTTCTTACGTCGGCTCGATTTAAGTATAGTATTGAAAGAAAGATAAACAGAACGATCATTACTATCGAAGCCATTATAAATCTTCCTATATCTGCGGTTCCCAGTTCTCTTTGATTCATGGCGAGATCGAATAAGGAGAAGGGTGTTAAGTAAAAATATCCTTTGGACACACACCCGATTCCCGCAAATCCTCCCACAAAGGCGATCATGATCGGAAGTATAAAGTTTCTAATCACGAGAGATATAAATATCTGGAAAGCGCATATCGCAAATGCTCCCAGCACACCCATCAAAAGCCATGAAACGAGCCCCTTTGGAAGTGTCCCATCAATTTTTAAGATAAAACCCGCAGCGGTATAAAGAAAAGTCACCCACAGTATTGAGACTGTCGTTATGAAGCAGGTTGCTCCGAACTTTCCAAGTACGATCCTCGAAGGTCTTTGATGTGTCATCAAAAGGTTCATGTTTGTTCCATGATGATCCACTCTCCATATGCATCCCGTAAAAATGCCGATTATAACGGGCATAAAAAAGTAGCATAAGAACAAAGTATGCTGCGTCCAAAGAGAGTACCAGCCCTCGGTAAGTATCCCGAGGTTTTCTCTGTAATTGATCGTTCCTATTATTGCAGATATCAATGGAACTATGATAAATGCGATCCAAGCGGGAGAGCCTTTAAGTTTAAGAACCTCAACAGGACGCTTGTGTATCATTATTTTACCGTTCTTTTCAACATTCTTCGATCTTTCGTTTTCTTCTACACCTGCTCTTTTAAGTAAGATCAACGAAACCGCAGATAAAAGAAATATCCAAAATGCACATATCAAAAACGCAGAAAAATCCGGTTTTTCAAGGAAAAGCACTGTGTCGTTTGTTTCTTTGTCCCAGTCCATCCTAACAAACATTCCGTTTACGAAGGCACTCCAGGGGAGGATTTTTTGGAATAAAGATTTGGGTAGAAAAGACGAAAATAATCCGAGAAAACTTCCAATCAATCCGGTGGAGATACCGACAGCCTGATTTCTAAAGAAATATGAGAGTATCATGTGAAGACTAAACAGCATCACGCATGTCAAAAACGTGTACGCGCAGTATAAGAGCATGTACGAGTGCGGAACAGATGAGGGAAAACGCAACATCTCAGCACACAAAAAGAGAGCGCAGCATTGCATGAAAACCAGTACGAGTATAGAAATTGTTCCGTAAAGATACTTCGTATAAAAGATCCTTACGGGTGTCGTAAAAGTATATAAGCACTTAAGCATATCGCCTTTATGCTCTATATCCATGAGCCTTGAGGTAAATCCGGCTATAACGGCGGGAAAGAAAAGGCAGTTCATGATCGGCATGCTGTAAAAGAGAAGAAGCCAACCGTCCTCCGCTCCGGCCTTTTTGCTGTAATTTCCGAATATGAAAATCATTTCAAAAAGTACGACTGCTATGAATATCAACAGGTTAAAGCGGCGTTTATGCTTTTTTGTTTCTGTATAAAGTTCTTTTATCATATTCATATCTGCTCGGCTCCTTTTGTCATTTCAAGGAACACTTCCTCTAATGAAGCATTGTTTTTCTCAAGTAAAGATAAAGGCCCCTCATATATCATTTGTCCTTTATTGATTATTCCAACGTGATCTGCAATCTGTTCGATCTCTGCAAGGAGATGGCTGGATATTATGACGGTTGCGCCGTAAAGCCCGGGAATGTCTTTGATCAGATTTCTTATCTCATTTATTCCCGCAGGATCGAGACCGTTTGTGGGCTCATCAAGAATGATGAGTTCGGGTTTTCCCATGAGAGCCATCGCGATGCCGAGACGCTGCTTCATACCTAGAGAATAATTTTTGACTTTATCATCCTTTCTTTCGTAGAGATGAACTAAGCCAAGCACTTCCTTTATGTCATTTTCTTTAAGGCCTTTGTACCGAGCAATTATCTCGAGGTTTTCCTGCCCGGTCAGATGCCCGTAAAAGGCGGGACTTTCTATAAGGCTTCCGGTTTTTTGATTGATCTCAAACCGGTTCTTCACAGTCATTTGGTTACCGAGCACTTCAAGCGTTCCTCCATCAGGCCTTATGAGTCCCAGCATGAGCTTCATGGTGGTTGTCTTGCCTGCACCGTTGGGGCCTAAAAAGCCGTAAACGCATCCCCTGGGCACTGCCATGTTCACATCCTTGATGCGATATTTGTTTCCGCCCTTTTTACTCAGTCCGTATGTTTCCAGTACATATTCTTTCATTGATTGACCTCCGTTTTGGTTTATGAGGTCAGTATATTTTGCAAAGATTACTTCTTCATGACGATTACCTTACGATTACATTACAAAGAGAGTTTTTGTGTTTTGTAATCATTTTTTTGTGTATACTGTAGAAAGAAAAGAGGACTTCAAAATGGTATTATCTGAATGCAGGATACTTTTGGTCGATGATGAAAAAAAGATATCCGAGATAAATGAAAAACTGTTAAGAGACAATGGATTTAACGAGATTCTTATCGCTTCATGCGGCGTTGAAGCCGATGAAGTGATGGAGAAAGAAAAAATTGATCTCGTTGTACTTGATATAATGATGCCCGATATCGACGGACTTTCTTTGTATGAAGCATGGAATCGTCGCGGTATAAACGTACCGGTGATTTTTCTTTCTGCCAGAGATGAGGAAGCAAGCAGGCTTAAAGGACTCGGTCTCGGGGCTGACGACTATGTCACAAAACCGTATACGCCCGAAGAATTGTTCTTAAGGATCAAAGCCGTTTTGAGGCGGACTTACAATCTTAAAGAAAATAAGACAGTAGAGCTTGGCAGGGTGAAAGTCGACCTTTCATCGGGAATAGTGTACAGACCGGAAGGAGAGACCGAACTTACGGCTAAGGAGTTTGTTCTTTTGACCAAACTGCATGACAATCGCGGAAGAATCGTTTCAATGAATGCACTTATGGATACGCTTTGGCCCGACGGAAGCTACGGACTTGAAAATTCGCTAATTGTACATATAAGAAGGCTTAGAGAAAAGATAGAAGAAGATCCGTCCAATCCCGTATATCTTCAGACGGTGAGAGGGCTGGGGTATCGATTGAACATCGGAGGCGAAAAGCGATGAAGAAAATTACAGGATATATCTTTGCTATGCTCATGGTCTTTTTCGCATTGATTGTAATCAATCTGGGCGTTTTCTGTTATCTGAGCCTGTCCACCGACACACATGACAGAGCGGGAAGTGTTGAGAAAGTATCGGAAAAGATTGTATATTCTAACGGAGAGTATATAGCAGATCCGTCGATTTCGGATTCCTTCGGAAAGCATTTTTCTTTTGCAATGATAATAGACGATAACGGCGATGTCGTATGGGAATACGATAAACCGGAGGATATACCGAACAGTTTCACCATAAAGGATGTGGCATCATTCAGCCGCTGGTACCTTAACGATCATCCCGTATATACATGGAGCAGAGATGACGGGCTTTTGGTTGTCGGACTTTCGAAAAACAGTACATGGAAATATATGGTGGAACTAAGCATCGATACACTCAGCGCCATTGGACGTGTAATACCTTTCGTAATCATTATAAATGTATTGATACTTATATTTGTTCCCATACTGATAACAAGGAAGAGGATAGCCGACCGGGAGAGATCCAGAACCGAATGGATTGCAGGTGTTTCTCATGATATAAGAACTCCGTTAAGTATAGTTATGGGGTCAGCCGAAAAGGGAAGTGTAGTCGAAAAGCAATGCTTAAAGATGAGAAATCTTATAGGAAATCTCAACACCGAGAATAAGCTGGATTCCGGAACCGGAAAATGGACCGATGAAAAGATCGTGATAGCTCCGCTTTTAAGAGATATAATGTGCGATTATATAAACACATACGAGCCGGAGTATAAGTTTGAATTGCTTATTGACGATAAAGCAGAGGCCGGATGTATCCGGGCGGATGTTACGCTTATAAGAAGGATGATAGACAATCTTTTGAATAATGCAATCGTTCACAATGAAAACGGTTGTGAGATAAAGGTATCCCTTGTTCCGACCAATCGTGGGAAAGTAAAACTTACAATAAGGGATAACGGAAAGGGCATGGATTCGCAAAAGATTAAAAATCTTAACGCAAGGATAAAAAGCAATTATCTTCCCGAGCACGGACTGGGCATAAGAGTCGTAAAACAGGTGGCAAAGAAATACAGATTCCGAGTTCGTTTTTCATCCGAACAGAACCGATATTTCAGCTCCGAGATAACAATATAGTATAATTATGTTAAAGTAATTATAAAAGAGCAGGAGAAAGAAAATGAACCCTTCAGCAATGATGCAGTCAGACATCAATCTTATAAGATCGCTAAAGGATTTAAAGGGTTAGGTAGACCATATATGAATATCGCGATTTGTGATGACGAACCTAAAATGCTGGAAGATATCCGTCGGATGATCATGGAGCAGCTTCCGGACGTTTCCATCGAACTGTATTCTAACGGAGAAGAGTTCCTTGGGTCCCAAGAAGCCGATCCCGATGTGTTGCTTCTTGATATCGATATGCCCGGACTTAGCGGTATGGACGTGGCGGGGCGTCTTTCGGAAAGGGGCGCTGAGACCCTTATCGTGTTTGTAACGGCCCACGATGAACTTGTATACGACAGTTTCAAATACCATCCTTTTGCCTTTGTAAGAAAAGGTTATCTTCAAAAAGAATTGCCTGTCGTATTAAGGGATTGCGAAGAAGAACTGTCCAAGAAAGACAAACATTATGTTTTTAAAACCGGCTCCGAAACCGTCAGCCTAAAAATTGATGAGATCTTATACTTTGAAAGTCTGGCAAATTATCTTTTGATAAAGACTAAGACCGGAGAATACAAAACCCGTGCCACTATCACCAATGTGGAAAATGAGCTTAAAGCGAGTGACTTTTTGAGGATACATAAAGGCTTTTTGGTAAATCTTACGCATATAAAAACCTATAAGCCCGACGAACTTTGCCTGGAAACGGGCGAGGTACTGCCGATAGGGAAATCCTATTCCGATGAGGCAAAGCAGGCTATTTTGAAGTACATGAGAAGATGATCGGTAAAAAGAAAAAAGAACTGGAAGAACTTCAAAACAGAATATATGAACTGGAAGCAGAGAATAAGGATCTTAAGTACGAACTCGATTCCTGTAAGTGGCAGATGGAAGAGATAAGCAAGCAGGACGCGGAGATTCGTGACCTTCATCAGAACACGAGGAAGCTTAAGCATGACATGCGAAACCATCTTATGGTACTTGCTTCGTACATCAACAATTCCGATCTCGAAAGTGCAAGAAACTATACTTCAGAGATCCTTGAAAAGCTGAATGCGGTAAGGAGTTATGTGGAAACCTCCAATCCGCTTTTAAATCATATTTTAAACGATAAACTCGAGATATGTTCCAAGGAAAACATAGATGTAAAGGTTTCGATCGGAAAGGCTTCCTTTGACAAGATGAAAGGGATCGACTTTTCTGCGATCTTTGCCAACGCGGTAGACAATGCCATTGAGTGCGAACGCAGTCAGGATAAAAAGGAGATCGTCATCGATGTGTATGAAAAGAAAGGCTACGACGTCATTTCTGTAAAGAACAGGATTGCTGAGTCGGTGCTTGATAGTAATTCTGAGTTAAGATCGACCAAGCCTGACGGTGAAAAACACGGTTTCGGTGTTGCACAGATCAAAGAGACCGTTGAACTTTACGAAGGAATGACCGACTTCTACGAGGAAGACGGATACTTCATCGTAAACATGATGATACCCAAATAAACTGTTCATCCCTAAATTAATAACGTTCATCCCATACCCCTTGTACCGCAAAGGTACAGGGGGTACTTTTATGCTTGGAGGAAGAACTATGGTCTTATTCGATCACGTTTATAAATTCAAACTGAAAGATATGGATATTCATATCCCCAAGGGGACTGTACTTGGAGTGATAGGAGCGTCCGGAGCGGGCAAAACTACGTTTTTAAAGCTGTTGGCAGGGCTTCTCAGACAAGAAAAGGGACAAATAAGGATATGCGGTAAGGATCCGATTGTGGACAGAAGAAAAGTATCAAACAGGATATCCGCTCTGTTCGCCAATGTACCTGTTTACAGCGAAGATTTCACCGTTATTGAAGGTCTTAACGAAGCAAAAACGGTATTCGGACTAAAGGACGGCGAATTCATGAACAGCCTTGAACATTTATC
>JAGCTJ010000073.1 GCA_017963665.1 Lachnospiraceae bacterium | reverse complement strand
GTGACGTCCCTTTTTAGGAATATCATCTATGGTAAGGGTGGGAATTGTTGCGATCTCTTCGGGAGTGCTTTCTTTATCCTGATATTCCTTAAGTCTGTTGGTCTCCTTGATCAAAGCCTCTGTCTCTTTTGCGGTAAGGCTTTCTTTGTAGGCTTTGAGTTTCTTGGCAAGCTCCTCGTCTTCCTTTTCGTCAAGGCCTTTTTGCGGAACCATCGTAAGTATAGTCTTATGGGGATTATCAAGCACTCTCTCTTTCAATATTTTCTCAAAGAAACCGTCATCAACATGACTCTTTAGTTCCTCGAAAACCTCGCTTTGTTTAAGAGATCTGAAAATATCGTCATCGGAATAGTTCCAGGATTCAAATGTGTACATGCCGTAATATACGCCCTTGGGATAGAACCCGAAGTCGCCTTCACGATACTGGAACTCATTTGTGGCAATGGATGCGCGGATCGTCTTTTTGTCAAAGCCCGTCTCGATGATCTCTTTCATGGTATCTTCGACTATCTTTACAAATTTCGCTTCATCCTCGGCATTTGCGTTTTCTGCAACTATTGAGAATATCTTCTGACCTATATCGGTGTAAAAAGAAGAATAAACGTCTTTGCATATTCCCGCTTCGTACAATCTTTCTTTAAGCAAGGCTCCGGGAACATTGCAGAGTGCGTAATTGATAACGCTCATGGCATCGTTTATCTTTGTCTCCGAATAGTCCGAACAGCATACATTGTACGTAAGACGAGCGCTGTTTTCTTCTTTCTCATCTTCCGAAATGGCAAATTCCTTCTTAATATACTTGGGTGCATCAAACTTTTTCTGAAGCTTTATGTCGGTACCCGGCTCAATGGGATCGTATTTACTTAAATACTCTTCGTCGATAAAACGAAGCCTTTCTTCAAAATCGGTATTGCCGTATATAAATATTCTGGAGTTGGAAGGATGATACATCCTTTTATGAAAGTTAATGAAATCTTCGTATTTAAGATCGGGGATGTTTTTGGGATCTCCTCCCGATTCGACGCCGTATAAAGTGTCGGGGAAAAGGCTCATTATTGAATAGGAATAGCAGGCATCGTCGGGAGATGAATAAACGCCTTTCATCTCATTGTAAACGACACCGTTTATCTTAATTTCTTCGTCTTTGTCAAATAATTCGTAGTGCCATCCTTCCTGCAAAAATGCATTTTGATCTTTGTAGATCAAAGGCCGAAAAACACTGTCCATATATACGGAAACAAGGTTTGTGAAGTCCTTTTCATTAAGACTCGCCACGGGATAAAGGGTACGGTCTGCATAGGTGAAGGCATTCATGAACGTATTTAAAGATCCCTTGGATACTTCAGTCAGCATATCCTTTACGGGATATTTTACGCTTCCGCAAAGAACACTGTGCTCAAGGATATGAGCAACGCCGGTGGAGTCACCGGGAATGGTACGGAATCCGATGGTGAACACTTTATTGTCGTCATCATTGTCAATAAGACAGACTCTTGCGCCTGTCTTATCATGTCTTAATATGTAAGCTTCGGAATCGATATCTTTTAAATGTTCGCGGCTTACGATCGTATAGTTTTTAAATGCTTTGTAATCTCTCACTCTTCGTTTTGCTCCTCTTTGGGAATTTCGATACCGTCAATCTTGTTGGCGGTCACTTTAAGAGCCTTAAGTATCATGGCCTTTGAGATGCCCGACTCTTTTGAAAGTTCGTCGACGGATACTTTTCTTGCAAGGAACAAAGAAAAATCGTGTGCGGCCTTTGCGACCTTGTTTACTTTCTTTACAAGCTTCTCGTCTTCGGAAAGTTCGTCCTGGCGTGCCGCGATGATGTCCTGCATGGTGTCCATGCAGATCTTTGAAAAGAAACCGTCCACCTCTTCAGCCGTCTCCAAAGCGCCCAGATTACCCAGTGATTCAACCAAAGCAATGTTAGCCTCACCGATAAGATCGTCCACGAACACGCCCTGTCCGGCGTACAGTTTGGCAATATCCACAACATTTATAAGATAATCGTTGAGTACAACGGCGGCAGACTCTTCATCACCGTCTATGGCGCGTGCTTTAAGTGCTTTCAGTTCGTTTTCTTCGTACTTTTTAAGGCCTTCAAGGTCCTCTAAGTAAAACTTAAGGTAGTTTTTCTCGTCTTCGTTCAAGAACTCATCGGGATCGATCTTGTCGTCGATACCGATCCTTTTTTCCTTAAGATAATCGGCTATTATGTTGTATCTTGTTTCGTCGTCCTTTATTTCCGGAAAGATCTCAAAAAGCTGATCTTTGAAGATGACGTTTTCCTGATCGAGAGCAAGCTCGGTCAGGTCCTCTATTCTTTTTAAAAATTCACTCTGTTCGTTCAAAATATACTCCTTAATATACTATTCTACGTGTTTGTGATTGAAAAGATGGTCGTTGCAATATTCGTAATTGCCGTTGCATTTCGAGCAAAATCTGAACTGCAGGTCCGGATCGTCAAGCTCGGTACGGCCGCATATCGCACATCTGTGTTTCGATACTCCGGCATTGTTGCCAAAAGAAACGTTATTGCGGGCCTCTTCCATTTTCCGCTCGAATTCGTGTTTTCTTTTTGCCGCTTTTATACGGTCCGAAACGCTCTGATTCATCGACTTCCTGTATAAGAAGAAAAACAGTACGAAGTTAAGAAGGGAAGCGATTATGACCACTCTGTCGTATGCAGTGCCGGTGATTGCCTGGAACACAAGAAGTATTCCGTATGCGATACCCAGCCATTTGATCTTTATTGGTATAAAGAACATGAAAAGCACCATGTTATCGGGAAACGTTGCCGCAAACGCAAGGAAGATCGACATATTGATGTAAAACGTCGAGAAGTATCTTACACCGCAAAGTTGCAGCGACAGATCCATGCTCTCGGGAAATGCCATGAGAGAAGGGAATGCATACAAAAGTCCCATGAGTACAAAGCTTCCGAGAATGGTGAAGAGCATACCGGAGAAAATGTAAACGTTGAATTTAAACGAACCCCATACCTGGTCGAGAGTTCTTCCGATGGAAAAATAGAACATCAGCATGATGATCGTAAAAAGTCCGAAGGAAGAAGGGGGAATGAGTATCCACGAAACAAGTCTCCACACCTGTCCGTGCATGATCCTGTATGGATTTAAGCAGATCATGTTCAAAATGATGTTTTGCTTGTCGATGAATGCAAGAATATATCCGAGAACATAACAGCCGATCATGATCATCGGCAGATTTTTTATCGCATATTTGGATAATTTCTTTTCAAGTTTCATTTAATAAACACCTCTTTTTAAGTCAATTCAGTTTACCATTAATAGCCTTCAAAGGCAATTAAACGCCGAATCTTTTATTAATTTTATATTTATTTTACAAGTCATACCTCTTACAGGTTTGCTTTTTATTTTCGGTTCAAATATAATGGCGCTTGGACACATAATGTGGTTTTGAAAAACTATTCGCATAGTTTCGAAAATCACACAGTTTGCAGCGGAGGAAGAAATTGTATACTCTCGGAATTGACATAGGGTCCACAACCGTAAAGGTTGCTTTGATGGACAGCGATAAAAATGTTCTTTTTACCGATTACGAAAGACATTTTGCAAATATACAGGACACGCTTCTTAAGCTTTTGAAAAAAGCATTCGAAGAGCACGGAAATCTTAACGTTCACCCGATGATAACAGGTTCGGGGGGACTTACTTTGGCAAATCATTTAAATGTTCCCTTTACCCAGGAAGTTATCGCGGTTTCAACCGCCCTTACCGAAATGACTACCGGTTGCGACGTTGCCATCGAGTTGGGGGGTGAGGATGCAAAGATAATCTATTTCGAAGGCGGTACCGTTGAGCAGCGTATGAACGGTATATGTGCCGGCGGAACGGGTTCTTTCATAGACCAGATGGCATCACTTTTGCAGACCGATGCTTCAGGTCTTAATGAATATGCAAAATCTTACAATTCTTTATATACCATTGCCGCAAGATGCGGTGTATTCGCAAAGTCTGACATTCAGCCTTTGATAAACGACGGTGCCACAAAAGAAGACCTTTCGGCATCCATTTTCCAGGCTGTTGTAAATCAGACCATTTCAGGTCTTGCCTGCGGTAAGCCCATCAGAGGACGCGTAGCTTTCCTCGGCGGTCCTCTTCACTTCTTATCCGAACTTAAAGCAGCTTTCATAAGAACACTTAAACTTGATGACGAGCACGTTGTTGACACAGGTCGTTCCCATCTTTTTGCAGCGATGGGCTCCGCTTTGAATGCAAAAGAAGACGTATCGGTGGATTTAAGTGAGATGATCGATATGCTCCAAAAAGGCATTAAGATGGATTTTGAAGTTGCCCGTATGGAGCCCCTCTTTAAAGACGAAGCAGATTATGAAGAGTTTAAGACCCGTCACGAGAAAGCCTGTGTAAAGAAAGGTTCCCTTTCTTCGTACCACGGTAAATGTTTCCTTGGTATCGACGCAGGTTCCACCACCACCAAGATCGCGGTTGTAGGCGAAGACGGAACTCTTCTTCATTCTTTTTACTCAAACAACAACGGATCTCCCCTTCAGACTGCCATAGATGCTTTAAAAGACATCTATAAGATGATGCCCGAAGGAGTCAAGATCGTTCGCTCCTGTTCTACCGGTTACGGTGAAGAACTCATGAAATCCGCATTTATGCTTGATGACGGCGAAGTTGAAACCGTTGCCCATTATTATGCGGCAGCATTCTTCGAGCCCGACGTGGACTGTATCCTCGATATCGGCGGACAGGACATGAAATGCATCAAGATAAAGAATCAGACCGTTGATTCGGTCCTCTTAAACGAGGCTTGTTCTTCCGGCTGCGGTTCCTTTATCGAAACATTTGCGAAATCTCTCAATTACGCTGTAAAAGACTTTGCAAAGGAAGCACTTTTTGCAAAACATCCCATAGATCTTGGTACCAGATGTACCGTATTCATGAATTCGAAAGTTAAACAGGCGCAAAAAGAAGGCGCAGGTGTTGACGACATCTCGGCCGGACTTGCTTATTCCGTTATAAAGAACGCACTCTTTAAAGTAATAAAAGTTTCCGATGCATCTTCACTTGGAAAGAACATCGTCGTACAGGGCGGTACGTTCTACAACGATGCCGTTTTAAGAAGTTTTGAAAAGGTTGCAGACTGTAAAGCAATCCGCCCCGATATCGCAGGTATCATGGGCGCTTTCGGTGCTGCGCTCATCGCTCGTGAACGTTACACCGATGACTATGAGACAAAGATGCTTTCTTTTGACGACATTAACAATCTTCGCTTTGAAACCAGCATGGCAAAGTGCAAAGGCTGTACCAACTCCTGTCGTCTTACTGTAAACAGATTCTCCGGCGGTCGAAGCTACATCTCCGGAAACCGCTGCGAAAGAGGAATCGGAAAGCAGAAAAACAAAGACAATATACCCAATCTCTTTGATTACAAGTTAAAGAGATATTTTAACTATGAATCTCTTCCCGAGGATGAGGCTCCCAGAGGAACCGTAGGTATTCCGAGAGTACTTAACATGTACGAGAACTATCCTTTCTGGCATACGTTCTTCACCCGCCTCGGTTACAGAGTCATCGTTTCACCTTTATCAAGTCACAACATTTACGAACTCGGTATCGAATCGATCCCCAGTGAATCGGAATGCTATCCCGCAAAGCTTGCGCACGGTCACATCAAGTGGCTTATCGAAAAGCAGCCCGATTTCATCTTCTATCCGGCTATCTTCTATGAAAGAGACGAGATAAGAGACACGAACAACCACTACAACTGCCCCATCGTTACTTCTTATTCCGAGAATATAAAGAACAACGTCGATGAGATCAGTTCCGGACAGGTTCGCTTCCGCAATCCGTTCATGTCGTTTAAGTCAAAAGAAACGATCGCACATGCGCTCACTCTCGAGTTTAAGGAGATTCCCGAATCAGAAATAATCGATGCCGTTTGCGTGGCATTTGACGAGCTCAACAACGCTCACAGAGATATGCAGAAAAAGGGCGAGGAAGTTATAAAGTACCTCAATGAGACAGGAAGAAAGGGTATCGTGCTCGCAGGACGTCCTTACCATGTCGATCCCGAGATAAATCACGGCATTCCCGAACTCATCACCTCTTACGGTGTTGCGGTTCTTACAGAGGACAGCGTTTCGCATCTCGGAAAACCCGAGAGACCTTTGATCGTATCCGACCAATGGATGTATCACTCACGTCTTTATGCTGCGGCAAGTTACGTAAAGACGGTAGAAAACCTTGAACTTGTACAGCTCAACTCCTTCGGTTGCGGTCTCGATGCCGTTACGACCGATCAGGTGAACGACATCCTTTCCGGATCGGACAAGATATATACCTGCCTTAAGATAGACGAAGTAAATAACCTCGGATCCGCACGTATCAGAATAAGATCTCTTCTTTCGGCGATCAGAGTAAGAGAACTTCGCCACTATGAACGTACTATACGCTCAAGTGCCATAAACAAAGTGAAGTTCACCGAAGAGATGCGCAGAGAATACACCATCCTTTGCCCTCAGATGTCTCCGATACACTTCGATCTTCTCGAGACGGCATTCAACAACGCGGGTTACAACTTCGTAGTCCTCGACAACGACAACCGTTCCGCCATCGATTGCGGACTTAAATACGTAAACAACGACGCATGCTATCCCTCACTCCTCGTTGTGGGACAAATGATGCAGGCACTTGAATCGGGCAAATATGATCTTAACAAAGTTGCACTTATCATCACTCAGACAGGCGGCGGATGTCGTGCCACAAACTACATCGGATTTATAAGACGCGCCCTTAAAAAGGCAGGGCTTGAACACATTCCGGTCATATCTCTTAACTTATCCGGACTTGAACCTCAACCCGGATTTAAGCTTAAGCTCCCGCTCATCCTTCGCGGCATCTATGCCGTATTGTTCGGTGATATTTTTGAGCGCTGCGTTTACCGCATGCGTCCTTACGAGAAAGTAAAAGGAACTACAGACGCGATTCATCAAAAATGGGTTGAAAAGTGCAGAAAATTCCTTTGCAGAAAGCATGTAAGCTTCTTTACCTACAAGCGTATGTGTAAAGAGATGATAAGAGAATTCGATGCCATCGAAACACTGGACATCAAAAAGCCCAGAGTCGGCGTTGTAGGCGAGATTCTTGTTAAGTTCTCTCCCACCGCAAACAACCATGTTGTCGAACTTCTCGAAGCGGAAGGTGCGGAAGCTGTCGTTCCCGATCTTATGGACTTCATGCTCTACTGCTTTAAGAATCAGGAGTTTAAATTCAAGTTCCTTGGCACTCCCAAGAAATCCGCCGTTATCGCAGGTCTTGGCATAAAAGCGGTGAACATTTTCAGGGCGACCACGGTTCGTGAATGTAAACGAAGCAAACATTTCGATCCCCCCGCTAACATCAACGAAACTGCAAAGAATGCATCGGATATAGTATCTATCGGTAACCAGACCGGGGAGGGATGGTTCCTCACGGGCGAAATGATAGCGCTCATCCACCCGGGTGCCGCCACTATCGTTTGTGCACAGCCCGGCGGATGTCTTCCCACCCACGTTG